>CANQWV010000058.1 GCA_947627645.1 uncultured Lachnospiraceae bacterium | reverse complement strand
GCGTATCGATCTTCAGGCAATACGGATTGCGCGGGGCAAACGAATCGCCGACAATGCTGTTGTACAGCGACGGCGGCGTGCCGGTGATCGAGTAGAGCGTGGTATTCTTCTCCGCCAGCTGCGGCAGGGAAGAAAGCAGCGCCCAGGTATACGGATGGCGCGGGTCGTAGAAGACCTCCTCCACCGTCCCGAGCTCCACGATCTGGCCCGCGTACATCACCGCGACACGCTCCGCGATATTGGCAACCACGCCGAGATCGTGAGTGATGAATACTGTCGTGTAGTTGAATTCCTTCTGCAGATCCTTGATCAGCCGCAGAATCTGCGCCTGGATCGTCACGTCCAGGGCCGTGGTCGGCTCATCGCAGATCAGGATCTTCGGCTGACACGACAGGGCGATCGCGATGACGATCCTCTGGCGCATACCGCCGGAATACTGGAACGGATAATCGTCAAAGCGCGCCTCCGGATTGGGGATACCCACCTTGTGCATCAGCTCAAGAGCCCGCCTCCTTGCCTCCACATCGGTGCAGTCCTGGTGCTTCTTGATGATCGAAGTGATCTGCTTGCCGATCGTGATGATCGGGTTCAGCGAAGTCATCGGATCCTGGAACACCGTGGCGATCCTTCTGCCGCGGATTTTCTCCCAGTCCTTCTGATATTTGATGTTAGCGAGATTGATCACGCAGGTACCGTGCAGGCTGTCCGCCGTCTCATCCAGATAGCGCACGCGGAAGGTGACATTGTCGAACACCGCGTTGCGCTCCGCCTCGTTCAACAGATCCACGCCGAGCTGCATCGCCTTCTTCAGCGCCTCAAGCAGCTCTGCGATCGCCTTATGCCTGCGGCGGAAGCTGTATCTTCCGACAGAGAGGTAAACCTCCTTCGCCAGAATCTCATTCCGCTTCATGACCTCCGGGGAAATCTCCCCTTTGGTCTCTTTCTCATACTGCGTCTTGAGCGCGGCCATCCGTGTCTCATACTGTTTCTGGTATGCACTGTCGTGCTCGGCCGCAGCCTTCTTCTCTTTCGCACGCTGTTCGTTGCGCTTCTGAAGCTCTTTGATCTGAGCGTCCATCGCTTTGATCTGCTTCGCAGCCTGGCGGATCTTCTCCTTCTCCTTCGAAGGATCGTAGGTCTGCTTCTCGTTAAACAGATCCGTCCGCTTCGCGACAAGCTCCTTCACTTCGGCCTCAGCCTTTGCTTCCTCCTCGGGGCTCAAGCCGCTGCGCGCACGCTTTTCGGCCTCAAGCTCCAGGATCTTCTGGTAAGTAGCGGAGCCTCCCTCCAGCTTCGCGTACTCGTTCAGCTTCGCCTGCGCGTCCGCGATCGCACGCTTCGCCTGTGCGTCAAGCGTCACGTGCGTGTCCGCCAGCTCCTCGTCGTCGAACAGGAGCTGTCCCTCGCTGATGAAGCCGTTGGAATCCAGCATACCGGCAAAGGTCTTCGTGAACACCGACTTCCCGGAACCGGACTCGCCGACGATCGCGATCGATTCGTTCTCATAGATGTCCAGGGAAATTCCCCGTATCGCGGTCAGGATACGCCCGCGGACGCGGAATTTCACGGACAGGTTTTTGACTGATAACAATACTTTTCTGTCTTCCATATCGGTTCCTCATCTATCATTATTCCAAAAAATCCGGATCGTTTCGCTGCAGACAAAATCCGCAGGCTGCCGTTCCGGCCGACTTATGCCAGATGCCCCAACGGACCGTTCCGGCCGACATATGCCAAATGCCCCGACGGACCGTTCCGGCCGACGTATGCCAGATGCCCCGACGGACATTTCCCGCCTTTTGTTTATCTTACATATGCGTCCTCGGATCCGACGCGTCGCCGAGATTCTGCCCGACGACGTACAGCACAACGGTGATGATCGAAGCGATGGCCACCGGACTCCAGAACTCGAACTGCCAGCCAGGCGTCACCATCGCGCTCTCCGCCTCAAAGATCAGGCGGCCCAGCGACATCTCCGAGAGTCCCATGCCGATATAAGCCAGGAACACCTCATAGGAAATATAGGAAGGAATCTCCGTCGCAAGCAGCGTCACGATCACGGACGTCATGAACGGCAGGATGTTCTTCATTGCAATCTTAAACGTAGAGGTTCCAAGGCATTTTGACGCCAGATTGTATTCGCGGTCACGGATGATGACCACCTGCGTACGGATAAAGTAGGCAATCCCGACCCAGCCCGTCGCCGTCAGCGCGAGCACCATCGTCCAGAAGCTCGCGGAGAACAGCATCACCATCACGGCGATGAACACCAGATACGGAATGTTCGTGAGGATGTTGTAAACCTCGTTCATCACCATGTCGACCTTCTTGGAAAATCCCCAGATCGAGCCGATGATCACGCCGATCGTCATGTTGATCGCCGCGCAGATGAAGGCCAGCGAGATGGAGATCCGCGAGCCGTTCCAGATCGCGTCAAACGTAGACTGTCCGGCGGCGCCTGTCCCCAGGATCCAGTGGATGCTGAGGCCCATCTGCTTGATCGCCTTGGCAGGGGAAAGATGCTTGGCCGTCGAATCCAGCAGGTTCGCGAAGCGCTCGTACTCCGTGATCGACGGATAGATATAAGCGAACGCGATCACGAACAGCAGGATCGCCAGGATCACAATGTTCAGTTTCTTTCGGAAAAACACGCGGAACACAGACTGCCAGTAGGAATACCTCGGCGCGGTGATCTTCTCGGAATCCAGGGCCGAATGGTCCACGCGGGAAAACAACTCCTCTTCAGAAATGCCCAGTTTTGCGATTTCTTGTTCCATATGATCACCTGTCTTTCGTTGAGAATGAGATCCGCGGATCTACCATCGCCATCAGCACGTCGCCCAGGACGATGGATACTACCGTCAGCACCGCGTAAAATAAGGTCACGCCGATGATGACGCCGTTGTCGTACTTGTTGATCGCCTCGGTCAGCAGGTTGCCGGCGCCGGGCACAACATACACACGCTCGGTGATGATCGCGCCGGTCAGGGCAAACAGCACGCTCGATGGGATTCCGTGTACGATCGGGATCACTGCGTTTTTCATGATATGCTTCGTGAAGATCTCGGACTCGGAATAGCCTCCGGAGCGCGCGAACTTCACGTAATCCGAGTTCATCTGATCGATCATGTAGCGCCGCATCCATTTCATCAGGTCCGCGATGGACGGGAGCGCCAGCGAGACGATCGGCAGGACAAACATCAGCTTGCTCGTGGATTCCATATCAAAGGTCGTCGGAAGTCCAAGCTCTCCGCCGATCGCCTTGAACAGGAAAATATAGGCCAGCGAAGGCACCGCGATGATAAACACAATGTAGATGGTGCCCAGCTTGTCGACCAGCTTGTCCTTCTTCCTCGCCATGAGAATGCCGAGCGGCACGCCGAGCAGATACGAGATGATGACGGAGATCAGCCCGATCACAAACGAGTAGCCGACCTTGGAAAAGCCGTTCTTCACCGTATCCACGTTCGTGTAGTTGTCCACGAAACGATCCGCGTACACAACGCTGGAGCCAAGCGAATTCGGCAGATAGGTTGCGCTGTGCAGGTCATCCGCACTCTCCTCCGTGAGTCCGGAGGGATAGGTGATCGTGGAACGCACGTAGGAGCCCTGCGTCCTCGTCATCGTCGTGAACACATCGATGCCCGTGTTGACCGAGTAGGATGTGCCGAGATTCAGCGTGGCGATGTTCTGATGGATAAAGGGGAAATTAGAATCGCAGTAAAGCAGATACTTATGCTTCGTGCCGTTCCCGAGAATCGCCGGTGAGAATTTTTTCCCGCCGTAAGCCGGGTCGTATAACGTAAAGGAGATTCCCCGCTCTCCGATGTCTTCTTTTACATAATTTGTCTTGTCAATCGTGATCAGCCCTGTGAAATATCTCCACAGACGGCCGAGCAGCGGAACATCCCGGTAGGCAAACAGCTGCGGCTGTCCCCCGTCCGCGATCCTTCGTCCTGCGCGCGTGACGGCCTCAAGCCTCGTGACCGTATAGCCCTGGGACTCATAATAGTCGGTAAACTTCTGCACATACTCCTGCACGGTCTCAGAGTCGGCGTCCGCCTTCCGTCCGAGGCTCACCGCGGACGAGCGCGTCTCCTCGTCGATCTCTCCTTTCTGCAGCAGCTCCTGCAGATAATCGGCGTACGGAATATAGTCCACGTAGCCGTATTCCTCCCATTTGGAGTACATATAAGTTATTTTCTGGTTGTTGCTCTGGTGCGTGTAAGTGGTATCCTTGGCGAAGATCAGATCCCGGTTCAGCATTCCGTAGATCATGATCATGACGATCGCCACCACGATGACAATCGAAACCGCGCCGTGCAACAGACGTTTGATTAAATATTTGCCCATAGTCTCTTTCACTCACATCGGAAACCGTTATACAGTGTAATATGATATAACAGCAAAAGGCAGGAACATCCCCTGATGGACACCCCTATCGGTCCTTCCAGGAGACGCCCTGCCTTTTATGGCTGTTTACTTATTTAGCTTATCTGCAGAACAGCTTCCGCCATTTTTGTTGTGTATGATCCAGACGGAATCTTAGTAAATACCAAGCGCCTTGATCATGTAGCCAGCGTACTCCGGAAGCAGCGTATTCAGGAACGTCTGCGGATCGCCGTAATCCGGACCCCAGCCGGAGACGTCGCAGATGTCATAGTTGCTCTCATAGCCATAGGTCGGATAGTAGCCTGCATAGTACCAGTCGTCAAAGCTGTTGCCCGCAACAAGGTTGATAATCACGCTTCCGCCAAGCGTCTGCTCCACAGACTGCTTGAACGCGTTCTCCTTGTTGGTGTACGGCTCGCTGTTCGCCGGATACGGAAGGTCGAGGTAGATCGGGTTCTCCGGGCTGATCTCAACGCCCTCAGCCGCCAGCTCTTCCACTGCCGTCTCAAGCTCAGCCACCGCGTTCTCCGGATTGTACCAGCCGTCGAAGCCATCGCTGGAGCCGACGCCGCCGTCGCCCTCCGGATCGTAAACCGTCATCTTCACGTCGTCCGCATCGATCTGCGCCTGCACGATCACGCCATAGTTCGTGCCTGCAGCGAAGTCGGTCGCCGTGCCGTTGATGTCAATCGTCACATCCTCCGGAAGCGTCACAAACGTGCCCGGGATATAAGAGTTACGCAGGGAGGTCAGCTTCAGATCTTCGCCGACTACCTGTGCGTTGTACGCGCCGCGGTCCAGTGCGAAGGACACTGCACGGCGGAAGTGCACGTTGTTGATCGCCACGTTCGTTCTCGCCGCATCCTCCTCGCTCTGCTCGGAGACCATCACGGTGTCGTCGTTGAAGTTCGCGAACGCGTTGCGGTTCAGGTTGTAGAAGCCCATGAAGGACGTCGCGTCTGTGCTGGAGATGTAATTGTACTCGTCAAAGACGCCGTCTGCCTTCGCCTGCTCCAGACGTGCCGGCGTCAGCGTGCAGCCGTCCAGTACGCCGGACATCGTGTCATTGTAACCCTTCATCGCGTCGTCGCCGCTGTCGAACAGCCATGTAAGCGTCTTCACATTGACTGCATCCTTATTCCAGTAGGACTCGTTCGCCTGGAACACGATCGTGTTCTGCGCGGTCGCGTTCGTCACTACGTACGGGCCGCAGTATGCGATGGAGTTCGGATCCTTGCCGTAGTTGTAATCCGCCGCGGAAGAATCGTACTCAGCGCCGAACTTACCGCCCTGGGACTCATAGTAGCTACGGCTCATCGGCGCGAACACGCCGTAGCCGAGCATCGTCGTGAAGAACGGGCACGGAGCTTCGAGTGTGTACTCCAGTGTATAGTCGTCCACAGCCTTGACGCCGACCTCGTTGAAATCGGAGGTCTCGCCATAGATATAAGCGGATGCATTCTTGATGCCGCAGCCGTCCGTCGTCACAAGGTACTCCAGACCGCCCATAGCATCCATCATGTGCTGCATGCCTGCTACCCAGTCGTCCGCCTTCACATCGGCAACCTCACGGCCCTGGGAATCTACCCACTTCACGCCCTCGCGGATGTGGAAGGTGTAGGTCAGGCCGTCGTCGGACACTTCGTAGCTCTCCGCCAGCGTCGGCTGCAGAACATTCTCTACATCATACTCCATCAGGCCATCATATGTATTGATGATCGCCTCGCTGTCCGCCGCCAGGGATGTCGCCAGAACGTCCCAGGTTACCGGGTCGGAGTTGTAAGCCATGTCATAGGTGTCCTTGATCTCATAGCCCTTCTCCTCGAGGAAGGAGCGCGCCCACTCCTCGTAAGTGCCGGTGCCCTTGAGCTCCGCCCACTTTGCCTTCATCTCGTCGCGATCCTCTGTCTTGATCAACTCGGTCGTGACCAGACGGCGATAATATCTATAGGAATCGTTGCCCCACAGGATCGGAGTGTTGGTGTACGGCGCAACCTTGCTGATCGAGTACATACCACCATTCGAAGACAGCGGGATCATCACAGCGGACTCGAGCATCTTCGCCTCGGCGACAGCCATCAGAGCGTAACGCTCGGAAATGTTCTCCGCCTCAAGAGCCTCAAGATAGGTCTCGTAGAACTCGCCAAACGCCGCCTCATAAACCTCAGCGGACTTCACATCGTACTCGTCAAGCTCCTCGCCGCTCAGCTCTTCCATCGCAGCGCCGGTCTCGCCCTCGGTCTCTTCTTCCGCAACAGCAATCTCGGCAGCCGTCACGTTCTCGCTCTCGAGCTCGGTCTCAGCCTCTGCCGGAGCCTCGGTCTCTGCCGCCTCAGTCGGGGTCTCGGTTACTTCCTCAGTCTCAGCCTCGGTCGGAGCTTCCGTTACTTCCTCGGTCTCAGCCTCGGTCGGAGCTTCTGTTACTTCCTCAGTCTCGGCCTCGGTCGGAGCTTCCGTCACTTCCTCGGTCTCAGCCTCGGTCTCTGCAGCCGTGATAACCGCTGCCACCTCAGACTCAGCCTCGTCCACAAGCGCCACGAGCTCACTCTCAGCCTCAGCCACCACGATCTCCGCAGTTGTCAGCTCAGTCTCCGGAGCCTCGGTAACTGCCTCAGTCTCAGCTTCCGTTACTTCCTCAGTCTCAGCCTCGGTCGGAGCTTCGGTTACTTCCTCGGTCTCGGCCTCCGTCGGGGCTTCCGTTACTTCCTCGGTCTCGGCCTCGGTCGGAGCTTCCGTTACTTCCTCAGTCTCGGCCTCGGTCGGGACTTCCGTTACTTCCTCAGTCTCTGCCTCCGTCGGTGCTTCCGTTACTTCTTCCGTCTCAGCCTCGGTCGGGACTTCCGTTACTTCCTCAGTCTCTGCCTCAGTCGGGGCTTCCGTCACTGCCTCAGTCTCAGCCTCGGTCGGGGCTTCCGTTACTTCCTCGGTCTCGGCTTCGGTCGGGGCTTCCGTTACTTCCTCGGTCTCGGCCTCCGTCTCAGCAACTGTCAGCGCAGTCGGCATCTCAGACTCGATCTCAGGCGCCTCCGTCACTGCCTCAGTCTCAGCCTCGGTCGGGGCTTCCGTCACTGCCTCAGTCTCAGCCTCGGTCGGGGCTTCCGTCACAGCCTCGGTTTCGGCCTCAGTCACCGCTTCCGTTACGGCCTCAGTCGGAGCTTCCGTCACGGCCTCGGTCTCAGCCTCAGTCGGGGCTTCCGTCACGGCCTCGGTCGGAGCTTCCGTCGGAGCCTCAGTTACCTTCTCCGTCACAGCTTCCGTCTTCTTCTCAGTCGCCGGAGCCTCGGTCTCCTTCTCTCCGCCGCCGCAGCCAGCCAGCGATACCGTCATGGCCGCCGCAAGCGCCAGAGCAAGGAATTTTCTTGCTTTTGTCATTTCTGTTTAACCTCCTTGTACTTTATTGGCATCTTACTGCTACACTTCATTTTATCTTTATACTCGCGATGTGTCAATCAAAAATCGTAACCAAAACCCTCTTTTGGGATCAATTTTTCTTCAAATAATTCTCCGGAATCTTTTTCCGGGGCAAAACAGCCCTAAACGGCGGGCAAATCCGCTGCAGGAACTATAGCGCCCGGTCAGCGGATTTTCCCGGTTCAGAGGATTCCCTTCAGGTCGAAAGACTCCAGCCAGGCCTTCGCCTGCCCGCACACGCCCTTCAGGCAATTCTCATCAAACGGGCTGTCCAGGCCCGCGTTTTTCAGAAGCTCTGTGAATACCCGGCTTCCGCCCTGTTTCGTGTAAGCCATGTAATGCTTCCAGGCGTCCTTGCGATCCGACTGGATTCTCGCCCAAAACTGCAGAGAAACCGTCTGTGCCAGGCAGTAATCAATATAATAGAAAGGAAGGGAGTAGATGTGGTGCTGTCGCTGCCAGCCCTCGCCCTCACTGTAGAACGGAATCTCTCCGTCCAGCTTCATCCACGGCATATATACGCCAAGCAGCTCCTTCCATACGTCGTGGCGCTCCCGCGGCGTCATCTGCGGCCGTTCGAACACGATATGCTGGAAATGGTCGACCATCGTCCCGTAGGGGATAAACTTCAGCGCGCTCGCCAGATGGCTGTAGTAAAACTTGCGCGTATCCTCTCCAAAGAAGCCCTCCGCCCAGAGCCACGCGAAGAATTCCATCGACATCGAGTGCACCTCGCAGGCCTCCATGCCCGGCCAGATGTACTCCTCGGGCACGCGGTCGCGGTTCATCCACGCGGCAAACGCATGCCCCGCCTCGTGTGTGATCACCTCCACGTCCCCCTGCGTCCCGTTAAAGTTGGCAAAGATAAACGGAATCCGGTAATCCGCAATGCTCGTACAATAACCGCCTCCTGCCTTGCCCGGTGTGGAGAGGACGTCCAGCGTCCCGCTTGCGAGCATCTCGTTGAAAAACTGCTCCGTCTCCGGAGAAAGCTCACTGTAGAATTTCCTGCCCTGCTCAAGGATCTCCTGCGGCGTACCGAAAGGCCTGGGGTTCCCCGAGCGAAACTCCAGCGCGTTGTCCGCGAAGCTCATCGGATACTGCTTGCCGAGACGCTCCGCCTGCCTCCGGTAAATCATGTCCGCCACCGGCACCAGGTATTTCACAACCGCCGCACGGAATTTCTCAATATCCTCCTTCGTATAGCAATTACGCTCCATACGGTAATAGCCGAGCTCGGTGTAACCGTCGTAGCCCAGCTTCCTTCCCATCGCGTCGCGCACGTGCACCAGCTGATCGTAGAGCTCGTCCAGCTCGGCCTGCTGCTCCTTGTACCACTGGCCCTCCGCCTTCCAGGCCGCAAGGCGCCTCGCATCGTCCGCATCCTTCTTAAACGGCTCCAGCTGAGCGAGCGTGTACGTCCCTCCCTCGAACGGGATCTGCGCCGAGGCCAGCAGCTTCTCATAGCGCGTCGTCAGCTCGTTCTCCTTCTGCAGCTCCGGAATGATCTCCGGAGAGAAGGTTTTCAGCGCCATCTCCGCCTTCACGAACATCAGATCGCCATACTCCCTGGAAAAATCTTCGCGGTACGGACTCTCCAGCATCGCCTTCGTCCAGGCCTGACTGTACTCCTCCAGCTCCGGCATCGCGCCGTTCCAGAAGCTCACTTCCGCATCGTAAAACTCATCGCGCGTGTCGATATCGTGCCGGATGCTCGCAAGCGTGGTCTGCGTTTCAATATGCTTCCCAAGCTCCTCGTTCTCCAGGAAAACCTGCTTTGCCTCCGCGTAATCCTTCGCGCAGCGAAGCCGCCCGGTCAGCGCCGTCAGCTGATCCTTCAGAGCCTGAAGATCCGGACGCTCATATGGCATTTCTGAAAATTTCATTTCAAAACTCCCTCCTGTCTGAATTTGCTTGTATTGCACAGCTGTAATCTAATTTACCCTAACGAAATCTCCGTGTCAATTATTTCCATGCCAAATTGTCCCCATCAAAATTACTCCCGCCAAATTACTCGCGTCAAAATTACTCCCGCTAAATTGCTCCCGTCAAAATTACTCCCGCCAAATTGCTCCCGTTAAAATTACTCCCGCCAAATTACTCCCATCAAAATTACTCCCGCTAAATTGCTCCCGCTAAAATTACTCCCGCCAATTTACTCCCGTCAAAATTACTCCCACTAAATTGCTCCCGTCAAAGTTATTCTCGCGCAGCTCTCCCAGCAATCTCCTCGCTGATTGTTCCCCGCATACCCCTCCTGACGGTTCCGCACAAATATCTGTTACCATTTTGACAAAGCCAGAATATAACCTGTTTTTCAGGTCACAGCTCCAATCTTCGCCTGTGTGAAGGACAGGTCGCCCGATGCTCACGCTCATATTCCATCAAATAGCTCACCGCCTCCATGTACTGTGCGCGGGACGCCTCCTCAAGCAAAACCCGAAGCAGCTGCCCCTGCATCGACTGGCTCATCTGATGTTCCGTTTTCTTCTTGCCGTCTTCCCGCTCTCCGGCAGAAACCCCCGCTCCTGAGGCACAGGAAGCTTCGGTTCTCCGCCTGTCATGTTCCCGGCTTCCAGCAAACACTCCCGCTCCTGAAGTATAGGAAGCTTCGGTTCTCCGCCTGTCGTCTTCCTGATCCCCAGCAGACACTCCCGCTCCTGAAGTATAGGAAGCTTCGGTTCTCCGCCTGTCGTCTTCCTGACCCCCAGCAAACACTCCCGCTCCTGAAGCACGGGGAGCCTTGATTTTCATCCCGTCATCCTCCCGGCTCCTGATCAGTGCCAGCAAGAACCGCAACCCCTCCAGATCTCTCTGGCCAAGCAGCCAACGCCCCGCCTCCGCCGCGTGTTCTGTCAGATACGTCTCATACTGCTCCTTTGCCGTCTGCGTCAGCCCCTGCGGAGCGCGCAGGCGCGCAAGTGCCATACAAAGCACCAGCTCTTTGCTCTCCCACGCCTTCGCGTGCGGAAACAGCGCATCATACTGGGCAAAATCCAATGCGCGTCCCCGAAAACAATTGCGGTACAAAATGCCGCTCCCATGCACATGATTCTCCAGAATCCGCGCCGGCGTATTTTCCACGCCCTCCTCATAAAATTCCGGAAAGATCAGTCGGGCAAAGCCAGGCGCGCCATTCTTTCTTCTATCTATAATGCTTTCAGACTGTTCCGCCCTGCTGCTTCCGCCTGCAGGCTCCATGAAATACTCCACCTCCAGCTCCTCACGCAGCTCGTCCAGCACATCCTTCAGGTGCGAGCGTCCATCCACATCCGCGTACACGCGCAGGCTCCGCACCCCATGGCAACCCGTGAATGCCCCGCTTCCCCAGTCCGACAATCCTCCATGAAATTCAAGCCTGCGCAGGTTCCCGCAATTATAGAAACAGTATCGACCAACCCGTCGAACCGTCAAGGGCAGCACAATCTCCTCCAGACGCTCCCCGCGCAGCGGCGGCGGGAGCACAGCTTTTCTCGCATATTCTCCGCATATGACCGCCGAAAACATAGCCTTCTCCGAAAACATAGCCTCCTCCGAAAGCATAGCCTCCTCCGTAAGGGCTCTTTTCTGCCCCGGCGGCGATATCTTCTCCCCGCTCCGCTTCGCTATGCCGCTTCCCTCAGCACTCTCCCTTTTTGTACATCCAAAGCTGATATCCAGAGATTCCGGCACATAAAGCTTCACACGACCCTCCCGGATCTCCCGCTCCAGCTTCCCTTCCTCGAAATGTTCTGAAAATGCGTAGGCCCCGAGCTCCGTCACCAGATAGCTCCCGATCCGCTCCGGGATCTCTGCCCTTGAGTCATGCGAAAAACAGCGCAGGATCACCGCGCTGTCTCCCCTGACCTCATATGCAAATGACTGTGCCGCTTGAGCGGCCACATCCTCTAACATACCCCACTCCTCCAGCATACCCCTGCAAACCTCTGAATTGTTTCTTTTTTGTTATTCATCCAAAAACCCCTTTCTCCTTTTGCTAAAAATATAGCAAACCGGAATGGGAATTTCATTACGCCGCTTTTGAAATGCTTACCTATATTCCCATCATGGCAGCGTCCATATCACACAGGTCACCTTGCCGTCTTCCACTGCTTACCTATATTCCCATCATAGCAGCGTCCATATCCTTCACGATCGTCCCGTTGATCTCACCCCTCTGCGCCATATTACGCATGATCGAGATCGTCTTCTCATGGGACAAGCCATCCTTATAAGGCCGCTTCTCCGTCAGCGCCTGATAAATGTCGATGCAGGCCATCAGCTGCTCTTCGAAGCTCAACTCTTTCTCTGATAATCCCCGCGGATAACCCTTTCCGTTCAGCTTCTCATGATGATTGGCCGCCCACTCAACGATGTCGGGGATCCCCTTGATCTGGCTTAAGATTTGATAAGTCGCGGCGGCGTGATCCTTCATCTCGGTAAATTCATACTCAGTGAGCTTCCCAGGCTTCTCCAGAATATCATTAGAAACGACCAGTTTGCCGATATCATGCAGCGCTCCCGCAAAAAAATAACGCAGCGCCTTTTCTTTGCCAAAGCCATAATAACACGCCATCTTTTCTGCCTTTTCGGCAACGCCTCTGGAATGCGCCTGCGTAAACGGAGACTTATAATCCACGATATTGATGAAAAACTCCGCGATATTACGGATCTCCTGCTCGGAATACTCACATACTGTCATCGGAAGCTCCCTGTGCAGGAATACAAGGGCGCTCTCCCTCTGCAGTGCGCTCAGCGTGTCATAGTCGACCGCCCTCCGGAACAGCTCCACGGTATCCTCAGAAAACAGACAGCCGGACTGCTGCAGAACCCAATCACAGAGCTCCCCAAATTCAGAGGCCGTCAAACTCGCCAGGCGGCTTGTGATGTCCAGAGTATCAGCCAGATGCAGGATCCGGGACTTCAAGGGCGTCTCGGAGGCAGTCCGCCCCAGTGCACCTGAGCCGTCCGCATTCTCGTGGTGATAGAGGATCACATTCTCCACATCCGTGCGAAACGGCATCAGGCGGATGTTACGCTCCCCATTCACACAATGGGAACGCAGCAGCCCCGCTCTCTGCGGCTGACTCATATCAGAAAAGTGAAGAGATGTATCCTGCGCAAGTATGCTGCTGACCAGCTCCTCGCTTATGTATTCAACCAGAGCGTTGTCATGAAGAATACAGCAGCCCGTGAAATCGCGCAGCTCCTCCTCACTAAAACCGGCTTCCTTTCCCATCAGCAGCGCAAGGCAGGCCACACGCTTGCTATGCCCGGTATCGACCCCGATCAATTCCGTCTCAATCCTGTCCAGTGCAAAGGAAAGCGCATAAAGTGTGTCTGTCAAATCCAATTTCATACGTCAATGAACCCCCAGCGTTTTATTGTTACTGGTCACGGAATGAGCAGTAATACGGACTGAATTATGGAAGATCAAGCTTCGACGGTTCGCATTACCTCATCCAGAATCCATCTCCCCTATTCTGGATGTTCTGTCCGAAAATGTCAAGCGGAATGAACAGATATTTCTGCAGAAGCTCGAGCTCCAGCCCGGTGTCGGAACGCTGCTCAAAGTAATGAAGATAATTTTTCAATTTCGTCACATTTTATTGTTGACGTGCAACATTATTTGTGTTATTCTTACTGTACTTGATTCAGGTGAAACATAGCATCTCCGTCAGTTCACCCTTACAAATGATAAACTGCTAAAGGAAACTATTCTTCAGTCAAATAATCTATGTAAGGAGTGATACTATGCAGGAAATTAAAGACATTTTTGACCGCAGCTTTAAACGGCTCTTCTCGCTTTCCAATTCCGCCATTCTCAGCCTGATCAACGGCCTCTTTGGCACTGACTACCCGCCGGACAGCACCATTGTCTACACGAACCGCGAATCCACCGACGCTGCTCTGAAGCATCATTTTGCGGACGTCTTTCTGGTCATCAACGGCAGGCACCATTACCACCTAGAAGCACAGGTCTACCTCGACACTACCATTGTACTGCGGGTCTTCGAATACGGCTTCTACCATGCCCTCGAAAACCGGCAGGACGGTAGCCTGCAGCTTGATTTCCCGGAGCCCGTCGTCATCTACTTTATAGACAAGCCCGGGATTCCGCCTGAAAGTGTTCTACATATCAATTTCCCCGGGCAGGGCACTTTCGATTATCATGTGCGCAATTTCATCTATCCCAGGCACAGCCTTGCTGAACTTGAGCAGAAAAAGCTGGTCGTCCTGATCCCTTTCCAGATGCTGCGCCTGCGCGCGATCCTTTATGGCGCAAACGGCCAGGTAAAACATCCTTCACAGGAGCTTCCTGTATAATACAAACATAGGGAATTCCAGGAAAGGTGGTTGATAAAAAGATACCTCAGAGTACAAT
>CANQWV010000057.1 GCA_947627645.1 uncultured Lachnospiraceae bacterium | reverse complement strand
CGAGCGGAAGCGGGTTTGCCGGGGCATTGACCAATCCCTGTGAGGGCGTCCGGATATTCGAGTTTTCATGTGAATTATACACAAATTCCTCTCCGCGCGCATACGATATAGCGAATCCTTTCGTCGGAGCAATCTATGAACATGAATCTTACGGGACGGCATCTGGCAGCGGCGCAGACCGACCAGACAGACCGCGGCGGACTTCAGGTCACGGTACTGTCTGATCGGAATGCGCCCGTCGCAGATGCCGTCGTCGACATTTCCTACACCGGAGATCCCATGAACACCCTCGAGGAGCTTCAGACTGACACGGCCGGGCGAACCGAAGTCGTCGCACTCGGTACGCCGCCTGTGGAATACAGCCTGCAGCCGTCCTCCAGTATGCCTTACTCAGAATACACGCTTCGCATCACGGCTCCCGGATACGAGCCTGCCGTCGTCAGCGGCACAGAAGTCCTCAGCGGCGAGCTCTCCCTGCAGACAATCCGCCTGCGCCCGCTTTCCGAAGGCGCCCTTCCCGACCGGATCGTCGTTCCTGAGCACACGCTGTACGGGAGTTATCCGCCCAAGATTGCCGAAGCTGAAATCAAACCCGTCAATGTGAGCGGCGAACTCGTACTCGACAAGGTCGTCGTCCCGGAATTCATTGTCGTGCACGACGGCCCGCCGCGCGACACCTCAGCCGGCGATTATTATATACGCTATCGGGATTATATCAAAAATGTCGTCAGCAGTGAAATCTACGCCACCTGGCCGCACGAGACGATCCTGGCAAACGTTCTGGCGATCCAGTCTTTCACGCTGAACCGCGTTTACACTGAATGGTACCGCAACCAGCGCTACGATTTCACGATCACCTCCTCCACCGCTTACGACCAGAAATGGAGCCTGGGCCGAAATATCTTCCAAAGCATCTCCGACGCAGTGGATGAAGTTTTCCTGAACTATCTGTCACGCCCGAACGTGCGCCAGCCCATCCTCACACAGTACTGTGACGGTCAGAGGATCCAGTGCCCGAACTGGCTATCCCAGTGGGGAAGCGCCGACCTTGGCGAAAACGGATACGACGCGCTCGACATTCTCCGCTACTACTATGGAGACACGATCTATATCAACATGGCCGAGGAGGTCTCCGGCGTGCCGGAATCCTACCCAGGCTACCTGCTCAAGGTCGGCGCAGCCGGCGCGGAGGTGCTCAAGATCCAGGAACAGCTCAACGCGATCTCTGACAGCTATCCGCTGATCCCGAAGCTGACGCCGGATGGAATTTTCGGAGAGCGTACGCTCGAAGCCATCCGAACCTTCCAGTCCGTTTTCGGTCTGACGCCGGACGGCATCGTTGGCCCACGCACCTGGTACCGTATCCAAGAAGTCTATGTGGCTGTCACACGACTGGCGGAAAACGTTGTCTGAGCCAAGCTTCCCATTCTTCCCAAAGGGATCATTTCTTTATGCACAGAAAAACGGCATCCTCCGATCAAATCGATCCCTGGATGCCGCAGTCTGTATTTCATATTGCCGGCTTTTTCCGTCGGCTTTTATTCTTCCCGTCGGCTTTTGTTCGTGTGTCCTCAGCTTATATCCTTTCCGCAGTACCTGCCGTACGCGGCTGCGATGGCAATACAGGCAAGCGCCATACCCACTGCCGCCAGCGCCACGTTCACGCCTCCGGCTGAGAGAATATCCGCGCCGTCACAGTAGCCAAACGGCGTAATATATTTAAGAAATCCTGCTTTTTTGCTCATATTGGCAATCAGATTCAGAAAATACAGCATAACAGTGAGCCCAAGCCCGATCCCATACCCGCCGCGGCGCAAGAATGCAGATATGCCGAAACAGACCGCCGCCAGCTCAGTCTGAAGCAGGAGGCAGGCAAAATGCAGCAGCAAAATCTCCCTCCACGGTACCGCCTCTCCGATCGCGCAGATAGCGAGCACGGACACAAGAAATACAAGCAGATTCATGGCGACGACCTGCAGCATGACCGCCGCCAGCTTTTCTGTCACCACGCGCGCCCTCGCCAGCGGATGAGCCAGCAAAAATTCCGCCGTCCCGTCCCCTTCCTCCCTGGAAAGGCTCGAAACGCCCGCAAACGCCGCGAAAAAAGCGCCTCCCAATCCGATCACATTTCCGCACTCGATCGCGTAAAACCCGCTCAGCGAGCCGAAATCCATGCGATCCATGCCAAACGCCGCCGCGAAGCTCCCCATCGCGGCAAACAGATGGCTGATCGCCTCCATCTGGCCTTTCATCTCCGGGAACACAAGCAGGCAGATCACGAGCAACGCCGCAATCGCGCCCGTCCACAGCGCAAAGGAAACCCTGCCCCGTCTCAGTTCATGCTTCATAAGCGTCATCGCTGCGCCTCCTCATAGTAATGCAAAAAAACCTCCTCAAGATCCGGCTCGGAGATCGAGAGGTCACGGATCTCTCCCGCCGCCAGAACCTCAAGCAGTGCCTTCATCTCCCCGCTGTACAAGAAGCTGCAGCCCTCCCGGGTCTTTTGCAGATCCTTTACTCCGTCAAGCAAAGCGGAATCGATGCGTCCGTGTACCGTGACCCGTCGGGCACTTGTCCGGGAGAGCGCCTCCACCATATCGCAGGCGATGATGCGTCCCTCCCGGATGATCGCCGCCCTCATGCAGTTGCGCTGCACCTCCGAGAGAATATGGCTGGACAGAAAGATCGTCGCCCCCGCCTTATTCCGTTCCCGCAGAAGCTCAAAAAATTCCCTCTGCATCAGCGGATCGAGGCCGCTGGTGGGCTCGTCCAGGATCAGCAGCTCCGGCTCATGCTGCAGCGCACAGACGATCGCGACCTTCTTGCGATTGCCGAAGGACAGCTCGTCCACCTTGCGGGAGACGTCCAGCTGCAGCCGGTCGCACAGCACTGCCGCCTCCTGCCGGCAATCCTTCTTTCGCAGGTCAGCGGACAGTCTCAGCACGTCGCGCACCCGCATACCCGAATAGAACCTTGCCTCCGACGGCAAATATCCAGTCCGAGCGAGAATCCTCTCTCTGTCTTTCCCGATGTCCAACCCCAGCACCTGCGCACAGCCGCCGGTCGGCCGGATCAGACCAAGGAGCGTTCTTATCGTCGTCGACTTTCCGGCCCCGTTCGGGCCGATGAAACCGAAAAACTCGCCCTGCTCCACGCGCAGGCTCAGCTGGTCGATGCCGCGGATTTCCCTGCACTCCATCTGCCCAGACGACGCAGGCAGACGTTTTCCCCGAAATCCAGCCACCGGATTGGCGAAACCAGTTCTATAATATTTGGTAAGCTGATCCATCATAATCGCGTCCACGGAATCCCCTCCTCTCGCAGGCAGCAATTCTCACACTGCTTCCTTCTCCATGCGAATCAGCAATTAAAAATGGCTGCTCCTGCATTATTTTAGACATTGATAACTGACTTGAGTCTTTCAACCACATCTTTGTGGTTTAGTCCATATCCTTTTAACAAATTATCATTAAATGCCTCTGTTTCCAGGGTATTAAGGAACTCCAAAAAGTCTCTCTCTATAGTTTCCGGAAGATACTCTACTTTTTGAAGAATAAGCTCCGCCGTGATACGAAGAATATCATTTTTGTGCTTCTTAATATCATAAGAGTCAACATTCTCCCCACGTTCCCTTTTCTTTTTCAAATCTAAGTAGGCTTTTGCCTTAAACAGAATCAGGCATTCCGGTTTGAGAACGGAGAACCCATTTTTAACTATTTTACCGTTCAGCAATAACTGATAGTAGTCTTCGTCTAGGAGAATCGCAGAGAGGCTTGACACAGCATCATCTACATGAATTGGTGTGATGCCACTCTGTTCTTTTAACGGAAACCAAGTTTTAGCAAATAACTCAATCATTTTAGGAAACACAGGATCCGTTGGCTTATCAAAACGGTAAAACTGAGGTATTCCCTTGCCAGTAAGCTTGTTCTGGTAATTTCCTGATTTGATAAATTCCCATATCCGTTTACCAAACTCTTCTGTCAAAGTCTCAATGATCAATACCATATCAAGATCTCGAGTTGCACGGAACTGTCCTTGGTTGCTACTGAACAGAATATCGCAGGCTGCGCCTCCGATCAGAACATATTGCTCTTCAAAACCAATAAAAAATTCTCTAAATTTATCCAGTCCTTTTACCATACATATTCCTCCAGCATTTCGTCAATTGATTTCGCAACCCGCTCCTCCTGTTTTTCCTCTTCCGATAAAGACATCCATATACTAAGAGGATCCTGGAATCCCTTATCCATATAATCAATATAATATCCCAGTTCTAATACAACGCAGCCGATTTCATCATCGCCTGAAGCTTGTCTGAATGACCTTAGGTTTGCCTCCCTCAGGTCTTTTTTCGTGATTCCATAAGTAGGGTAGAAATTATCTGCCAACATGGAATATTCGCAAAGTGCAGTAATTCCCGCTTTTTGAGAAAGCATGATGTCTTCGACTAATTCATATTTTGTGATGACGGGATTCCGCATTACAGGACATATCTTTTCCCAAAGCTCTCTTTTCCTGCAGCCAATCTCTATTTTGCGGCTTTTTCCTGCTTTAGTAAGCACGGGAATATCAAGATATTCGATCTCGTCAAAGCACCGGCTTACAGACATTTTTGACACATTAAGTTTTGCAGCTATTTTCGTGACAGTCATATCCCGCCATTTTTCATAAAGAGCTAAGAGCAAAAGCTTTTGTGTCAAAAAGGAAATTACCCGGACAGGTTTTAATTTTCGACTCTCTTTTTCTGAAAGAAGCATTCCGAGAAAAGGAAGAAACATTTGCCTGTCTTCAACAATAAACGGAATTCCTTCATTCATCAGGCTTTCTTTTGTATAATAGCCAATTCTAAGGAAATAGAATGCGCATGGAAAACCTGACACCTTTTGTACCTCCTGCCAGTCATGTCTTAACGCATTCAGACGCACATCCATTTTCGGCTGTATCAACATCCATTCCGTTCCATCCATAGATACCGTAAATAGACGATAGCTTCCGGCATATCTCAATGGAAGATTTTGCAATATTTTCTCATTTTCTTTTATAGTAACACTTCGTCTTAAGCATCTTACTATATAATCATTCATAGCATCTCATAATTTGAATTGTAACTTATTTTGGGATACAATTTAAAAATAGCACAATCCGTTTGAAAAATCAACTGAATTAGAATCAAAATTTGCCTGTAGAGGATTTAAGAGAATTTACACTTTAATAAATTTCATTTTTTTCAAAAAAGTGCTTGCTTTTTTCTGCAACTCCTGTTATACTAACGAAGCATGGTTCCTTGGTCAAGCGGTTAAGACGCCGCCCTCTCACGGCGGAAACAGGGGTTCGATTCCCCTAGGGACTATCAGAAAACTCTGAAAGCCTTCGAAATGGTTTTCAGAGTTTTTATTTTAGCTAAAGAATATTTTTAGCAAGCTTACATCGGACAGCTTCTGCGCTCTTCCTGGTCCATGTCCCCTCGCACATAACGGGCATTAAATTCCATGTTGATCTCGCGCAATTCCTTCTCCCCGCGGATATAGGCATCGTACATATCGACCACTCTCTGTGAGCAGCCGTCACAGGAGGCTTCGATGTTGCCAAGTGATTCCTCCACGATTTTCCTGCGTTCCTCCACGGTTGTGTCCTTTATCAGATATCCAGACATTCGCCGGCCTCCTTTCAGGCGTTCGCAGGCGTCAGAACCACAGTCTGTCCTTTCGCACTCATCCCTTTTGAAATCTCCAGCACGCTGCCGGAGTCCATCCGCGCCTGCGGGCAAAGCCTGGTATAGGAATCCACGGTATCCAGCACATTAAAGCCGAAATTTCCGCTTCTGAAGTGCATCGGCACAACGATTCGCGGTTGGATCCGCTCCACTGTCTCCCTGGCCTGCTTTGCATCGATTGTAAAAAATCCTCCTACAGGAATCAAAGCAACATCAAGATTCTGAAGCTTCTCCTCCTGCTCCACAGAAAGCGCACAGCCAAGATCTCCAAAATGGGCGACCCTGCACTCCCCGTCATCCAGGACATGAATCGTATTCGGCCCGCGCTGCGCGCCCTTTTTGTCATCATGGTATGTCTCAATCCTCTCAATCGTAAACGGCGACGAGACGCCCTCCCTCATTGAAATGCAGGATCGCCCATTGTGATCCCCGTGTTCATGGCTGCAGAGAACCAGATTGGCCTCCTCTCTCACCGGCTTCAGTCCGTCCACCGATCCGTCCTCATAAGGATCCAGGATTACCACATATCCTTTCGAGTCGATTTTAAAGCAAGAATGTCCGATCCATGTAATTTTCATAGCGTCCTCCTTAAGCCTGCAAGGCAAGATTTTATACTAATTGCATGGTAGTGCGCATTATGCGCATTGTCAAGCATTATTGCCCAAAAACGCCCGTACACATACCCAGGAAATAGCGATGCACGCTCGTATCCCCGGACACTTCCGGATGAAAGGACAGCCCAAGCTGATTCTGATAGCGGACGGCCACGATCCGTCCGTCCACCTCAGCGAGCACCTCCACGCCGCTCCCCACGGTTTCCACATACGGCGCGCGTATAAAATGCATCGGAACCTTCCCGATCTGCTTCATCTCGGCCACCGTATAGAAGCTGCCAAGCTGTCTCCCGTAAGCGTTGCGTTTCACCGTGACCGGAAGCGTCCCGAAATGACGCCCTTCTTCCCCACTGATCTTCTCCGCGAGCAGGATCAGCCCGGCGCAGGTCGCGAGAACAGGAAGGCCGCTCTCGATCTTCTCCCACAGCGGCTGAAACAGCCCGAGCTCCCGCAGAAGCTTTCCCATCACCGTGCTCTCCCCGCCCGGCAGCACCAGGCCATCCATCGGGCCAGACAGATCCGCCTGCTGCCGGATTTCAAAACACTCCGCGCCAAGCGCCCGGAGCATCTGCTCATGCTCCGCAAACGCGCCCTGCACGGCAAGTACGCCGATTCTCATCTAGATTTCCTCCTGTCCTGCTGCATCACATACTTCGGATGTAGCGCCTGTAAATCTCATACTTCTAAATCCATCTCCTGCTCCGTCGGCGAAATTCCCGGCTGCATTTCTCACTTTCCCCGCTCCGCCATCAGAAGCGCGATCTCCTGCTCGTTGATCCCGACCATTGCCTCGCCCAGGTTCTCTGAAAGCTCCGCCAGCAGCTTCGCGTCCTTGTAGTTTGTAACCGCTTTGACGATCGCCGCCGCGCGCTTCCGCGGGTCTCCCGACTTGAAAATGCCGGAGCCGACGAACACGCCCTCTGCGCCGAGCTGCATCATGAGCGCCGCGTCCGCCGGGGTCGCTACGCCGCCCGCCGCGAAATTCACGACCGGCAGCCTGCCGTTCTCGTGGACATATTTCACCAGATCATACGAAACCTGCAGCTCCTTCGCGCAGTCGAACAGCTCATCCTCCCGCATCGAACGGATCCGTGCGATCTCCCGGTTCATCTGCCGCATATGCCGCACCGCCTGGATCACATCGCCCGTGCCCGGCTCGCCCTTGGTGCGGATCATCGAGGCTCCCTCCTCGATCCTGCGCAGCGCTTCTCCGAGGTCGCGCGCCCCACAGACAAACGGCACCCTGAATTGCGTCTTATCAATATGGTAGACGTCGTCCGCCGGAGAGAGCACCTCGCTCTCGTCGATGTAGTCGATCTCGATCGCCTCCAGGATCTGCGCCTCCGCGAAATGACCGATCCGGCACTTCGCCATAACCGGGATCGACACTGCCTCCTGAATACCCTTGATCATTGCGGGGTCGCTCATCCGCGAGACTCCTCCGGCCGCGCGGATATCCGCGGGGATCCGCTCCAGCGCCATGACCGCGCACGCCCCGGCCTCCTGCGCGATCCTTGCCTGCTCCGGCGTCGTCACATCCATGATCACGCCGCCCTTCAGCATCTGCGCCAGCTCTTTGTTCAGCTCATATCTTGTCTTTTCCGTCTGCTTTTCCATTTTCCTGCTCCTCCTCTTCCTATCGCCCGTCTGACATGAGCAATCGTCTTTGTCTGACTTCCCCTAAAGCGACCCAGGCAAACGCGTCCTCATGTGCCCGCGCGCGTACAGCCTTTCCTCTTGCAAAAACCGTACAGCGGCATATGCCGAAAAACGCTCCGATTCACTCTTTACAGATCGGTTATCAGTTATTATAATAGCATCTGACCATTATAAAATATCCATTTTAAATATATTCAATAAGTCCAGAATTGGGAGGCCAGGCCAAATGCTCACTTATTCTTTCTCTGATACAGGGTCAGATTCCCTGTACCGCCATCTGTACAAATGCATCAAAAACGACATTCTTACACGCACTCTGCGCGCCGGGGAAAAGCTTCCCTCCAAGCGCACCTTCGCAAAAAATCTGGGCATAAGCGTCATCACCGTGGAAAACGCTTACGCCCAGCTCATCTCAGAGGGGTATCTCTATTCCATTCCGAAAAAAGGATTTTTTGTCTCAGACATCAGTATGCTTCCGCCCAAGGCTGCGCTCAGCCAAAACAGCCCGTCCCGGCTCCAGGCATTGCCGGAGGAAACAGAACGGCCAGGCCGAGCGGAGCCGGCCGGGACGAGTCCGCTTTACCAGTCTGACTCAGCCGGCACAGCAGATCCGTCCGGCGGCCGCGGTCCTCTCATCGACCTGACCAGCAATCAGACCGACATCCGGAACTTTCCGTTCTCTATCTGGGCCAAGCTCGTACGCGAGGTGCTGAACGAAAGCCAGCAGGAGCTTGTCACAAACCCGCCCTGCGGGGGCGTTCAAAAGCTTCGCTCTGCCATCGCAAAGCACCTGA
The DNA here is from genome assembly GCA_947627645.1 of uncultured Lachnospiraceae bacterium. GTDB lineage: Bacteria > Bacillota > Clostridia > Lachnospirales > Lachnospiraceae > Choladousia. The sequence goes on along the minus strand of CANQWV010000057.1, from coordinate 5,689 downwards.
GGGACTTTCGCGGCATCACGGTCGCGCCGGAGCAGATCATCATGGGCGCAGGTACCGAGTATCTCTACAGTCTGCTGATCCAGCTTCTCGGCTTTGACAAAACCTATGCCGTCGAAGATCCCGGTTATCGGAAGATTGCCCGGATCTACGAGAAACACAAGGTCGCCTGCCGCCATATCCCCCTGGACGAATACGGCGTCTGCGTCCCGGCGCTCGAAGAGTCAGGAGCCGACGTGCTCCATCTCTCTCCCTCGCACCACTTCCCAACCGGACTCGTCACGCCGATCAGCCGCCGGTACGAGCTCCTCGGCTGGGCCGCCCGCGCAGAAAACCGCTACATCATCGAAGACGATTACGACAGCGAATTCCGCATGAACGGAAATCCGATCCCCGCCATGCAGAGCATCGACCTGTCCGAGAAGGTCGTCTACATCAACACCTTTACCAAAACGTTGGCCTCCACGGTCCGGATCAGCTACATGATCCTGCCGCGGCACCTCGCCGAGCGCTTTTACCGGGAGCTGTCCTTCTACTCCTGCACCGTTTCCAATTTTGAACAGTATACGCTCGCGCGCTTCATCGAGAACGGTTCCTTCGAGAAACACCTCAACCGTATGCGCAGCTATTACCACAAGAAGCGCGATCTGCTCATCGACAGGATCCGCCGGAGCGAGCTGAACCCGCGCGCAATCATCCGCGAAGAAAATTCCGGCCTGCACTTTATCCTGGAGCTGCGCACCAGCCTGTCCGACGCGGAGGTCTGCGAACGGATGCTCCAGAAAGGCCTTCGGATCGCAGCGCTCTCCAGCTTCTACTCGCAGTTCACGCCGGGAATCGAGCACCGCTTCATCGTCAACTACTCCGCCCTTCCGGAAGAGCAGATCGACGAAATGATCCGGATCCTCTGCAGCGTAATCGACGGAAAGGACGGACTGCCACAGATTGCCAGACAATCCTAATCCACCCGGAAGCTTTCCAAATAAGTGGCGTTACAGCCCGCTCCAAAGCCGAATCGTGTCATAACTTGTCCGCCCGGAAGTTTCCGATAAGTCTGCCCGCAAAGGCAGTATCCGTTCGCTAGCGTGTATCCGCTCACCCAACCTCGTACACCGCCGTCCCGAACGGCGGCAGCGTCTGGACGCCGTCGCAGCTTTCTCCCGTGTACAGCAGCTTCATCGGACGCTTCAGCGCGATCTCACGCGCCGTGTCCATGAAGTTGAGCGCAAAGTAATAATGCTTCCCGCCCTTCTCGCGCCGTACAAGCTGCACCTCCGGCGGCGCTTCGATCTCCGCCGCGAACGGCTCACAGATCCCTGCGTACCGGAGCAGCGCTTCGACAAGCTCACGGCTGAACGTGCCGCCGTAGTGGATCGTGCGGCCCAGCCCCAGCCTCCGCTCCGTCATCGAGGCCTTCCCGGCATAATAGCTGCTTCGGTAGTTTGCGAGCACCTTCGTCCCCGCAAGCGGCTCCAGGATGTCGTTGAACACCGGCACCTCCAGCTCACGCCCGTCCCAGTCCATCCTTACCGCGTCCTCATTCGGACTCGCAAAGGTAAAGTCACGCACATCCGTCCCAGTCAGCTCCTGCAGAAGTCCCGGCTGCGGCAGCATGACAAATCTGCCCTGCATATCCTTTGTCCCGGCGCGGCAGCCGAGGATCAGCGTGCCGCCCTGCGCAACATACTGCTTCAACAGCCCGGCCCTTCGCTCATTCATGAGCATCGGATGCGGATAAAACAGCAGCGGATACTTCCGCAGAGTCTCCACGCTCAGATCGTCCCTCATATAAATAAGATCATACGGGGTGTGGCAGAGCTCCGATGCGCAGAAGATTTCGCTCTCGCTCTTCCACGCGATGCGCTCGTGCCAGACGTCCACCTGCGAATCCCACACATTGTCATAATCCTTCAAAAGACCAAACGCCGCGAAGTTCTCCGCGCCGCACAGCGGATCGAGCGTCCTGAACTTCCGATAAAAATCCTTTACCTCAGCCAGCTTGCGGTTATCCCGGTTATCGTAGTCCAGGATCCCGTGCCAGTACATCTCCGTGCCGAACGTGCAGGTCCGCCAGCGGAAAAATGAGAGAAAATCCGCTCCCTGCGCGACACTCTGCATCGCCCAAAGCGTCAGCTGACCCGGCCGCGGCGCAGGCCCTTCCATCCGCGTCGCCCAGCCGTTCGCCCCGGACTGCTGCTCCATGATGCCAAAATGCGGGCAGACCGAGCGTGTCTCCAGCAGATTGCGCGTCCATTTCCGGTCGTTCAGATCGTCCGACTCCCGCGGGCTCCGATCCAGCCCGAACGCAAAGCTCGGGTAGGAATCATAAGTATAGGTATTCAGGCTTTCCTCCATCATCTGGTGGTTGTCCAGATTCCCGAAAATGCCGTTTGTCGTGATAAAATCGCCCGGCTTCTTATATTTCTCCAGAATCTCCGACTGCAGCCTGCAAAAGCTGCGCGCGCTGTGCGAGATAAAACGATAATAGTCCAGCCTCAGATGCGGATTCCAGCCCTGGTTCGCCACCTGCCGGGGCACATCCACCTGCGCCCAGTCCGTATAAGTCTGATTCCAGAAAACCGTGCCCCAGGCCTCGTTCAGCCGATCCAGCGTCCCATACTTTTCCTTTAAGAATATGCGGAACGCCTCCGCATCCGCCTCCGAATAAAACTCCCAGATCTCACAGTTGAGCTCGTTGTCAATCTGCCAGCCCACAACCGCCGGATGGTGCCCGTAGTGCCGCGCGAGCTGCTCCACGATACGCGCGCAAAGCTCCCGGTATTTCGGCGCGTTATAATTATAATGCCGCCGCCCACCATGCCGATACGGCACGCCCGCCATCGTGCAATTGAGCACCTCCGGATATTTCTGCGTCAGCCAGGCCGGAGGCGTAGCCGTCGGCGTCCCAAGGATCACCTTCATGCCCTTCCGCCCGCAGAGCTCCAGAAATTCATCAAAAAAGTCAAAGGTAAACACGCCCTCCTCCGGCTCAAACTTGCTCCAAGCAAACTCTGCAATCCGGATCCGCGTGATCCCGGCCTCCAGCATACGGTCAAGGTCGCTCTCCCAGAGCGCGCGGGGCCAGTGCTCCGGATAATAACAGACGCCCATCGTCATCTCAGGCCACAAAAATTTCTGCATATGCATTCTCCTCCCTGTCTCCTTCTTGTCAAAATACTATATCATACTTTTCAAGTATTACAAACCGTATCTCCGCCTTTTCTCTCATTTCTTCCATAATACTCCAAAACCTGACAAAATGTCCTCCTGCCTCTAAAACACGGCCTTTCCATCATCCGACCGAACGGCAATTTCCGCCAGGATACGACAGTCTCGCGAAAAAACTCTTGCAAAACACGCGCAGTTCTGGTAAATATGGTATGGGTGTATGTAAAAATCCTGTAAAGCTTATGTAAAATCCGGCCCACATCAGAGCCGGAGCAGTCTCGCAGATAATAGTACGGAAAGAATTTTCTTCACTATTTATGCCGCCAGCCCAAAGACGGCGGAATGGAGATCAATCAGATGGACATATTCGATATCATCACGCTGCTTGGCGGCCTCGCCATGTTCCTGTACGGAATGCGCATCATGGGGGACGGACTGAAGGAAAGCTCGTCGGGCACGCTGAAGACAGCTCTGGAAAAGCTCACGAACAAGCCAGTCAAGGCGTTTCTTCTCGGTCTCGGCATGACCGCCCTGATCCAGTCGTCCACGGCGACCATCGTCATCACCTCCGGCCTTGTCGGCGCGGGGATCATCTCCCTGCACCAGTCGCTCGGCATCATCGTCGGCGCGAACGTCGGCACGACCGTCACCGGCCAGATCATCCGGCTTCTCGACCTGGACGCGTCCGGCACCTCCTTTTTGCAGTTTTTCAAGCCGTCTACCCTGGCGCCGCTCGCCCTGATCATCGGCATCGTCATCATCATGGGGAGAAAAGACAAGAATTCAGGCAAGATCGGCCAGATCGTCATCGGCTTCGGCATCCTGTTTTCCGGGCTGATGAGCATGACGGACGCCGTCAGCACCCTTACCGAAGGCGGGATTATCGAGCAGCTGTTCTCCAGCCTCGGGGACAATCCGTTCCTGGGCTACCTGATCGGCGCCGGCGTCGCATTCGTCCTGCAGAGCTCCTCCGCGACGATCGGTATCCTGCAGGCCTTTTCCACTTCCGGCCTGCTCACCTTCAGCGCGATCTACGCGGTGCTGGTCGGCGTTTACCTCGGCGACTGCGTGACGACCGCGATCGTCTGCAACATCGGCGCAAAGCCGGAGGCCAAACGCGTCGGTATCGTCAATATTCTGTACAACCTGGGAAAATCTGTCCTGATCCTGGCGGCAGTCACGATCATCCACAAGCTCGGCCTGCTCGACGGCCTCTGGAACCGCGTCATGTACTCCGGCGGCATCGCCAACATGAACACGGTCTTCAACCTCGCCTGCGCGCTCCTGCTCTTCCCGACGCTTGGCATCTACGAGAAGCAGAGTCACAGGCTGGTGAAGGACGAGCCCTCTGAGACCGGCAAATACGACGAGCTCCTGGACGCGCTCAGCCCGGTCTTCTTCAGCACGCCTGCCCTCGCGTTCGGACGCTGCTACGACGCACTCCTGGTCATGCACGAGCTGGCGCGCAAAAGCATCGACCGCGCGTTCAACCTGATCACCAACTACGACGAAAAAGCCGCGGCCAAGATCATAGAAGACGAGAATTACATAGACAGCATGAACGACCGGATCAGTAATTACCTGATCCAGATCTCCGCTCACATCACGGCCCAGAACCATCTGGAAATCATGAACCATTACTATTCGGTCGCGACAGAATTCGAGCGACTGAGCGACCACGCCATGAACATCGAGGAAATCGCCACCGACCTGCACGAGCACAACGCATCCTTCTCAGAAGCCGCCATGGACGAGCTGAAGGTGCTGCGGCAGCTGCTCGAAACGATATTAAACTACAGTGATGAGACATTTAAGAAGCGGGACGTGGCGGCGGCCCGTCACATCGAGCCGCTCGAAGAAGTGGTTGACGATATGGTCAGCACGCTGAAGGATCACCATCTGGACCGTCTGCGCGCCGGAAAATGCTCCATCTTCGCCGGCACGGAATTCCTGAATCTGCTCACCGAGATCGAGCGCATCTCCGACATCTGCTCGAACATCGGCGTGGCCACCATCGCGCGGACAAGCCCGGAGATCATGCACCAGGTGCATGACTACATCTCCGTGCTTCACTCCGGGCGCGACGCCAAGTTCAACCGGGAATACCAGGAGGCGCATGACCACTACTTTGATCTGCTGTGAGGGAAAAAATTTGATTTCCCGCAAAATTTGTCAAACGCTGTGGCCCGGGAAAACTTTTTTGTCGGGGCAGCGCATTTGATGAGTGTTTCATAATTATATATTTACTCTATATGTTCAATAAAAAAGTCCCATGAAATCCTGAGCTTTCCTGCTGTTGCTAATCTCCCAGAAAGTGATCTGGTGAATCAGCAGCTTATTCAGGGCAAGCGGCAGCCCCGATGCGCACATAGCAGATTCCTCCTGTTTTGACCGAAATTTTGTTATCAAACTGTAAATTCGTTCGATTTCACTTGATTTTCCCGCAAAAATCGATTAGAATAAGGCATGGAAAGGAGCTGATCCCATGCAAGTTACCGCTACTGAATTCAAGCTGAATCTTGGC
>CANQWV010000056.1 GCA_947627645.1 uncultured Lachnospiraceae bacterium | reverse complement strand
CGTGATCTCCTGGTACACCGTGCTGATGCCCAGCTTCTGCGCGTCCTGCGGGGAGCGGATCACCGCCTCCTTGTCCATACCTTTGAGGAAGATGTGTCCCTCATCCTTCTCGTAGACACCGGTGAGCACCTTGATCAGCGTCGATTTCCCGGCGCCGTTTTCTCCCATGAGCGCATGAATCTCGCCCTCGCAGAGTGTGAAGTCCACATTCTGCAACGCGCGCACACCGGGAAAGCTCTTGAAGATGCCGCGCATCTCCAATACGGATTTTTCATTCACCAGCGTATCCCTCCTTCTCTTTTCATTATGAAAGAAAGCAGGTCTCACACGGAAACCGGGCTTTCCTCGTAAAAGAGGCGCAGGGCAGACGTACTGATTCGCCCGCACTGCGCCCTTTTTCTAAATCTTAGGTTTCATGATGTCTGCGGACCGCGCCGCATTCATACTCCCTGCCTTACTCTGCAGCCGTCGTCTCAACCTCGGTCTCAGCCTCTGCGGTGTCGCCGCCGCCGATGCCGTAAGTCTCAACGTCTTCCTCGGTGATCGTCTCAGCGTCGAAGCCCTTCTCATCCATGATGATGGTCTTCTCCTCGAGCTCCTCACCAGCCTCAAGCTTGTTGATGATGTCAAGAAGATACTCGGACTGGAACGGGTTGCACTGTCCATCGTAGTTCCAGTTGCCGGCCAGCAACTCCTCAAGAGCCCACTTGTTGCAGTCAAAGCCCATAACGATGACGTCCTTGCCTACGCCGTGGGAGATGCCCTTTGCGTCGAGAGCCGCTACAGCGCCCTTCGCCATGTCGTCGTTCTCAGCGTAGATTACGTTGAACTCTTCGCCGGAATCGATGACGGACTGAACGATCTGCTGTGCCTTCTCAGCATTCCAGTCTGCGGTCTGCTGTACTACAAGCTTCCAGTTGTCATTGTCTGCAACCATCTGGTCAAGAGCACCGGTACGTCCAACCTGAGCCGCGGAGCCCATAACGCCCTGAATGTGGATTACATTGTACGCGTCAAGACCCTGGCCTGCCAGCCAGTCAACAGCGGTCTGGCCTTCCTTCGCCATATCAGAAACTACGGAAGCCACATACAGGCTCTCGTCTGCGTCGATCGTGCGGTCGAACAGGATGACATCGATACCCTCGGTCTGAGCATCCTGAAGAACCGAATCCCAACCCGTGGTCTCAGCCGCGGAGAGAAGCAGATAGTCAACGCCGTCCTGGATGAACTTCTTCGCCGCGTCGATCTGCTCGCCGTTGTCCAGGCTGTAGAACGTCTGCGTCTCGAAACCATTCTCCTCAGAGAAAGCCTGCTCAAGATCCTTTACGTTCGCGGTACGATAACCGGACTCGTTCGGGTCGTTGTTGATGATACCTACTTTGATGAGCTCATCAGCATTCACCGTCATGCCGAAAGCAGCCGCCGTGATCACACCGAGAGCCAGTCCCATAATTCTCTTTTTCATTTCTTTTCCTCCTTTAAAATAGATACGTGACAGATTTTATGAAATCCATCCGATTTCATGGGCTCATTATACTACAATATTGCATAATTTCAAAGAGAAATCTTTTGAGTTTTTGTATTTTTTTTTGCCTGCGGCCGCAATCCCCCGCCAGGCGGTTAAATATTTTAGGAAAAATGTTTAATATTTTATAGCCGGTATCGTCACAATCACCCTGGTGCCCTCGCCGTACACACTCTCGACCGCCAGGCCGTACTCCGCCCCGTAATTGAGCTGGAGCCGCTGCTGGACATTAAACAGACCGAAGCCGGACGGATCGGACAGGCCCTGAGGACTTCCCGTCTGTCCGGGCAAAGCCTGCGGGCCGCCCGCCTGTCCGGATGAAAGCTTCGGATCGCCCGCTTGTCCGGGTGAAAGCTTCGGATCGCCCGCTTGTCCGGGTGAAAGCTTCGGATCGCCCGCTTGTCCCCGGATGATCTCCCGAACCTGGGCAAGCCTCTCCTCATCCATGCCCATGCCGTCGTCCCGCACGGTGAAGACCAGGCGCTCCTTCTGCCGTTCCCCGCGAACCTGGATGTGCCCCAGCCCGCGCTTGTTCTTGATGCCGTGGTAAAGGGCGTTCTCAACGAGCGGCTGCAGCGTCAGCTTCAGGATCTGGAAGCCGTGCAGCTCCTCCGGAATGCAGATCTCATACTCCAGAATATCCTGGTAGCGGAACTGCTGGATCTCCAGATAACTGCGGATATGCGCCGCCTCCTCACCGACCGTGATGTAATCGCGGCCCTTGCTCAGCGTTGTCCGGAAGAAATCAGACAGCGAAGACACCATATTCACCACCTGCTCCTTCTCCCCGGACTCGGCCAGCCAGATGATCGTATCGAGCGTATTGTACAAAAAATGCGGGTTGATCTGCGCCTGCAGAAGCTTGAGCTCCGTCGCGCGCAGATTGTCCTGCTCCACACGGATACCCTCGACCAGGCCGCCGATCTGCTCTACCATGCGGTTGAAGCTAGTGTTCAGAACCTCCATCTCCTCGATCCTGTCCTCATGCGCGCGCACCTCAAAATCGCCCGCGGCCGCCTGCTGCGTCATCTGGCAGAGGTTCTCGATTGGCTTCGTGACGCTCGCCATCACCCTGCGGCTGACCAGCAGCGCGCCGACCACGATCAGGACAGAGACCAGAGCGACGATACGGATCACCGCGTCCACATCCGAGCGGATGCCCTCGCGGAGATTTTCCAGGTTCGTCGACTCATAGTAAATATACTGCTGGATCTGCTCCTGGATCAGCTCCGTCAAAATGCGGACGTTCGAGTCCAGGCGCTCCATGTTCTTGTCGTAGGTGCCGCTGACGCGCGCGTCGTCCACGATCTCGTCGACGCGGTTCTCCAGCGTGTCCAGACACTTGAGGATGCGCTGCAGGCTGCTGCGCGCGTAGTCGGAGTCCGCAATCTCCAGCAGCTCCTCGAACACGCCCCGCGCCTCTGCGATCATGGCGTCCGGCTGCTCCGTCCCCACCAGCTCCTCGGCGCGCTCGGAATTCGCCACGATGATATACATGACGTAATCCAGATCTTCCTTGAAGTTGATGTTGTACGCGTTCGCCTTCGTAATGTTCTCCACGATCGTGTCGTAACGAGCCGAGAAGCTGTTCATCAGCACCAGCAGGTACACGATCGTAGCCGCGAGCGGAACCATGCAGACCAGCAGAAGGCCGTTCAGTCTTTTTTTGATCGAAGATTTTTTTCTTTCCATGCCAGTCTCCTGTTTTCTGTATGTTCTGCTTAAATTTCGAGGAAAGCCCACGGATTGCTCCGTGCTGCGCACTTCCACAATCCTAAAACGTCTTCGCAAATAGCATCACTCACATTCGTTCGTGATTGCTGTTTTGCTCAAACGTTTAGCGTCTCTCATGTGCGACCAGACAGGCAAGCAAGCTTGCCGTCTGCCCTCCCATGGAGACCGGGCTTTCATCGCTCAGTATGCCCGCGTCTTGCGCAGCTCCTCCAGATCCATGCTGGTGTCAAAATACGTTTCTTCCATATATTGAATCTTGTCCACGGCGCCGCCGCCCTCCAGCGCCTTGATGATCTCCTGCAGCTTCGGCCCGTGCAGCGGATTGCACTCAAAGCTCACATTGATCTCGCCCGCGATCATCGCGCCAAACGCGGCGCTGACCGCATCGAACGACAGGATCGTGATCTCGCCGTCCGGCCCGCAGCTGCCGCCGAATTCCCGGATCGCGTCCACCGCGCCAAAGGCCATATTGTCATTTTCGCAGACGACCACGTCGATGTCGTCGTATTTCTGCAGAAGCGACTCCATCACCTCCTGGCCCTTCGCCTGCGTGAAATCCGCGTCCCGCATCTCTAACATCTTCCAGTTGTCATGGCCCGCCATGACCCCGGCGAAGCCCTTCGTGCGCCCGAGCTGAGCGCTGGAATCCAGCGTGCCCTGCAGGGTGACAATGTGGATCTCCTCGTCCGCGCGCCCCTGCGCATCCAGATACTGCTCCAGCCATTCCCCTGCGTGCCTGCCCTCGCTCTCAAAATCCGCGCCGATCCAGCAGGTGTACAGCGCCTCGTCCACCTGCGCCTTACGGTCCACCAATATCACCGGAATCCCTGCGTCCTTCGCCTCCTGGAGCACCGTGTCCCAGCCGGTCTCCACGATTGGAGACAGGACGATGTAATCGACCTCCTGAAGAATAAAATTGCGGATCGCCTTGAACTGGTTCTCCTGCTTCTGCTGCGCATCCTCGTAGATCAGGTAAAAGCCGTTCTCCGGCGTCAGCGCAGACTGAATCGACTCCGTGTTCGCCGCGCGCCAGTCCGACTCCGCGCCGACCTGCGAGAAACCAACCGCAATCAGGTTCTCGTCCATCTCAGTCTCAAACTGCTGCGAAACGGAGGTCTCCGGCCCCGGCGTTTTTTGAGAGCCGCATCCGGCCAGGAACAGAAACGCCCCGAACGCAACGCCCAAGCCTGTTATTTTTCGAATCCTGTTCATCCCCAGGCACTCCTTTCTCCTGGAAAAGCTTTATATCTTTATATCTTTATGTCTTTATGCCTGAAACCGGCTGCCCTTCGCGGCGTCCGTGCGTCGGTTCTTGTACTCCGTCGGGCTGCAGCCGACGACCTTGCGGAATATGTAGCTGAAATAATGCGAATCCTTGTACCCCACCTCGTAGCCAATCTCCGCGGTCCTCAGGTTGGAGCACATCAGCAGCTCCTTCGCCTTCTCGAGGCGCACCGCGGTCAGATATTCGACAAAGGTCTGCCCGGTCTGCGCGCTGAAGATCGCGCTGAAATAGCTCGGGCTGATGTTCACCTGCGAAGCCACCGTGTTCAGCGACATATCCTCGCGCTGGTAGTTCTCCCGGATGAAGGTTCGCGCCTCCTCGATCACCGCGTTGTAGCGCTTCATGGAATTGTTGTCGCGCAGCTTCAAGGCCTCCGTGAAAAGCTCCCCGACCAGGCGCTTCATCTCCGGCAGGGACGCCGACTGCGCCACCGTCTCGTTGACGTCCCGGCACCCGGGCGGCAGGCTCTTCGCCCCGATCTCCAGATCCTCCAGAAAATCGATCACGGAAAAATACAGATCCATCACCATATATTGCCGGTACAGCAAAGACTGAAAATTCTGCTCGCCGATATCCAGAAAATATTCTTCCAGGAAGTTGTCGGCCTCCTCGAGCGTGCCGTTCTTCAGGAAACGGTCCACCCGCTCGCGCTCCGCCTTGTGGGAGCGCATACTGCTCAGGTCGATCCTCCCCTCGCCGTGCTGGTGCAGCCTGGCGACGTCCTCCGCGCGGATCACCTGGTTCGGCTCAGTGAAAAAGCGTCCCGCGAACGCTCTCCCGGCCTCCTGATACGAGCCCCGGATATCGCCGATCCGGTGCGCCGCAGGCCCGACGCCCCCGAAATACTGAAGCTCCGGATAGTCAGCCGCCAGAGCTTTCAGCTCGCTCACACATCCGGCGAGGCGGCGCTGCGTCTCCTCGTCCGTCACCCCTTTGATCAGGAAGATCCAGCCCTCCGGGCTGCGGTCGATCGTAAGCACCTGCTCCCAGCCCTCCGAGAGCTCCACAATCCGCTCCGACGCCGCGATCAGCGCGCGCGGATCGCCGACCGAATCGTCCCCCGGCATCAGCTTGAACAGGAGCACCTGATACACCGGCGCGGTGAAATCCATCCCCAGCTTCCGCCCGCTCTCGAGCAGCTCTGCCGTCGACAGTTCATTCGCGATCAGCGCATTCCAGAGCTTCTGACGCTCCAGCAGGAGATTCTCAGCCATCTCCCTCTGATACTGCTCCAGCACCCGGTCCTGCTCCCGCTCCTTCTCAATGAGCGCGCCGACCTCCTTCACCGCCTCCAGCAGCTTCGCGGAGCTGATCGGCTTCAGCAGATACTGCGTAACCCCGATTTCAATCGCAGACTTCGCATAGTCGAATTCGTTGTAGCCGCTCAGGATCAGAATCTTGATCTGGGGCAGCTCCTTCCTGACGAGGCGGCTCAGCTCAAGCCCGTCCATGAACGGCATCTTGATGTCCGTGATCAGGATGTCCGGCTTTTCTTTCATAATAAGCGGATAGGCCAGCTCTCCGTCGCTGGCCTCCCCCGCAAAAATAAATCCCTCCCGCTCCCACGGGATATTGTTCTTGATTCCGTTGCGGATGACGACCTCGTCCTCCACCAAAAAAACTTTCAGCATATCATGCACCATAAAATCCCTTGTCACTGATTTCCCGCCACTTAAGATACCTTTAATTCCCTGAAATTATGATTTTTTATAGTATACCTTGAAATCTGTCAGAAGGACAAGCATTCTTTTACAAATTTGGTTCAAAATTTTACAAAAAGAAAATGCCCCGATTCAAACCTTCGGGGACATTTCTCTCATCTCAAAAACATCTTTATCAGGAAGTCCTTCAGCCCGCTGTACGGCTGATAGCGGAACGGCAGGTCGATCCAGCTGTATTTCTTCACAATGCTCCTGCGGTGGCTGAAAAGCTCGAAGCTGTCGCGGCCGTGATAGCTGCCCATCCCGCTGCCGCCGACGCCGCCAAAGCCCATGCGGCTGGTCGCCAGATGGATGATCGTGTCGTTGATGCAGCCTCCGCCGAAGCTCACATTCCTCAATACCTTTCTCTCGACGGCGCGGCTTGCCGTGAACAGATACAGGGCCAGCGGCTTCTCGCGCTTCGTCGTGTAGCTGACGACCTCCGAGATGTCCCGGAACGTCAGGACCGGCAAGATCGGCCCGAAGATCTCCTGCTTCATGACCGCGTCGGTCGGCGAGATCCCGGTGAGCACGGTCGGCGCGATCTGCAGCGTCTCCCTCCTCGTCTGGCCGCCGCAATACACGCTCCCGCACTGCAGCAGTCCGCACAAGCGGTCAAAATGCTTCGCGTTCACGATGCGCCCGTAATTCGGGTTGTCGAGCGGCTGCGCGCCGAACTGCTTCCGGATGCACTTCCGAATCTCCGCGAGAAGCTTGTCCTTCACCTGCTCGTGCACGAAGAGGTAATCCGGCGCCACGCAGGTCTGGCCCACATTCAGGTACTTGCCGAAGACGATGCGGCGCGCCGCCAGCCTGATGTTTGCGCTCTTATCCACAATACAGGGACTCTTGCCGCCCAGCTCCAGACAGACCGGCGTCAGATTGCGCGACGCTTTCTCCATGACAAGCTTCCCGACCGCCACGCTGCCCGTGAAAAAGATAAAATCAAACCTCTGCTCCAAAAGCGCCGTGTTCTCCTCGCGCCCGCCCTTGACGACCGCGGCGACCTGCGGCGCGAAGCACTCGCTGATGATCTTCTCGATCACGTCCGAGGTAGCCGGCGAGTAAGCGCTCGGCTTGATCACGACACAGTTGCCCGCCGCGAGCGCGCCGACCACCGGATCCATCGCCAGCATAAAAGGATAATTCCAGGGCGACATCACGAGCACGACGCCGTAGGGCTCCGGCGAGGTGAAGCTCTTCGCGTGAAACTGCGCGAGCGGCGTCAGGACGTGCCGGTTCCTCGCGTAGCCGCGCAGATGGCTGATCATATGCGACAGCTCTGAGAGCACCATCCCGGTCTCGCACATATAGGTCTCCGAGGCGGATTTGTTCAGATCCGCGCGCAGCGCCGCCTCGATCTCCTTCTGGTTCCTGAGGATTGCCTTTTTCAGTGTTTTCAAGGCCGCGATCCGCCAGGCGACATTCCGCGTCTTGCCCTTTTCATAGTAAGCGCGCTGTCTGGCGACGATTTGTCCAATCTCCATGCTTACCTCCATATATATAGATCAATCGACCTACTCCCCGTAACACACTTCCAATATCTTCAACACTGATTCGTAAGTCACCTGCCGCGGGTTCACGATCACCGCGCCGTCGTTGAGCGCCGTGCGCGCCACGTCCGGGAATTTCGCCGGATCCGCCCCGGCCTCCTTCAGCGTCATCGGAAGGCCTGTCAGCCTGTTCAGGCGCTGCCGCAGCTTCAGCACCTCCGCGATCATGCGGTCGGCGCGCTTGTTCTCCGGCGTCTTCAGGTAAACCTCCGGGCCGGCCAGGTACAGCAAAAGCTGCGCGTAGGTATCCTTGCAATAATTGCGGTTGAACATCATGCCCGCCGGAAGCAGGATGTTCATCGCGTCGCCGTGCGCGATGCGGCAGACCCCGCCGAGCGCGTGCCCGATCGCGTGCACCACGCCAACCATGCTGTTCGAGAACGCCGCGCCCGCCAGAAAGCTCGCGTTCGCCATCGCCGCGCGCGCTTCCTTCGACGAGCCGAAACGCACCGCACGGATCAGGTTCTTCCCGACCAGTTCGACCGCGGCCGTCGCGTACGCGTCGCTGAGCGGATTCTTCTGCATACAGCTGTACGCCTCGATCGCGTGGCAGAGCGTATCCATCCCCGTCGAGGCCGTGATCCTCGGCGGCAGCGTCGCCGTCATACGCGGGTCGAGGATCGCCACATCCGGCAGAAGCTGCTGCGAGATAAACTCCATCTTGACGTGCTTCGCCTGATTCTTGATCACCGCGACATCGGTCGCCTCGCTCCCGGTGCCCGCCGTCGTCGGCAGCGCGACAAACGGCACATTCTTCCCGCGCGGGATGCTCTCGCAGCCCATCAGCTCCAGCAGATCCTCCGCCTCCTGCGAGATCAGCAGTCGCACGCCCTTCGCCGTGTCGAGCACGCTGCCGCCGCCCAGAGCCACCAGCGCGTCGCAGTCATAGTCGCGGTACTCTTTCGCGATCCGGTTCACCACCTCCACGCTGCTGTCCCGCGGAATATCCGTAAAAATGCGCCCGATCCGCATCTCCCCGAGCGCGTCTGTCACCAGCTTCAGCGTGCCGAGCTGCTCCAGCATCGCGTCGCTTAAGATCATCGGGCTCTTCGCGCCAAGCATCTCCAGCTCATACGCGAGATTGTCAAGCGCTCCCTTGCCGGAGCACAGTTTGGTCGGATTCGTAAATTCGAAGTAATTCATGTGCGAATTCTGCTCCTCTCTTCATACCTTGCATCAGTTGTTGTCATGCCATCCTGCAAATAGATTCACACTTCTTATCACTTGCAAACAGCATCAAGTAAATTGCATAGACCGTCCGCCATACTCATCCATTCTCCAGCATCGCCAGCGCATACACCTTCAGCGTCGCAAGCTGCTTATCCGGGATCTCCTTCAGGATACGCCCGCTCCAGATGCGCGGGAACAGGTACGCCTCCGCGAATTCCAGGCAGCGCACAAAGCCCATCGTCTTGTAGATGTCGCCCTCCAGCATAAACAGATGCTCCGCATACGCGTCTGCAATGCTCTTCTGCCCGCTCAGCACGCGGAACGCTCCCTCCACCGACTTAAAGCGCATCGTGATGTCGGCCCTCTGCGCGCGCGGCAGCTTCCGGAAGCCCACATTTTCGCAGCTGCGCAGCGCCAGCACCGCGCCGCCCGGCCCGCACACCAGCTTAAACGAGATATTCTTGTCCCAGCTGTCGATCTCCTCCCGCACACGGCTGTCATGCTTGTACAACACACGCAGACTGCGGTACAGCACCTGCAGCACCAGCGCGTTGACATGGTTCAGAAGTTCCTTTTTCATAAATACGACTCCTCTTTTCCGCTCTATCACTTTAAAACGTTAACTATCTTAGCGCGCAAAGTGCATTTTTGTCAAGAGAAGGGAAATGTCGAATTTTGCAGAATACCTTTTTCCCGTAGGCGGGCATATTATTTTTGGGGTGATAAATCACTATCTGAACGTGCTGAGGAATTGGAGCAATATTGCAAAAAGCATATTACTGAAGAGAAAGCCGACTACATAGCAGGAAATGTAAGGGAATAATCCCGCTCGAACAGCTCCTCGCTGATCTGCGGGCGCAGGATCTCCAACGGCACCCGCTCCAGAAGCTTCTGCGCCACGAAGCGCCTGCCCTTCCCGGGATAGCGCGGCAGCATATTTTTCGCCTGAATGTGCGCAAGCTCCTGCCGCCACAAAAGCCCCAGCTTGCGCTTCCAGTCCACCTGCGGGTTCTCCCGCGCCTGGCGCAGCACATAGAAGTCCGCCGCGCCGTCCTCTTCCTCCACCGTAATGATGCCCCACCAGGCGGGAACGTGTTCCTCAATGTGCATCGCGTGACGCGTACCCACCACGACGTAATTCGCGTCAAAAAACTGATCGTAATCCTTCACCTGCCGCGCCAGTCTGGCATAGGTGTCCGCGTCGCTCTTGATCTCGATCCCAACCAGCGCGTCCGGAAGCACCATGACAAGATCGGCCCGCGACCGTCCCATCTGCTTTTCTTCAATTACCCGCACTTTCTCGTACCGCGCCTCCAGAAAATCAAACAACGGCTCGCGGATATCCTTATCGTACAGCATCGTTCCACCTCTCCCTGCCGATTACACTCTGTATTCTAGCACGACAATGCAGGAACTGCAAAACAATTTAGGTAATATACGACGGCCGCCCCAGAAACAGGGCGGCCGCCAATTATTTCACTTCATTGTATTTAGTTTTACTTCTCTGCACGGTTTCTCCTGCGCTTCTCCTCAAGAGCTGCCACGCAGATGCCCGCCGACAGGATCAGCAGCAACAGGTAACGCATATAGTCCGTATCGTCGCCCGTTGTTGGCGCCGTCGTCTTCTTGCCGACCTCAGTCTCGGCTTCCTCCTCGCTCTCCGTCTCAGTCTCGGTCTCCTCCTCGATGAAGTTGTTCGTGATCACAACTTCCTGCTGGGAGTTTTCCGGGCTCAGCACGATCTCGCTCTTGTTGACCGAAATCTCGAACTCTGTGACCGCATCCGGATTGAGCGGCGTACCGTTCTCATCCGTCTCTGCCACATAGTACGTCGTGCTGCTGTCAAGCGTCTCACCGACGAAGAGCTTATCCGTCGTCGCACTCACAGAGCTTCCGCCTGCCAAGTCGAGCACCAGCACATCATTCGTCAGCTGCGTCAGTTCCCGATCTGAGAACACACCTGCGTAGAACGTCTCGTCCGAAGTGCCTTCCTCGCCGTTGATCAGGATCTTCTTCGTCACCGTGATCTCACCGGAGATGTAGAGCCCTGCCGGAACATCCAGGAATACGTTCGTGAACATTGCGTCCGCGCTTTCCGCCTTGCCTGCGAAGGTAAACTGCGACTCGCCCGTATAGCTCGGCGTGAACACTGCCTTCCCGAATTCTCCGGACTGCAGCGGCATACCGTTCTCGTCCGTCTCACCCACGTAGTAGGTACCAGCAGCCAGGTTGCTGAATGTCACGGAGCTTGCCGCGGCATCCTTGAACACGATCGCCTTCACGCTGCTCACACGCTGCGTCCTCGCCTCGTCTGAGAACAGCGCCACATGGAAGGTCGCATCCCTGAGTGCATAGTCGGCAGTCAGCCCATCCAGCTGCAGCTCCTTCGTCACCGTGAGGGCGTTCCTGTTGTCCTCCGGAGTCTTCTTATCCGTCATCGTCACTTCGATAGCTTCGCCGACCTTCTCTGTCCCGGTGATCGTGAACGTGACGTCCGCCGACACGTCGTAGCCTTCCGGAGCCTCGATCTCGCTCAGCGTGTAGGTACCTTTCAAAAGTCCGGTGATGTCGTGCGCCTTGCCGTCCGTCGTCCACGGGCCGTCCACTGTCTTGCCTGCCGCATCCCTGATGATCAGCTTCGCGCCTGCAAGCGCAGCGCCTGCCTCGTCAACCTTGAGGATGCTGACTTTGTTCAGCGTATCCTCGACCACGTAAACGGTATTGCCATCCTTGTCCTCGGTCTTGAGCGTCAGCCCGGTTACCGTGCCGTCCTTCTCCACCGTGAACTCCATGTCTGTCACGCAGCTGTATCCGTCCGGTGCAACCTCTTCCACAAGCTTATAGCTCTTGCCAGCCTCAAGCTTGTCGCCAAAGTCGCGCGTCTCACCCTTCTTCGACGTCCAGCTTCCATCCTCTACTTCTTTCCAGGTGCCGTCTTCCTGCTTCTCAAACAGCGTAAGCTTCGCGCCGTCCAGCTCCTCGCCGGTGCCGAGCGCCTTCTTGTTGAACTCAAGCTTCAGCTTCCCATCCTCTACAAGGTATACGGTCTCTCCGCCCTCGCCTGTGGTCTTCATGCCCTCGGCAGTGATGGTTCCATCCGTGCCAACCGAGAACGGAATATCAGAAGCGTACGCATACCCCTGCGGGGCAACTTCCTCAACAAGCACATACTTCTTGCCTGCCTTCAGCTTCTCGCCGAAGTCATGCGTCTTGTCTTTCTCAGATATCCAGGTATCAACGGCTGTTCCAGACTTGTTGCCGTTCTCGTCCACTTCGTAGACGGAAAGCTTCGCGCCTTCGACTTCCGCGCCGCTGCCAGTCTCGACTTTGTTTACCGTGAACTTCAGCTTCGCGTCCGTCATCGTAAGCAGATTGTTCTCTACCTTCTTGCCGTCGACCGTGATATCGCCGTCCTCATCAACCGCAAACTCAATCGGGTCTGCCACAGCATAGCCAGTCGGAGCATCCGTCTCCTCCAGCACATAAGTCTTGCCGATCTCAAGCTTGCCTGTGATGTCATGCGTCTTGTCGTCCGTCTTCCAGGAATCCACCGGCTCGCCGGTCGCCGCATCCTTCAGGGTTACCTGCAGGTTCGCATCCGCAAGCTTGTTGCCCGCCTCGTCGACCTTGTCGACCTTGACGGTGATAGCAGTATTCTTAAAATCAGCTATGCCATCCTTTACTTCTACTTCCTCTGCTTCAGCAACATAGTATTTCGGCACGGTTTCCTTTACTACATAATGGATCTCATTGCCATCCGTGTCATACTTCTCCACATTCGCAATCTCATACGTCCAGTCGTTGCCGTCCGCCGGAATTGTCCATCTCAAATAGTTCGCAGCTTCCTCATCTGCAGTTTGCAGTGCCGCTTTTGTCATTATTTCCCCATCAACCACATACAACTCAATCAGAAGATTTTCTGGCCTCGTACCATTTACATTGTTATTATCTATCCATGTCTTTGTACCACTGATAGATATCTTCTCGCTGTACGTGTTTGTGAAGTCATTTCCACTCTGGCTGCTCGTGAACTTATCCACGTTCGAACCGTCCATCTTCTCCTTCACCGTATAGACGTACGCTTTGCCTTCCGCATCATACTTCTCAAGATCCGCGAAGCTGTAGCTGCCGTCCTCTCCCAAGGTTGTCGTCTCCCCGGTCGGTGTGTCGTTGCGGTACAGTTCGAACGTTACCGTCGGCTTCTCCACGCCTTTCGGTACGCCTACCCACGTCTTCGTGCCGCTGATGGATATCTTCTCGCTGTACGTGTTCGTGAAGTCATTTCCATTCTGGCTGCTCGTGAACTTATCCGCGGTCGAGCCCTCCATCTTCTCCTTCACCGTATAGGTGTACGCTTTGCCTTCCGCATCATACTTCTCAAGATCCGTGAAGCTGTAGCTGCCGTCCTCACCCAGGGTTGTCGTCTCCCCAGTCGGGGTGCCATTGCGGTACAGTTCGAACGTTACCTCCGGCTTCTCTACGCCTTCCGGTACGCCTACCCACGTCTTCGTGCCGCTGATGGACGTCTTCTCGCTGTACGTATTCGTGAAGTTGTTTCCATTCTGGCTGCTCGTAAACTTATCCGCGGTCGAGCCCTCCATCTTCTCCTTCACCGTATAGGTGTACGCTTTGCCTTCCGTATCGTACTTCTCAAGATCCGTGAAGCTGTAGCTGCCATCCTCACCCAGGGTTGTCGTCTCCCCAGTCGGGGTGCCATTGCGGTACAGTTCGAACGTTACCTCCGGCTTCTCCACGCCTTCCGGTACGCCTACCCACGTCTTCGTGCCATTAATCTGAATCTTGTCACTGTACGTATTTGTAAAGTTAGTCCCTTCCTTGCTTCCAATGAAGTTACCTGCATTTTCGCCATCCATAGATTCTTCTACCGTATAAACATACGGTTTGCCGTTCTCATCATATTTCTCAAGATCTGTGAAACTATAGGTGCCGTTATCCTGCAGTTTTTCCGTCAGCTCAGTATCTACACCGTTGCGGTACAGTCTGAACGTTACTTCCGGCTTCTCCACGCCTTCCGGTACGCCTACCCACGTCTTCGTGCCGCTGATGGACGTCTTCTCGCTGTACGTATTCGTGAAGTTGTTTCCATCCTGGCTGCTCGTGAACTTATCCGCGGTCGAGCCCTCCATCTTCTCCTTCACCGTATAAATGTACGCATTGCCTTCCGCATCATACTTCTCAAGATCCGTGAAGCTGTAGCTGCCGTCCTCTCCCAGGGTTGTCGTCTTCCC
Source organism: uncultured Lachnospiraceae bacterium (assembly GCA_947627645.1). Lineage (GTDB taxonomy): Bacteria > Bacillota > Clostridia > Lachnospirales > Lachnospiraceae > Choladousia. The sequence goes on along the minus strand of CANQWV010000056.1, from coordinate 414 downwards.
AGTCGGGGTGCCATTGCGGTACAGTTCGAACGTTACCTCCGGCTTCTCCACGCCTTCCGGTACGCCTACCCACGTCTTCGTGCCATTAATCTGAATCTTGTCACTGTACGTATTTGTAAAGTTAGTCCCTTCCTTGCTTCCAATGAAGTTACCTGCATTTTCGCCATCCATAGATTCTTCTACCGTATAAACATACGGTTTGCCGTTCTCATCATATTTCTCAAGATCTGTGAAACTATAGGTGCCGTTATCCTGCAGTTTTTCCGTCAGCTCAGTATCTACACCGTTGCGGTACAGTCTGAACGTTACTTCCGGCTTCTCCACGCCTTCCGGTACACCTACCCACGTCTTCGTACCGCTGATGGATATCTTCTCGCTGTACGTGTTCGTGAAGTTGTTTCCATCCTGGCTGCT
>CANQWV010000055.1 GCA_947627645.1 uncultured Lachnospiraceae bacterium | reverse complement strand
CGGCAGGATCGCGTCCACCGCGTCCACCGCGTCCTTGTCCGCGCGTATCGTCCCGGCCACCGTCGAGCCAATGTGCATCACGTGCGAGAAACGCTCGATCGACATATATTTCTCCACATGGACGCTCCCGATCTCGCTGATCTTACCGATGTCGTTGCGCCCTAAGTCTACCAGCATATTATGCTCCGCGCGCTCCTTTTCATCCGCGAGCAGCTCCCGCTCGAGCACCTCGTCCTCCTCCGGCGTGCGGCCCCGCGGCCTCGTGCCCGCCAGCGGGAACGTGTGCAGCGTCCCGTCCTCGAGCTTCACCAGCGTCTCCGGCGAAGCACCCACCAGCTCAATGTCGTCGCTCGTGAAGTAGAACATATACGGCGACGGGTTCGTCGTGCGCAGCACACGGTAGGCGTCGAACAGGCTTCCCTCCGCCTCGGCCTCCATCGGATTCGAGAGCACCACCTGAAAAATATCGCCCTCATAGATGTAATGTCTGGCCTTCTCGACCATCGCCTTGTACTTCTCTCTCGAAAAACAGGGCTGAATCTCACTCTTCGTGCGAAGCGGCGGGAAGTACGCCTTCACCCCGCTCTTTAGAAGCTCCGCCATCGCGTCCAGCTTCGCGCCCGCGCTCTTATAGGATTCCTCGACATCGTCCGCGCGCACGCCGCAGATCAGGATCACCTTCTGCCGGTAATTGTCAAACGCGATCACCTGGTCGAACAGCATCAGATCCGCGTCCTGGAACGCATCCGGATCCTCGCCCGAAAATTTCAGCGTCGGCTCGCTGTAGCAGATATAGTCGTAGGCAAAGTAACCGACCAGCCCGCCCGTGAACGTCGGCATCCCCTCGACCTTCGGGCTCTTGTTCTCCGCAAGTATCTCGCGGATCACGCTCTGCGGGCTGTCCGTCCGGATCTCCTCCGCAATCTCCGCCCTGCCGCTGCAGATGTCCTCACCGCGGCGGATCCTCACCTCACCCGCACGGCAGGTGATCTCCATCGTCGGCGCATAGCCGAGAAACGAATACCGCCCCCACTGCTGGTGCGCCTCCGCGCTCTCCAGAAGATAGCAGTGCGCGCTCGCCGCCCGCAGCGTCCGCATCACCTCAATCGGCGTGAAGCGATCTGCGTAGAGCTCCCGGCAGACCGGGATGCGCTTGTACTCGCCGGATGCCGCGAGTGCTTTTGCCTGTTCCAATGTTGGGTACATGTTACTCACTCCTTTTTCCCAAATATACAAGAACGTCCCTGACAGACTTAGCTTGTCTGTCAGGGACGAAATTCATTCCGCGGTGCCACCCTGATTCACAAAACATTGCTTCCGCAATGCCCTGTACTCTTACGAGATACTGACATATCTCCGCAACTGACGTATGCCTCACGTCGCAGAATACTCGGCGTATGCCTTTGACTGCGCCCTCCGCGGCCCATTTGACAATCTGCATCTCGACCCGGCTCTCAGCCTCCCGGACTCTCTGTGCGCGCATAACTGCCTTTACTTCCGCTTCAACGGTTTAATATGTTAAATTCTTTTCCCATACTACTACATCGAGCCGTGATTGTCAATCATTTTTTGAACGGGTAAAGCGATTCACAAGCGTCGTAAATTCGCCGACACTTCTGCCGCCGAAGACCTTGATCGCCGGTTTGTGAAAAAACTTCTCTTATATGAGGTCAAATTCCGTGGTACCGTTCTTTGCAAAAAGCCAATTCGATTTTTCAAACCTTTTCATTTAAAGCTGATCATACTTGACAGAATTTCCTTTCGCTTTCTCGACCGGATATTTCTTCTCGTTCTGATCCATCTTCATATTCACAATTTCATTGACGTCCAGGCCAAGCCTGTCCAGCAGATTCTGGCAATACACCAAAACATCTGCCAGTTCTTCTTTCACATGCTGCAAATTGTACTCTGTATCATCCCACTGAAAACACTCCAGCAGCTCAGCCGCCTCGATCACGATAGACTTGGCAAGGTTTGCCGGAGAATGAAACTGATCCCAATCGCGAGCTTCGGAAAACGTTCTGATTCGGTTAATTGTATCTTGATTCATATATAATCCGCCTTTCTGCGAAAGACACCGGTGGAGTTATGAAACCCATTTCGGGCTTTCGCTATCCTATATTCCCTGATATATTTTTTGTATAAAACTGACACACTGCAGACCCGCGGAGGTGAGTGGCGGGGCTGTATAGCGGCAGCCCCACATATTATCTTTCTATTATCTTTCTATTATTTCTCTATTATCTCTCTCTTATCTCCCTGCTGCCTTTCTCTCATCTCCCGATCAGCCCAAACCCCATGCAGATCATCCAGACATACGCCAAAGTTTTCGGCATCATCAACATCCCGACCATCGGTTTTTTCTTGCCCCAAAGCACCACCGGGAAATAGCAAGCGAAGCTGATCACAATGGCGGCCGACATCCACTGCAAACCATATCCCCCTGCATTGCCAGACAGCGCGAACAGGATCACAAGGCACAGGCCCGTCACCGCAAACGGCAGGTTCCGGTAAATACCCCAGCGCGGACTCCCCTCCGCATGGAACCAGTTATTCTGCGGAAACAGGCACAATACGATGCGTATCACTGCGCTGACCCACATCACCCCAAACAACGCCGCGGGGTATTCGATCTCCGGAAAAATTGCTCTCCACACGTAAAACAGCAACACATAGAATATCGTCATCGTAATGGATGAAATCATCAGTCCCAGCCCGGACCACCATTCTATCCTGTCAGAGTCGCCCTGGAAGGCCCTGACGATCCTCGGAACCAGATGAAACGCATCCCCGCCGCCGAGAGCAAGCGTCAATACACCGAACAGCAGGAGTGCCCGATCACCCTTCGCGTTCACGAAAAAGATACACGCCGCAATCAAGTCAAATAGCAGGTAGACGATGCAAAAGATCGCTTCTCCAATCTGTGGCATACGGGATTTGGTTTTGTTATGGTTCATGAATCATCACCCCTTTTAGTCTACGATATCAATACTTTTCTATATTTCAACTTACTTCAGCTTTAATCTTAATTGCCCCGAATTCGAGGCAATTAAAACCTGGATTCTACAAAATCTCTCACAATTCAGTAAAAAATATACGTTTTGAACACGTCTCTGCATTCAGATGCTATTCTAGTCATCACTGTTTCTTCCATATGACATGGGTTCTTCTGCAACCATAAAACTCGTCAAATTCAATAAGTCTTATTCATAAGCCTCCAAGTGTTTTCTATAAATTCAGCATAATCTCTTAACGTTTGGGATCTTGCGAAATATCACCACAATGCTTCTGTCATTTTCTTCCCGGCAATGATATTGTACCATAACAGGCATAATGTTGGAATATGACAATATCACTTAATTCATAACTCTGTCGTCAAAGTCCGAATTTCTCCTTATATTTCTTCGGGTTAGCCATATATTCTTTATATTTTTCTCGCAGGCAATTCCCACATGGGCGGTATCCGGCAGCGAGAGCCGTTTTCTCGTCGGCAAAGAACACTCTGCTCTTTTCGTAACTTCCCGGAAATCTTTTAATGGTAGATAAGGCAGAGGGGCAATCCAGTCTGCCATAAATTTTCAGTTTACCATTCCCACCGAATGTTCCTGGCGTTTCAGATAAGTATTCTTTTCCATCGTTCCCGAGTAATTTGTACAGTTTCATTTTCTCATCCCCTTATCCAAAGATTAAATTAAAACTATATCCAATATGCCTATAACATCTCTTAATTATAAAGACTTTACTCCATTCATCAATGACTCCTGCCTCAGTTTTAATTGCCTCGAAGTCAAGTCAATTAACACAACGCCGGCTTCCAGAAACGCCTTCTTTATTATCGGCAGAAAATCTTTGTAGTTTTTTGTCTGCGTCGATGCAAAAGAGGCCGCTTTTTCAAACTTCTTTTTATTGTATTGTGGTGTCTCCACTTTCAATGCTTTATTGATTGCAATCTGAACCCATTGTATTGGCATTGACAGTATTGGATATGCTCAGCTCTTTCATATAGCTTCTAAAGTTCACCGCAAGATTTCGTTCTTCCAGAATCGTCAGGGACGATACAGATAAAAATTCCCTGATATATCTAATCTGCTCATCAATCATGGATCAAAAACATCCTCGTTTTCATCAAGAGGCTGAAGAATGATCCTTCACTTGTCTCTCATATCTTTCATTTTAATGTTCGGAGTAATCTTTCGTTTCTCCAGCATATTGTTCAAAATGTCTATCGCCTCCTTCCGGTGACGATACACTTATTGTTTATCTTTGTAATTTAATATTATACATTGGAAAAGCACCTTGCTCAAGGTATTAATCATCATATTATGAAATTCGAAAAGTACTACGCTATACGTAACTTGTCTTTCATAATCATATTATAAAATTCGCTGCCAGTATTTATTTCATGAATTTCAAACATATCTACTTTCTTTTCAAGGTTTTCCTCATATCTTCTGCATGAATGATATCTTTCTTAATCTTTTCTGCCATTTTTTCTTGATGCGCAAAACCCGGAAGTTTTACAAGCTTCCGGGTCAATAGCTGTGTCTTTCTGTTCATCGCCTGTTCTGCTATAAATAGATTTGCGATGCCCTGATATATTCGCCCAGCGTCTGCGGCAATCCATGTCTCTTTATTACATCTGCGCAATACCTTTTGTATATGGCTTTCAGTGCTTTACTGTTCGAATTATCATCTCTTCTTGCATAATAAACATATGCATTCAGCAAGACGATATCAAATGTTAGAATGTTAACGTCTTTAAGATCATCCAGCTCACGAGCCACATTGTCAACCATCGCATCCCCAGAGCAAAAATAATTCATGTTATGATACGCGGCATAAGCAAGACTGTAAACCTCTCCTCGGTTCTTTGAATCAGATCTTTTATACTGCACCAATTCATGACTCGCAATATTATTAAAAATCATTGTGTACTGGGGATCCTTGCCATATAAATTTTCTTCATCAACTATTGTTACATTTTTCCCTCTATATGTATCTACAATCGCCCTTGCCGCGTCATCAAGTTCTTTGTATACTTCATTGTGGATATAGATATCCGTAAAGCTTTCGAACAACGAAAAAATGTACAGTCGCTTCATGTTTTCAAACGAATAGTTTGTATCTGACGAACGTTCATTTATTCCCATCATAAAAATATTGGCATCAAACAGAATTGGTTGATGCCACAAATCATGCAAGGTGATTTTACTCAGTGGCGTAAACATAAACTAAATCACCGCCTTGCATTTATAATGGCAAAAAGCTCGTCATCATCTTCTGCGTCTTCTGCCTCCAGTCCGCTGTCCGCATCAAGGAACTCATTGATAATGTCCATATCCAGGCCAAGTTTTTCTGCATCTTCCAAAATGCTTTCTTTGGTCGCATTTCCCGTGGAAAAAGATTTTTCCATGTCATGATATATGGAACTGCACGGAAATACATATACATTTTCTTTGCTGTAAAGCTCTTCTACATATTTGTCATAGATCTTGATTTCCTGCAGAACTTTCTTGATAAATTCATAATTCTCAATACACTTATTGACTTTATCAAGATAACCTTCTTCCGCAAGTCGATAAATCACAGCCTTTAACGGCATCTGATATTTCATCGTCAAATAGAGGGTCAACGCAGCATACTGAACAAAATCCTTCTCCTTTATGTTTCTTTGTTTCATCTTGGGAAGATAACTGCGCACCTCATGTAACAATGCGTCTTCAGGCAATAAAACTTCAGCCGCAAATCTGCTTGCCTTCTTTTCATTTACATCCTTCAGCATGCTAAAATCGCAAACATAGGGATTATCTTTGAACTTCTGGTAATCCTTCAAATAGTGGTAGAATTCATGGACTGCAGTGAAAATCTGATTGATAAGAGGCTTGTTCGCATTGAGAACAATATAAGCGCGTTCTTTGCCAGTTGTAGGAATATACAACATACCGTCAATCTTTTCCGATTCAAAGGGAACAAGTTCAAAACGGATATCAGAATTCTGTTTGCGAATCCAATCAAATACGTTCGTTCCCATAGGAGCCAGACCATAGTCTACCCGCTTTTCTCTCGCAAGTACTTTTATTTCAGCGATTTCTTCCTGCGAAAGTGAAGCAGTGTTAAAATCATATTCGCTTTGGTAATATTGTTCGAATAATTCCCTGCTGTCAATCGACGACATATTTTTCTCTCCTGGCTAGCAATTCATATTTCTCTTTGATGCGAATGCGTTCAGCCATTTCTTTAATTTTGTCCTTGTCTGATTCGACAAGACTTCCCATTAAATAGACCAGCGCATCAGTTGTAGATTCCACAAAATACTCATCCGTGCTCTTGCCGCACATATCACAGACTCGACTGAGAATATCAAGTGTCGGTATTTGCTTCCCATTCTCCAGCAAGGACAAGGTAGATCTGTTTATATTCAGCTTTTCTGCAAATGCAGCCTGGTTCTCCCTCCCCCGCAAAGCAGTCAAATCTTTGCAAAACCTATCTGTGCTGAATTCCTTCATGATGTTCCTCCTCGAAAAATGTGTTATATATTTTAGCAAAATCCGTTCGCTCAGTCAATACTTTGTTGGATTTTTTAACACCGTTATATTCCCAATATATCCAGTTCCGAATCAAAATATTCTTGATTTCTGCAGCAGCATCACACCGTCACGCCCCCAGCAGCGGCACGCCGTTCCCGACGCCAATCCGATCCGCGCCGGCTTCGACCATGCGCAGGGCATCCGCGTTCGTGCGGATCCCGCCGCTCGCCTTCACAAGAGCCTTGCCATCCACGGTCTTCTTCATCAGCGCAACGTCCTCCGCGGTCGCCCCGCCTGTGCTGAAGCCGGTCGAGGTCTTCACGAAATCCGCGCCCGCAGCCACAGACAGTTCACAGGCCTTAACCTTCTCCTCGTCCGTCAGCAGGCAGGTCTCAATGATCACCTTCAGGATCGCGTCCTTTCCGGCCGCCTCGCGCACCGCCTCGATGTCGCTCTGCACCGCCTCGTAATCCTTGTCCTTCATCCAACCGATGTTAATTACCATATCCACTTCCTGCGCACCGGCCGCAACCGCGTATTTCGCCTCGGCCGCCTTCGCTTCCGTCAACATCGCGCCGAGCGGGAAGCCCACCACGCAGCACACCTTGACGTCGCTGCCCTCAAGCTGCTTCGCCACCAGCGGGACACGGCAGGAATTGACACAGACCGAGGCAAACCCGTACTGCTTCGCCTCCTCACAATAGCGCACGATCACATCGCGCGGCGCGTCCGCTTTTAACATCGTATGGTCTATCATGCCAGCTAAATTCATAGTTTTTCTCCTTTCAAATTATGTTATTTGTTATTTTAATATTTTTTTGATTACTTTCATAATAATCTAATTTGTGCTGCATTTCAACCTGATTTTCTGGCTTTTTCGCTGTTATTACAGCTCCCGGAATGCCAGTGCTTATGCAACTCCTTGAACGTTAATGTTTGTGCAGCTCCCGGAATGTCAGTGTTTGTGCAGCTCCCGGAATGTCAGTGCTTGCGCAGCTCCCGGAATATCAGTGCCTGCGCAGCTCCCAGAACGCAACCGCGCTCGCCGCCGCCACGTTCAGAGAATCGACCCCATGCGCCATCGGGATCTTCACCGTGTGATCACAGGCTTCGATCGTCTCCGCCCGCAGGCCTTCTCCCTCCGTCCCCAGGATCACCGCAAGGCGTTCTTCCGCCGCGAGGCGCGGATCATCGATCGATACGGTATCCTCCCGAAGTGCCATTGCCACAGTGGCAAAGCCCATTCGCTTCAGATCCTGCACATACTCCGGAGCCGGAGTCTCCAGATACGTCCACGGAATCTGGAATACCGTCCCCATGCTCACACGGATCGCCCGCCTGTAGAGCGGATCACAGCACGCCCGCGTCAGCAATACCGCGTCAAAGCCAAGCGCCGCAGCCGAACGGAAGATTGCGCCGATATTCGTCGGATTCACGACATCCTCCAGCACCGCGATCCGGGCAGCGCCGGAACAGACTGTCCCTGCTGTCGGCAGCTCCCGGCGCCGCATCGCGCACAGAAAGCCCTGCGTCAGATGATATCCGGTAATATGGGTAAGAACAGCCTTGTCCGCCACATACACCGGAATCTCTCCACAGAGCTCTAAAATCCGGCTTATCTGACGAGAAGTCTCGCACGTCTCATACTTCACCGGCACAAAATCCGCAAGTTTTCCCTGTCCATATGCCACCCCGGTCGCCTCGCTCATCAGCTTTCGCTCCGCCAATACGGAAATCGGCTCATAGCCGGCGTCCAGCGCTCGCTCTACTACTCTGGAACTCTCAGCGATAAAGATCCCGGGCGCAGGCTCAAAATATCGCAGCAGCTGCACCTCCGATGTGCACGCGTAAATCCGCAGTTCCTCCGCGTCCAGCCTGCTGACTTCATTCATTCGAAGCATCTGTTTTTCTCACTTTCCTATCGTTCCCGCTGACGCTTACTATCTCATCAATTTTCTTAACCAAAAGTAACTATGCGACAATGCCATATGATTGATCGGTTCATTGTTTATCAACTAAAGAACCAACAGAATAACCTTCAGCGCAGAGGCCTTCCCTGAAGTTTCATGACAGCCTCCAAATTTAAAACAGATTTTCCGTTGATATTTATTCTTTTAAATTAGCAAATTACTCTTCAAAGAATTTATCGACAGAAAATCTGTTTTTATTTTTCTAAAATTTTATTGACAATAGCGCTCGATCACATTGCGCGGATCAGCCGCTCAATGCGTTACTGTTCAACTCCGTGACCAGCGCAGTAACCTCAATGCTGCTCCTCCGCTTTGTCGTCCGGGATGTCAAGCAGCTCCCTTAAACGTTCTTCGGCTTCCGGATCCTCAAAATCGGTCTGTCCATGCATGATCCGTACCAGCTTATATCCGTGTCTTAAAGCTTCGATATCCCTCGTGCTGTCGTAAAACGCCTGGGTTTCATCCTTATTGGCAGGCTTGTTCTCTGCCTTTGTATCCTTGCAGGCAAGAACCCACCGTTGCCAGTCATAATTCAATTTCAGCTTTGGATAGGATAACAGAGAAAGCCGCCTCGCCTCGGTAAAATGCGGCCTGTCGTCATACTCAATAATCAGCTTCCGGCTCTCACACACAAAATCGCACGGAAGCGCAACGTCCTTTTTTACAAAATGGATATCCCCGCGATATGCGACAAGCGCCCGGATTACACTCTCATATTCGTCCGTAATCTTCGACGGGGTTTTCATCCACGGAAATGTTTTTCCGCACACAAGATCCCCGTCAAATATTCGGTTGAGAAGTAATTGCAGAGCTTTCTTCTGCTCAACTGCCCCGCTTGCCGGAACGGTGATCTTCTCGCCCATCATCGACATAAAAACAAGATCCTGGATTCTCCAGAACTCTTCGGATTCCATAAGCTCACGCGTGACAGTGGCGAGATCGTATTTCCGCACAGAACGGGGTCTCACATTCTGGCGCACATATTGCGTTTCGAATCCCAGCCTTGAGAAAAAACGCACGGTTTCTATGCCGCCTGCATAGTCTGTCTTACTGATTTCCTGTCCGAAGTGAACCTTATAAGCCATACCGCGGATGTACTTTGCCGGATATTTCTTGCCATTGTACAGCAGAAAGGCGGAACGCGCTTTTGTGTATTCCGGCTTTTCGGATTCAAATATAGAAATCGCCGTCACAACGTCTTCTGCAGTCACCTCGTTCCAATTAAACTTCGCCATTGTCACCTGCCTCCTTTACCCGATGTTTTTCTTAAAAAAATCTTTTTCTTTAATGGTTCTTCTCTCTGGTTCTTATCTCTGGTTCTTATCTCTGGTTCTTATCTCTGGTTCTTCTCTCTGCGCCATCGCATGAAGCGCCGCATTGTTCGCTCGAACTCCCGCTCAGGAATCCTGTATTCCCGTCCTGACAATTGCATTGTACCATGTGTCCAGCGTAAAGTACAGGGAAGAAAAAGGAATATATATTTCAACAAAACCCGTCGCAAGGGCAGCTGTCAGGGAAACGGTGACCAATCCAGATTCTCGCATCTGATTTTCATCTGCTCAAAAGGCACACGTTTTCCACATGATTTGCGAAAGGAAACATATCATAGGGCCAGGCTCCCTGCGCCTGGTACCCACATTTCGTCAGAAAGGCCAGATCCCGGGCCTGGGTTTCCGGATTGCAGGAAATGTAGACGATACGTTTCGGGGCAAGTCTTGCAACGGAAGACAGAAACGCCTCATCGCTGCCGGCGCGCGGCGGATCCATGAACACGACGTCCGCATGCCCGCCCTGCTCCGCCATCCCGAGCATGAAGCGCCCGGCATCGTTTTCGTAAAAATGGACGTTGCGGATCGCGTTCGCCTTCGCATTGCGGATCGCGTCCTGTACTGCGTCGTGGTTCAGCTCTACCCCGATAACTTCTCCGGCGTTTTTCGCGGCAATCAGGCCGATCGTCCCGATTCCGCAGTATGCGTCGATGACGCGCTCCCGCCCGGTAAGTCCCGCAAGCTCAATCGCCTTCGCATAAAGCGCTTCCGTCTGAACGGAATTCACCTGATAGAACGACCGGGCGGAAATGCGGAACCTGCATCCGCAAAGCACATCCTCGATATAGCCCTTCCCATAGAGCACCGTCTCTTTTTCTCCGAGTACCATGCTGGTCTTCCGGTCGTTCACGTTCAGAACGATCGTTGTGATCTCCGGATGAGCCGCGCAAAGCGCCTTGACAAAATTGTTTTTGGACGGCAGGATCGGCGACCTCAGCACGAGAACCACCATCACCTGACCCGTCTGGCGCGCCGTCCGGACCATCACATGACGCAGCAGGCCGTAGCCTGTGTCTTCATCGTATATTCTGATCTTAAAAGATCTCAGCAGGCCGCGGATCGTGCGGATGATCGCGTCGGCGTTCTGATCCTCCAGCAGGCACTCGTCCACAGGAACGACTTCATGCGTACCCGCCTCGTAGGTTCCGGAGACGACCGTGCCGTCTCTCCGGTGGGCGAACGCTGCGTGCACCTTGTTCCGGTAATGGAGCGGATCATTCATCTCCTTGATCTTATGCACGGTACAATACGGCTTCAGCAGCTCCTCCACATACCCCTGTTTGAGCGCAAGCTGTCTCGCATAAGGCAGGTGCAGAAGCTGACAGCCTCCGCAGCGCTTCTGCGCTGAGCAGCTGTATCCAGGATTCCTTTTCTCTATCTCCCCGCTCCTGCCTCTTAGCCTGGGGTTCTGCCTCTCTTTTCCTGTCCTGCCCCGATTTGCGGAAAACTCTTTTTCTCTCTTCATCTGTCCCTCTTTTTTTCCCAATTTGCTTTGCATATGAAACGCTTTGCTGCGGCTTTCCACGCGCTTTTTGATCCCAAACCGAATATACTGGAACCAAATTTCCCCATTTATTCTCAAGAATCCGATCCGCGCGTCTCATTCCGCCGGGAGCACGCCCTGGCAGCCGAATTCCGGGATAAAGCTCTCCGCAGCCGTCTCCCCTTCCTGATAAAAGCCCTGCTCGACTCCGATCTCCGCCGCAAACGCGAGCAGCCGTTCATACTCGCGCTTCGTCACACGGCGGCCGAGCAGCGGATCCTCCCTCACCGCTTCCATCGGCGTATACTGATTCATCATGCTGATATAGATCTGATTGCCGTACTCTCTGTGCAGGTACTCTATGACCTTCTTCGCCTCGCGCACCTGTCCCGGGAGCAACAGATGCCGGACGATGACGCCCGACGTCAGGATGCCGCGCCCGTCAAACTGCGGCTCCGGCCTCTGACGGACCATCTCGCGGATCGCCGCCATCGCGGTTTCCGGATAATCCGAAGCGTTCGAATACCGGGCGGCAAGCTGAGGACTCACATATTTAAAATCCGGCAGATACACATCCACCAGGCCCTCCAGACTCTGCAGCGCCTCCACCCTCTCGTAGGCACTGCTGTTGTAGACGATCGGAATCCTCAGCCCCTGCCCCTTCGCAAGAAGGAGCGCCTCGCGCACCTGGGGCAGATAATGTCCCGCCGTCACCAGATTGATATTGTTCGCTTTCTGTTCCTGCAGCTCAAGGAAAATCTCCGCCAGCCGTTCCAGGGAAATCTCCGCGCCGTGTTCCCCACGCGAGATCGCCCGGTTCTGGCAATAGATACACCCCAATGAACAGCCTGAAAAAAACACAGCTCCCGAGCCCTCCGCGCCCGAGATGCATGGCTCCTCCCACAGGTGAAGCGCCGCGCGCGCCACTTTGAGCCTTTCGCTCACGCCGCAGCGGCCTCGCTTTCCGCCCGCGCGATCCGCCCCACACGCCCTTGGGCAGAGCGTGCAGCCGCCCGCCGTGTCTTCTCTTCCCGGCTCCAGACCGAACCGCGCCGTCCCACTGCTCTCTTCAAGTCCGGCCGCATACTGTCCTGCCCTCATATTTTCTCCTTCTGCGGAAGCTGCGCGAGAATGATCGCCACGAACATCAGCGCACAGCCCGAGAGCTCCCGCGTGCTCAGCTTCTGTCCCAGCAAAAGCCAGCCCGCCAGCACCGACACCACAGACTCCAGACTCAGGATCAGCGACGCGACCGTCGGGTTCATCCCTTTCTGGCCGACGATCTGCAGCGTATACGCAACGCCGCAGGACATCACGCCCGCATACAGGATCGGCATCCAGGCCTGCAGGATTGCGTGGATGTCCGGCGTCTCACTGATCAGCATACCGACGCCGGAGAGCAGCCCGCACACGAAAAACTGGATACAGGACATTTTTACGCCGTCCACCTTCGGAGAAAAATAATCGATCACCATAATGTGGATGGAAAACACAAACGCGCACAAAAGCACGAGGAAATCGCCCCAGCCGATGGAAAACCCTTCCGTGATGCACAGCAGATAGAGTCCGGCCACCGCAAGCGCCACGCTGATCCATACCTTGAAGCCAACCGTCTTCTTCAGAAAAATTCCGAGCAATGGTACAAGAACGATGTACATCGCCGTGATAAACCCGGCCTTTCCGACCGTCGTGTACTTGATGCCAAACTGCTGCAGATTGCTCGCCACGCAGAGCGCTACGCCGCAGCAGACGCCGCCTGTGAGCAATGTCTTTCGATCCTGCTTTTCCGGCTCGGAGTTTTTCTTTTCCCTTTTTTTCAGCCAGTCCAGAAACATGATACACGGGATCAGAACCAGCCCGCCGATGATGCAGCGGGTAAAATTAAATGTAAAAGCCCCGACATAGTCCATGCCGACGCTCTGCGCAACAAAGGCAACGCCCCAGATCACCGCCGTCAGAAACAGCAGCATGGGGTTCCTCAAAGATGTTTTTTTCATAATGTCCTCCTCAAGTGAGCATCCTGCTTTGGAGCACTCCACTGCTCCTCAAATTTCACTTCAAAAGCAGGTTATTCGTTACTGTTCGCGGAATGCACAGTAACGGTCATTCCGGGCTGCCCTGCCCGCCCAGCGCAAGCTCCTTCCCGTCGAGCGCCGCGTAGATAAGCACATCGCCGCGGTACGCAAGCTTCATGGAAAAGAACGGCGCGTCGTCCGCGAGCAGACGCAGAAACAGCTTGTCGCCCTCCCAGAGATTCAGGCGCAGCAGTTCTGCTTTCGGAACCCATTCGAGCGTCCCCTCGTCGCAGTCCTTAAGCTCTCCCTCGAACTCATCTGCCGTATACAGGCACATATATTCCGTGGGCCAGCCCTCCGCGAGAAAAGTCACGATCCCGCGAAACCGCCACGATCTCAGCGTGAGGCCGGTCTCCTCTTTCGCCTCGCGCAGCAGGCACTCCTCCGGACTCTCCCCCTCCTCAAAATGTCCGCCGACGCCGATCCATTTGTCTTTGTTGACGTCGTTCTTCTTGCTGACGCGGTGCAGCATCAGATATTGCCCGTCCTTCTCGATATAACACAATGTCGTAAGCGGGGATTTCATCTGTCCGTTCCTCCCAATCCTGTCCATCTGAGTTTCTGAGCTGCTTCCCCCTCATCCTGTATCCCGCGCAGAGCACGGCTTTGTCTGAGCAGGTACGCCCGGTTGTTTCGCTTCGGGTCATCCAGAACCTCCCCAAGAAGCGTCTCCAGCAGCTCTCCCAGCGCCGGCCCGGGCTTCACGCCGTCTCCGATCAGATCCCGGCCGCTGAGCGCGAGCTCCCGCAGCGTCAGGCAATCCCCACGCGCCTTGACGTCTCTCCAGATGCGCTCCACCTCGCGCAGATAATGCAGGGCGTCCGGAATGATGTCCGGGTGATGTGCCACGATATCCGCCCGTTTCACGTGCAGGAACGCGTCAAAAAGCTCCGGCCCGATCTCATGCGCACAGATCCGCACGTCACGTGCGTCCAGCTGCGGATAGCGGGAGTGATTGCGCACCAGGCAGCAGACCGTATGCTTTGTGTCATTGTCGAATTTGAGGCGGTTCATGATGTCGCGCGCGATCCTCTCGCTGTGCGCCGCATGCCCCCGGAAATGATCTTTGCCGTCTTCATCTGTCGAGAATACCTCAGGCTTTCCCATATCGTGGAACAGCATGGTAAGCCGCAGCGTCTTGTCCGCCGGGACATTGCGCAGCGCGAGCAGCGTATGCTCCCCGGTCGTATAGGCGTGGTGCGGGTTGTTCTGCCGCTGCAGCATAATGCGGTCAAACTCCGGCATGACGACCGCCGTGATCCCGCACTCATAGGCGAGCCGGAACCAGTGCGGATTCGGGGAAACCAGAAGCTTCACGAGCTCTGTCTGAACGCGTTCCGCGCTGATACGCGCAAGGTTCGGC
>CANQWV010000054.1 GCA_947627645.1 uncultured Lachnospiraceae bacterium | reverse complement strand
ACA
Source organism: uncultured Lachnospiraceae bacterium (assembly GCA_947627645.1). Lineage (GTDB taxonomy): Bacteria > Bacillota > Clostridia > Lachnospirales > Lachnospiraceae > Choladousia. Next base: position 14,932 of record CANQWV010000054.1, on the reverse strand, counting down.
CCGCCTGGAGCCGGGGCTCATGGCGGCGACATCGATGGCTTCGTTCTCGGATGCGCATGAGTGTGTGGAGATCCCGATCATCGCTGCGAACCTGCACCGCGCGATTCTGCCGCGGCAGAGCCAGATCTGGGCGGTTATCCGTGAGACAGACAGCCGGAAGCGGATCGCATACTCAGTTGCGAGCACATTTCTTGGGCGTATGTGTCTGTCTGGAGATGTGACGAATCTGAGCAGGGAGCAGTGGGAGGTCATTGAGCGCGGCATTGTATTTTACCGCGAGATTGCCCCGATTATCAAAAAGGGACAGACCTACCACCTGAGCCCGCCGGTCGCGCGTATGCGTCATCCGGAAGGCTGGCAGGGAATCGTGCGCGTCGGGGAGAACGGCGAGGCGTACGCGCTGATTCACACATTCGGCGGCTCCGTCCCGGAGACGATCGGCCTGAAGCTTCCGTTCGGGGCTCCGACCACGATCCGCGGCAGTTATTCCGATACAGAGCCGGAAGTCTGGATGGAGGGGGATGTCCTGTATTGTCGCCCGGGAGAAAACTGGAGAGCGGTAGCAGTGCATATCGTTTAGAACATGGAGCAGATCATCATTCTCGCAGAGGGAGGAAAGGACGGATATAGAATGGACGGAAAGGCATTATTACGGGAAGCAGCCGGGGTACAGGAGAGAATTCAGAAGATTCGCAGAGAGCTGCACAAAAACCCGGAGATTGGGTTTGAGCTGCCCCAGACAAAGGCGCTGGTCAAAAAGGAACTGGAAGAGATGGGTTATGTCCCGGAGGAGATGGGGAAATGTGGCCTGGTCGCTCTGGCAGGAGGAAAGCATCCGGGCAAGACGATCTTGCTGCGCGCGGATATGGACGCGCTGCAGATCCGGGAGGAGGCGGACGTGGAGTTCGCGAGCCGGATCGAGGGCAAGATGCACGGCTGCGGCCACGATATGCACACGGCGATGCTGCTGGGCGCCGCCCGGATTTTAAAAGAGCATGAGGATGAGATCCAGGGCACCGTCAAGCTGGAATTCCAGCCGGCGGAGGAGATTTTCCAGGGATCGCTCGATATGATGGCGGCAGGTCTGCTTGAGAATCCGAAGGTGGACGCGGCAATGATGATTCATGTGGTGGCGGGGATGCCGCTGCCCGCAGGGATGCTGATGATCTCTGGCGGAGGGATTGCGAATGCTTCCTGTGAACAGTACCACATCACGGTCAGAGGAAAGGGCGGCCACGGCTCGACGCCGCATCTGGCGATCGACCCGATCACCGCGGCCGCGCACATTCATCTGGCGCTGCAGGAGATCAACAGCCGTGAGCTGGATGGAAACGAGTTCGGCGTGTTCACGACCGGCCATTTCGAGGCGGGCAAGACGTCCAACGTCATCCCGGATACGGCCGAGATGTGGGGGACGATCCGCACGACAGACGCTGAGAACGCGGTGGGTGAGAGAATCCGCACGCGTATGACTGAGATCTGTAAGGGCGTCGCCGCCGCGCTGCGCTGTGAGGCGGAGGTGGAGTTCTATGATTACTGCCCCTGCATGGTGATCGACCCGGCGCTCTCGGCGGACGCGATGAGCTATATGAAGGAGCTGTTCGGCCAGGGCGTTCTCGATATGAATGCGATCAGCGGCGGAAAGCCGGGCGGAGGCAGCGAGGATTTCGCCTTTGTCAGCCATAAGGTTCCGACAGTGAGTATGTTCCTGACGGCCGGAAATTCAAACGAAGGGTACCTTTACAGCCAGCACAATCCGAAAACCCGCTTTGACGATTCTGTGCTGTACTGCGGCAGCGCCGCCTATGTACAGATGGCGCTTCGCTGGCTGGAGGAACACCGCTGAGGCGCTGGATTTTTCATTTGCCCCTGTCAGAGCAGAAGGAATCGCTTTGCTTTGACAGGGAGCAAAAAGCCGCGAAAAGCCGTCGCGAAAAGCGTTGCGAAAAGTCGGCAAAAAGTGCTTGCCAAAAGTGATGAGTTATGCTATTATTTTGTTTGTCGCTGATGCAGTGGCCGTCTGGGTTTTATGCCCAGCTTGAGGAACCAGTTTCCTACAGCTCAGTGGGCAAATTTTATAGGATAAGGCTCCTTGGTCAAGCGGTTAAGACATCGCCCTTTCACGGCGGTAACACGGGTTCGATTCCCGTAGGAGTCATGATGGTGCCATAGCCAAGAGGTAAGGCGCGGGTCTGCAACACCCTTATCCCCGGTTCAAATCCGGGTGGCACCTTAAAAGCATTCAAAAAAGTCCCGTTTCCGGGGCTTTTTTGCTGTGTATTTTTATCAATGTTGTACAAGATCCTGCAGCGCGTGATTCAACCGGATGGTTCTGAGACTTCAGCACTGATGCGTATGACGCAGGATCATGTAGCCTTTGTGGTTCTTCTGAGGGGAAATAAATGTTCAGGCAAGTCCGCGTTTCCGGTAGATGCGCCGCTCCAGGCTGCGGAAGAAGATCTGATCGATCAGGATTCCCACGAGAACGATGATGATCATCACGAGCATGACCTGGTTGATGTCCGCGAGGTTGCGCCCGGTGATCAGCGTCTGGCCGAGGCCGATGCAGGTCGTCATGACCTCGCCGGACATCAGCGCCCTCCACGCGAACGACCAGCCCTGCTTGAGACCGGAGATGAGCTCCGGGAGGCAGGCGTGCAGGATCACCTTGCGGTAGATCTGCTTCTGGCTGGCGCCCATCGTCAGGGCGGCCTTTTTGTAGATCGGCGGCACGTTGTGGATCGCGTTGTCGGTCGCGATGGCGATGGAAAACGCGGAGCCCATGATCACGACGAAGATGATCGCCTGCTCGGAGAGGCCGAACCACAGAATGGAGAACGGCACCCAGCAGACGCTTGGGAGGGTCTGTACGCCCATCACAAACGGGCGCATATTCTGGTGCAGAAAAGGAAAATGCTCCATCAGGAAGCCGAGAACCGTTCCGAACGCGACAGAGATCAGGAAGCCGATCATGCCGCGCAGGAGGCTGTTGCCGATGGCGGTAAACAGGGTGCCGCTTTCGATGAGGCGCACGAGGCTTTTCCAGACGCCTGCCGGGGAGGGCATTGCGTAGGGCTTCCAGAATTCGAGCAGGTCGACCCCGACAAAATACAGAAGCTGCCAGAGGGCGACGATGCCGAGCAGGAACAGAAGCTGCTGCAGCAGTTTTATGAATTTGGTGTTTTCTTTCTTGGTTTTTCTGGTCATTTTTCTCTACCTTTCTGGAAGCGGTTTCTACAGTTCTTTTTGCACTTCGCTCAGAATCCTGCGCCGGTATTCCACAAACGCCTCGTCGTAGACGTGGCGTGGGCGCTCCAGTGCGATCGGCACGATGTCCTGCACACTGTCTTTTCCGTTGGACAGGACGATGACCCGGTCTGCCAGATAGACGGCCTCTTCCACGCTGTGTGTGATGAAAAAGATGGTCCGCCGTGTCTGCATCCAGATGTCCTGGAGCTCCGCCCGGAGCCGGTTGGAGGTCTGTTTGTCCAGGGCTGAGAACGGTTCGTCCATCAGCAGGATCTTGGAGTCCAAAGTCAGCGCCCTTGCGAGCGCGACTCTCTGCCGCATTCCGCCGGAGAGCTGGTGGATCGCGTAGTTCCGGTAATCCGCAAGCTGCATGAGCTCGAGATATTTCATCGCCTTTTCTTCCTGCTCCTGCCTGGGAACGCCGGCGAGCTCCATGCCGAACTTTACGTTCTGGATGACGTTCAGCCAGGGAAAGAGCGCGTGCTCCTGGAACATCACAACGCGGTCTGCCCCGGGCCCTTTGATCGGAGCGCCGTCCAGCAGGATTTCCCCGGAGGTCGGCTTTTCCAGCCCGGCGATGAGATTCAGCAATGTGCTTTTGCCGCAGCCGCTTTTGCCGACGACGCAGACAAACTCGCCGTCCCGAATCTCCAGGTCAACGTTCCGGACAGCGTCCTGTCCGGAATCCTGAAAGGTTTTGGTTACATTTTTCAACAGTAATGACATAGCGGTCTCCTTATCGCTCTGTGAACAGATTCTCGTAGCTCTCCAGAATGAAGCCCTGTTCCAGGGAGATGTCTGCAAAGTCCTGCATTGCATCCTCGCTGACCTCATTGGAGAAAACGATGCGCGTGAATGCGCTCTCGAGAATGGACGGCTCCAGGGATTTCCCGGTTGCCGTGTTCAGCTCCTCGTTTACGACAGAGGCTGCCTCGTCCGCGTTCTCAAGCAGGAGAGCGGTCGTCTCGTCGTGCTTTTCGAGGAAGGTGTCAACGATGTCGGGATGCTCTTCCAGAAACTCGTTTCGTACGACTACGACGGTCACCGGGTAGTCGCCGTCCTTGTAAACCTCGTCGTAATCGAGGACGATCTCAGCTCCGCCGTTCAGCAGTGTGGAGCCCCACGGCTCCGGGACGAGCGCGGCGTCGATGTTGCCCTGATCCATCATGTTCAGCACGTCCGCATTCTCCACGGCGGCCACGGTGACATTGCCGCCCTGGTCTGCGGGTGCGAGGCCGTTGTCAGACAGAAGCTTCAGCAGGCACAGGTGCTGGGTGTTTCCAAGCTGCGGGATTGCGACCGTCTTCCCGGCGAGATCCGCGACGGATGCGATCTCGGCGTCCGCGGACTTCACGAGGATCGCGCCGGCCTGCGCAGCTCCGCAGAGCACGGTCACGTCGCCCTCGGAGCGCACGTTTGCGGTGATGGCCGGGACAGGCCCAATGTAGCCGATGTCGATGTCCTCCGCGAAGAGCGCCTCCACCTCCGCAGGGCCGGCGTTGAACGCGGTCCAGTTGATCTTCACATCGTCGGGAAGCGCATCCTCGAGCGTTCCCTGCGCCTTCATATAGAGCGCCTGCGCGTGGGTCACGTTGTTAAAGTAGCCGATGTTCACCTCGGTGTCCTTAGCGGCTGCCGTGCCGAAAATAAGGCCGACGGCGAGAACGGTCATGCTGGTGACAAGAGATAATTTTTTCCAGTTCTTCATAATTTTTTACACTCCTCTTTGATTCCTGTTAATTGTTGTTCGCTGCCCGCATCCGGATGTCCGTGAGAAAGGATTGGTGCGGGCGGTGTCCTGAACTTCTTTTATGATATTCTCCGCGAGAGCAGAAAACAAGGCAAATATTGAAAACGTTTACAATCAAAAATGTATTGAAAATATTGATATATGTGATAAAATCAGCAAGAGCGCACGAATTATTACGCAAAAATGAGATAACGTTTTCACAGGATTAATATTTTTCAAAGAAAGGAATCAGCTATGTCGATTAAGGAGATTGCGAAAAGAAGCGGCGCTTCGGTCGCCACGGTGTCGCGCGTCCTGAATCAGCCGGACTATGTCTGCAGGGACAAGGAGCTGCAGGAGCGCATCTGGGAGGCAGCCAGGGAGCTGGATTACATTCCGAACCATGCGGCGCAGCAGCTGAAGCGCGGACAGTCCGCACAGCAGGCGCATCGGCAGATCGATGTGTTTCTCACGAGGTTTCAAACGCTGGAGGAGGATATTTTTTTCAAGGAGCTCTATGAGGTTCTCCGAGAGATTCTGCTGCAGAGGCAGTGCGTGCTGCACCGCCTTCTCACGCTCCCGGACATGATCAGCCGTTCGAAAAACCTCTCCCGCGCACATCCGTCGGATCAGTCGCCGGACGGGCTGGTCATGCTCGGGAAATGTCCGCCGGAGCTGCTTCCCTTTCTGAAAAAGCAGTATCAGAACCTGGTCGGGATCGACCGAAACCCCACGAGCTTTGACTACGATGAGGTGTTCTGCGACGGTTCTCAGGCGGCCGAGATGGCGATGGATTACCTGATCTCTCTGGGACACCGGCGGATCGCCTACATCGGGGACTGCTCCTATGAGGCGCGGTACATCGGCTATCACCAGTCGCTGATGGCGCACAAGCTGCCGCTGGACTATTCCAACGTCTATCCCACGAGCCAGACCAGGCAGGAGGGTCAGCAGATGATGAGCGTGATCCTGGGCAGGGCCGAGCGCCCGACGGCGGTGTTCTGCGCGAACGACAGCACGGCGCTCGGCGTGTTTGACGCTCTGAGGACGCAGCGGAAGAAGGGGTACGTCCCTTCGATCATTTCCATCGACAACATCCGGGAGGCGGAGACGACGTCGCCGATGCTCACGACGATCAACATCCCCAAAAGGGAGATGGCGCATCATGCGGTCTCGCTGCTTCTGGACCGGATCGACGGGGGACATCAGGAAAATGTGCGGATCGAGATGCAGGGGCGGCTGGTGGTGCGCGAGAGCTGCAGCTACTGTGCGCGGTGAGGCTGCCGGAGCCTGCTGCTGTTTTCTTTCGGGTCTCTCTTTATTGTACAGATAGAAAACGGAAGGTGCTTATTTTTCTGAAATCTTTTGAAAGATACGTGAATCAAGTTGACTTTTTGCGGCGCTTCTTTTAAACTGTAGAAAAGAAAAAGGGGGCGTCTTTATGGTAAGGAAACCGACTCTGGAGGTCAGAGAGAATATGCGCGGGGGCAACGGAAAGGTGACTCTGGAGCATATCGTTACAAAGGAGGAGATGAATGGGCACGGCAGGCTGTACGCGCGGATCCGCCTGAAGCCGGGCTGCAGCATCGGATTTCACGAGCACATTGGCGACACGGAGCCATATTTTATTCTGGAGGGACACGGGATTTTTGTCGACAACGACGGCTCCCGGAATGAGGTTGGCCCCGGAGATGTATGTTATATCGAGGTCGGACAGGGTCATGCGATCGAGAACAATTCGCAGGAGGATCTCGTATTCATGGCGCTGATCTATAATGAATAGAAGCGCATCCTGCAGGGATAGTCAGGCTGTGGGCGCATCACGATGAGAACCATGCAGGGAGATATCGGAGCGTTCTGTGGGAATGCCGGCTGTGCGATGAGAGACATCGACGAATAAAGCGGTGCCATATGGGAGAAAATTTTATAATTAACAGAGAATGGAGGAAATATTATGGATTTCAATGATATCACAAAGAAAATTACAGAGAAGGCAAAGAAGCTGGGAAAGGATACGGCGGAAGAGGTTCAGAAGCTGAACAGGATCCGGCAGCTCAATGGAAAGGTGAGCGACGCGAAGAAGCAGATCGAGGGTGTCTATTCGGAAATCGGCAAGAAATTCTATGAACTTCACAAGGATTATATTCCGGAGGGCTTTGAAGAACTGATCAACACGATCAACGAGAAGACCGCGGAGATCGAACAGCTGAAGGAACAGCTGCGCCAGGTGAAGGGCGTCGTGCTCTGCCCGGGCTGCAGCATGGAGGTCTCCGGGGATGAGCGTTTCTGCCCGAACTGCGGGTTCAAGCTTCCGGAAGTCGTCGAGGTCGCCGATGAGGGCGATGAGGCGTCGGTGGTCGTTGACGCGGAGGATATCACAGGCGAGGCGAAGGATCTGGCGGAAGACGCAAAGGACGCTGCAGCGGATGTGGCGGAAGATATGGCTGCGGCGGCCGGCGATGCTGTGGAGAATGTGAAAGACATGGCGTCAGACGCGGCCGGGAATTTCAAGGATACAGTTTCGGATCTTGCCGGAGCGGCGATGGAGAAAACCAGCGAAGTCGCCGAGGGCGCGAAGACGGTTGCGGAAAATGCGGCCGGGGAGCTTAAGGAAGCTGCGGAAGATCTGAAGGAAAAGGCGGAAGATATCTTTTAAAGCAAGGGGCAGGAGGATAAGTATTTTTTCACAGAAGGGGAGATAAGGGATGTATTTTTACTTGCCGACGAAAATTTACAGTGAGCAAAACTGTGTAAAGAAGCATGGCGACGAGTGGGCGTCGCTCGGGCACAGGGCGCTGATCGTGACGGGCAAAAGCTCGGCCGGGAATGGTTCGCTCGCGGATGTCACAGACGTTCTGAAGGAGAGGGGCGTGGACTATGTCGTCTTTGACGAGACAGAGGAGAACCCATCGATTGAGCTGGTGATGAGGGTTCGGGATCTGGGGGTCGAGGAGCAGGTTGACTTCGTGATCGGAATCGGGGGCGGATCCCCGATGGACGCGGCGAAGGCGATCGCGCTGATGATCGCGCAGAAGGATAAGGGTGCGGAGTTCCTGTATCAGAAGGAGCCGGCCGCGGCTCTTCCGGTCGTCGAGGTGCCGACGACCTGCGGCACCGGCTCTGAGGCGACGCCTTATGCGATCCTGACGATCCATGAACAGCGCATCAAGGCGAGCCTGCCGCATCGGGTTTACCCTGCGTTCGCGCTTTTAGACGGCAGGTATCTGATGAATCTTCCAAAGAATATTCTGGTGAATACGGCGGTTGACGCGCTCGGACACTATATAGAGAGTTACATCAACGCGCAGGCCACAGCGTTCAGCTTCATGCTCTGCGAGTATGGTATGCAGGGCTGGAGCAGCGTCAAGAACGTGCTGATCGGGGCAAGCCTCACGCTGGAGGAGTGCGATACGCTGCTGTTTTCGTCTACGCTGGCGGGCATGGCAATCTCGCATACGGGGACGTCGCTGCCGCATGGGCTGAGCTATTATTTTACCTACGAGAAGGGCGTACCGCATGGGAAAGCAGTCGGATATTTCCTGCCTGGTTATCTCGCGCTGGCCGGTCCGCTGCTACGCAAGAAGGTTCTTGGACTGATCGGTTTTCCGGATATACAGTATTTTTCCGCGTTTTTGCACAACCTGATCGGACCGATGGAGGCCGACGACGAGCTGGTGACAAAAGCGGTCAAGGGGATCCTGGCGAACGAGTCCAAGCTGCGCAACGTGCCGTACGAGGTGACGGAGGCGAAGCTTTACCAGATCTGCAACATGGCATATTAGTGATAAAGCCCGGTCTCCATGCAGAGACGGACGGCATATTTATGTTATAAGCTCCATTTATGCGAGAAAGGAAGATCCATAATGCAGGATTCCGGAAAAAAGAAAATTGACAGACTTGTGGGGGAGATTCTGGAAAGCTACCGGGAGTTCCCGCAGACCTGCAGTATCGATATGAAATACAGACTGAACAATGAGATTATCATTGACCTGCTTGAGAAGATCCGCTGCGTCGTGTTTCCCGGCTATTTCGAGGCGAAGAACCTCAATCAGGACACGATCGAATACCATGTGGGTGAGCTGCTGGAGGACATCCAGTACCGCCTGACGAAGCAGGTCGCGAAGGCGCTGTACCACAAGGCTGAGCTTCCGGCAAGCGAGCAGGAGGCGCGCGCGAAGGCGGAGGAGATTGTCTCCGCGTTCATGGAGCGGCTTCCGGCGCTGCGTTCGATCCTTGCCACGGATGTGCAGGCGGCCTATGACGGCGATCCGGCGGCCTTCAATACGGACGAGGTGATCTTTTCTTATCCGGGCGTTTTTGCGATCACGGTGAACCGGATCGCGCACGAGCTGCACATTCTGGGCGTTCCGATGATCCCGAGGATCATGACGGAGCATGCGCACAGCCTGACCGGCATCGACATTCATCCGGGCGCGACGATCGGAAGCTATTTTTTCATCGACCACGGCACGGGCGTCGTCATCGGAGAGACGACGGAGATCGGCACGGGCGCGAAGATCTATCAGGGCGTGACGCTCGGCGCGCTTTCCACGAGGGGCGGGCAGAATCTGCGCGGCTCTAAGCGCCACCCGACGCTGGAGGACAATGTCACGGTGTATTCGGGAGCTTCGATTCTCGGCGGTGGGACGGTCATCGGCGAGGGCGCGGTTATCGGATCGAATGCGTTTATCACTTCTTCTGTCCCGGGCGGGACGAGAGTGAGCATCAAGAATCCGGAGCTCCAGTTCAAGGGGCGCGTGCGCATGACCGAGCTTGGCCAGGAGGGATTCTGGAAAGGCTGACGGCGCTGCGGCAGATAGGCTGTGCGGGGCCGGCGAAGAGAGCAGGTTGGAATAGTCTGCGCGGAACTTACAAAGGGAGCAGACAAGAAGTCGGCCTGCAAAGGAAGCGGACAGGAAGGTCGGCCGGCGAAGGGAGCAGGTTGGAATAGGCTGCGCGGAGCCTGCAAAGGAAGCGAACAGGAAGTCTGACATACAAAGAAAGACAGAAGGCAGAAAGCGGGCAGTACGGCGGGCTGCGACGGGGCGGCAGGCTGTGCTGCCGTTGTGCTACATAGAAGGGGAAACTCATTAAAAAGGGAAAATCGCATAGAAGGGAAAACAAAAAAGGAGGAGCAGCCATGTCGGAGGAAAGACTGGGAAAGGACGAAGTGCTTATTGGGAGGCAGGGAGAAAAAACCGAAGCCGCGGAGGAGAGGGAGGCAGGTCAGCTGCGCCCGCAGGCGCCTGCGGAGGATCGGGATGGCGGGCGATCTGATAAACCGGTTGTCAGTGAGACCTGGGCGGAGGAGACGATCGCAGACCTGGACGAGTTTATCGAGTCGCAGGGAATTTACATCCGCCAATGAACCCTTTTCAGCACTTTCTCATTATTTGCTTGTGCCGCCTGTGAAGAGGCGGCGGAATGGAGCGCATCATGAGGAGAATCATACTGGCGTCGGCGTCGCCGAGAAGAAAGGAGCTGCTGCGGCAGATCGGACTGGAGTTTGAAGTGATACCGAGCAGGGCAAAGGAGCTCATCACAAGACAGCTCCCGCAGGAGGTAGTGGAGGAGCTTGCCCTGCAGAAGGCGGAGAATGTGGCGGAGGACGTCGGCGAGGGGATTGTGATTGGCTCGGACACGATCGTATGGCAGAACGGCCGGATCATGGGAAAGCCGAAAGACCGGGAGGACGCGCGCCGGATGCTGCGCGGCATCCAGGGAAATACGCACTCGGTCTTCACCGGAGTGGCCGTCCTTGTCAAGAGCGGCGCGGACGTACAGCGCCATGTATTTTCCTGCGAGACAAAGGTGCATATTTTCCCGATGACTGAGGAAGAGACAGAAAAATACCTGGATACCGGAGAGCCGATGGACAAAGCCGGGGCTTACGGAATCCAGGGGATGTTTGCGGCCTGGGTGGAAGCGATCGAAGGCGACTACAATAACGTGGTGGGACTGCCGGTGTCGGCGCTGTATCAGGTGCTGAAGCAGTATCTATAACCGTCAGACTGTCAGTCGCGCTGAAGACGTCGCCGTACCGGGCGCTGAAGCAGTATCTTCAGGCTTTCAGGCGTGGCGCCGACGATGAAAAATAAGGCTTTGCTCAGTTTTCTTCCAGCTGGAAGATGGAATAAGAGCCGACATCGCCGATCTTCACATAGCCGAAGCGCTTGATTTTGCGCACTTTTTTCTTTGGGACGGAGATCACGAGGAAGTTGCAGCCCGCCCGTCTGGCGTATTTTGCAATCTTGCGGTAGTTGGGCTCCTCCTGCCGCATCAGATGGAATACGCGCCGCGCCGCCCTGTTTATGGCGTTTCTGCCCCAACGGCCGTACGCCTGCGTGATGGATGGGTCGTACACACGCACATAGGAGGCTACGTACTCGTCGCTCACCATGCAGATTTCGCGGATTCCGTCCGCCTGCGCCTCTTCCTGGATCCGGTTGCAGATGTGTGCGATCGGATCTGGGACTTTCTGGCGGTTGACCGTCCGGGTGTAGCTGCCGGAGCTCAGCATATCCCTGCCGCTTATGGCAATGACGCCGCAGCACAGAAGCAGGAGCGCCGCCCGGGCAAGCCGGGAACGCCTTCCGCGCAGAAGCTCGGTGGCGGCCAGCGCGATGACCGGGATCGTCGGAAGCAGCCACAGAACCCGCCAGTAGACATTGTCTCCGATGCAGAAGCAGATGAGTTTTGAGGTGGGCGGAAAGAGATAGACAAACAGTACAAGCGCAGAGAACGCGAGCACCTGGCGTACGCTGCGTTTTTTTCTGTGGAAGATCAGCAGATAGAGGACGGCAGCGGGCAGGAGATACTGGAAGCAGCTGTCATTCCAGTATAATCTCCAGATATAAATGCTCCAGTCTATGGCAGCTTTCATGTTCGTTCTCCTTTCCTATACAAAAAACGGACAAACGCAGGGAGCTTCCCTGCGGTCTTCCCGGATGAACCGCTTTTCGGGTGAGCGCAGTCCTGCCGAACTGTCCTGGTTTTCCCTGGCTCCTGCCCGGATGAGCCGGGCGGAATGTCACATCATCAGGAAGAGATAGACAGCTCCCAGCACTAGAGAGGGCAGGCAGCAGGCAATCCCCGCGAACAGCTGCTTCACGCTTCGGTGGCGCAGCAGGCCAAGCAGAAGAAAAAGGCCTGTCATCAGCGGAGTGAGGATGATCCCCATCGAGGTGAGGAGGCAGCCGGCAAGGTTTGCCATAAAGAGCAGCGCCCAGGAATACCGGGTCTGTCTCTCCAGAATGATCGAGACAGAGAGATAATAGATCAGGGGCAGCAGAAAAGCGGCCAATACAGCCTTGCCCTGCCACAGGCGCAGCATCTGGAAGCTCCCTGTGTTGTAGACGGAATAGGCGGAAAACCAGGAGAGCATCGCGGTCAGGAACAGAAAGATGCCCTGCGCGTCCCGGTCGCCTTCGAACCATTTCTGCGCGAGACGGTACATTACACTGTACACGCAGATGAGGAATATGGGCGGGAAAATGGTATGCGCGGTAACTGCCGCGTGAAGTCCGCCGCAGAGCCGGCTGATGACTGCGAGGAAGATCGGGAACGGCGACAGCGCATAGCGGTTGGAGAGCCAGCGGTCGGGCGTCCCGGTGTAAGCGTCGATATAGAAAATACTGTCTGTCTCTGTGGCCGTGGTGCCGGCGGCGACGTACAGGGCGTCGTCCGCGTCAAAGTGTGCGGCCAGAAATACGATGGCGAGCTGACAGGCGATGACGGCCAGCGCGGCCCATAGGAACGGAGAGCTTCCGCGCAGGAGCCCGATCAGGCCGGGACGTGAAGGCTGGACGGTCTGCCGGGACTGGCCGATGTCCGCCGCACGGCCTGCGCATGGACGCTGCAGGGAGAAACGGCCCGAGCGCGCAAGCCGGACTGCGCCTGCCAGGGCGCATATTCCGGTGAGGACGCCGTAGCTGACAACGAGAACGTGCAGGGGAAGCCTGAAGTACATCATAGGCAGGATCAGAAGCTCAGAGAGCGAAAAAAGAAACAGATATCCCGCCAGAAGACAATCGATCCAGGTCGGGGTCTCATCTTTGCGAAAAAATAAAGCGCCCGCGAAAGCCGGCACAAGGAGCAGCCAGATCAGCGCCAATAATCCTTTCCCTGCAAAAGCCATGCGAAATCTCCTAATAATATATGTGATAAGCTTAACGATACCAAGTATCATCGAAAAAATCAAGTGAATGTTGAAGAAACTATTGTTTCCGGGTATACTATTTTATATTCAGAAAATGAGGCAAATCAGATGATAGACGAGTCGGCGAAGAAGAAAATCGAAGACGGGCTGGCGGCGCTTCCGGTTGTGCAGTACGCATGGCTTGACGCGAGTGAGATCAGCTTCTCGGAGCGGGTCAGGGAGATCTGCCGCAGCGAGTGTCCGCGCTATGGGACGAGCTGGGCCTGTCCGCCCGGGGTCGGCAGTGTGGAAGAATGCCGCGCCCGGTGCAGCAGCTATGAAGGCGCGTTTGTTTTTACGACGGTCGCGGAGGTGCAGGACATTGAAAATATGGAAGAGACGCTGAGCACGAGGCGAGGGCATGAGGAGATCACAGGAGAGATCCGCGGGATTTTCCGGGATTGCGGGCTGGACACGCTGGCGCTTTCCGGGGATTCCTGCGCGTGCTGCAGCACCTGCGCGTATCCGGACGGGCCGTGCCGCCACCCGGATCGCATGATCCCCTGTATTGAAGGATATGGGATCGTCGTCCCGCTGCTGGCGGAGAAGGCGGGGATCGTGTTCGACAACGGCGGCAATCTCGTGACCTGGTTCGGGCTGCTTTTGTGGAACAAAGGGCTGGGCTGAGTGCCTGGTATAACTGCGGACAGCCACATTCCCCGCATTTTTACAATTCACAAATTTACCACAAATTAATCACAAATCCGTCAAATGAACTTTTTATACTGCGTAACGTAAACAAGGAAAAGGGTAACTGCTAAATTGCATAGGAGCTGCAAAACAGTTGCAAAATCATTGCGAAGAGCAGAAGGCTTCCGGGACACGGATCCGGCAAATCGCGGCAGGAAAAACCAGGCGGCTTGGGCCGGGGTCGCGGCACGGAGAATAAAGGAGGAATTATTATGAAGAAGAAAACATTGATCACGCTGTTGTGTGCAGGAGTACTGACGGCGGGCGCCGTCGCAGGGCTGACCGGCTTTGCGGATAAGGATGACAACCTGAGAGGCAGCGGAGAGTACACGCTACTGTCGACGGCAGAGGAGGACGAAGACGGCACGAGCGAGGGTCTGATAGACGAGGCCGAGGTGGACGAATCTGAGCTGAAGGCGACCGGCACGATCACCGGCGTGGAGGATGTAGCGCGCGAGGTGCAGCCGGCGGTCGTCTCCATCACGAACAAGTCGGTGCAGGAGGTGCAGGATCTGTTCGGGATGTATGGCATGTACGGCTTCGGCTGGGGCAACAACAGGGGCAGGACCTATACCTACGAGAGCGAGAGCTGCGGCTCCGGCATTATCATCGGGCAGAATGACAGCGAGCTGCTGATCGCGACGAACTACCATGTGGTCGAGGACGCGACGGAGCTGACGGTCGGCTTTGTGGACGATGAGATGTGCAAGGCGACCGTGAAGGGGGCGGACGACGACAATGACCTGGCGGTCGTCTCGGTGGCGCTCTCCGACATCCCTGGCGATACGCTTGACAAGATCAAGGTCGCGAAGATCGGCGATTCGGACGACCTGGTCGTGGGACAGCAGGTGGTGTGCATCGGCAACGCGCTCGGCTACGGTCAGTCGGTGACGACCGGCATCGTGAGCGCCCTGAACCGCACGATCCAGCTGGAGGGCTACGACAACACGAAGCTGATCCAGACAGACGCGGCGATCAACGGCGGCAACAGCGGCGGCGCTATGCTCGACATGAACGGCCATGTGGTCGGCATCAACTCCGCGAAGGTGGCAAAGGCAGGCGTTGAG
>CANQWV010000053.1 GCA_947627645.1 uncultured Lachnospiraceae bacterium | reverse complement strand
CGATAAAACAGCGTCAAAAGCAGCGTGCTGATGTGCGCGCCGTCGACGTCGGCGTCCGCCATGATGACGATCTTGTCGTAGCGCAGCTTCGTGATGTCAAAGTCATTGCCGTAGCCCTCGGAAAAGCCGCAGCCGAACGCGTTGATCATCGTCTTGATCTCTGCGTTCGCGAGCACCTTGTCAATGCTGGCCTTCTCGACGTTGAGGATCTTGCCGCGTATCGGCAGGATCGCCTGATAATTGCGGTCGCGCGCCGTCTTGGCGGAACCCCCGGCCGAGTCGCCCTCCACGATGAAGATCTCGCATTTACTGCTGTCACGGCTCTCGCAGTTCGCGAGCTTGCCGTTGCTGTCGAAAGAGTATTTCTGCTTTGAGAGCAGGTTCGTCTTCGCGCGCTCCTCCGTCTTGCGTATCTTCGCCGCCTTCTCCGCGCAGGAGAGAATGTTCTTGAGCGCGTCCAGATGTTTGTCAAAGTACAGGACGATCTCCTCGCCGGTCACCTTGCCGACCGCGCGCGCCGCGTCCTGGTTGTCGAGCTTCGTCTTCGTCTGCCCCTCGAAGCGGGGATCGGGATGCTTGATCGAGACGACCGCCGTCATGCCGTTGCGGATGTCTGCGCCCGTAAAATTAACATCCTTCTCCTTCAAAACGCCAATCTGTCTGGCATACGCGTTCATCACCGTCGTGAACGTCGTCTTGAAGCCGGTCAGGTGCGTGCCGCCCTCGGCGTTATAGATGTTGTTGCAGAAGCCGAGCACATTCTCGTGGAATTCGTTGACGTACTGGAACGCCGCCTCAACCTGGATTCCGTCCGCCTCGCCTTTGAAATAGACCGGATCGCAGATCGTCTCCGACGTCTGGTTCAGCTCGCGCACGAAGCCGACGATGCCCTCCGGCTCGTGGAACGTGATCTGCTCCACACTCTCCCCGCGCCGATCCTCGAAATAGATCGTGAGCTGCGGGTTCAGATAGGCCGTCTCGTGCAGACGGCTCTTGAGCTCCGTCGCCGAGAAACGCGTCTTCTCGAAAATCTCCGGATCCGGCAGGAAGCACACCCGCGTGCCGGTCTTTGGCGTCTTTCCGATGACCGGCAGCAGCCCGTTCACCAGTTCCTGCACCGGGACGCCGCGCTCATAGCGGTCGTGATGGATCTTGCCGCCCAGCATGACCTGCACGTCCAGCCAGGTCGACAGCGCGTTCACGACCGAGGAGCCTACGCCGTGCAGGCCGCCGCTCGTCTTGTAGGACGTATCGTCGAACTTACCGCCCGCGTGCAGCGTCGTGAAGACCAGCCGCTCCGCCGGCATTCCCTTCTCGTGCATCCCGACCGGAATGCCGCGGCCGTTGTCCTCGACCGTCGCCGAGCCGTCCTTCTCCAGATACACCTCAATCCTGTCGCAGTAACCGGCCAGATGCTCGTCCACCGCGTTGTCCACGATCTCATAAATCAAATGGTTCAAACCCTTGCGCGAGACGCTCCCAATGTACATACCGGGGCGCTTTCTGACCGCCTCGAGTCCCTCCAGCACGGAAATGCTGCTCGCGTCGTATGTGTTGCCCTTCGTCATTTTACCGTTCCCTTCCCAATCCTGTCTCTATCCTTTCACAGCCCTGACTGAAACTGCTCTGCCTGGGCTCTGATCCTCAAACTGCTCCATTTATACGCTTCTAAAACAATATCTTTGCATTCCTTTTCCTCTGCACCCTATACAAGGCCGGCAGCCAGCGTGGCTAAAATCAATATTTTTCCGCAACCTCGCCGCGCTTCTTGTAGATGGAATCCGCCGGAACCACCTCGCGCACCGACGACAGCGGATAGATGTTCGTGCGCGGCCCGACGACCGTTCCCGGATTCAGCACCGAGCCGCAACCGACCTCTACCTCATCTCCGAGCATCGCCCCAAACTTCTTCAGCCCGGTCTCGATGCGCTCGTCCCCGTCCTTCACGACGACCAGCTTCTTATCCGACTTCACATTCGAGGTAATCGAGCCGGCTCCCATGTGCGCCTTGTAGCCGAGAATCGAATCCCCGACATAGTTGTAATGCGGCACCTGCACCTTGTTGAAGAGCACCACATTTTTCAGCTCCGTGGAATTGCCGACCACGGCGCCCTCGCCGACGATCGCATTGCCGCGGATGAACGCGCAGTGGCGTACCTCGGCGTTCTTGCCGATGATCGCCGGACCCGTGATGGAGGCCGTTTTCGCCACCTTCGCCGACTTCGCGATCCAGACATTTTCCTCCACGCGGTCGTACTCGTCCGCGGAAAGCGTCGCGCCAAGCTCAATGATAAAAGCGCCGATCTTCGGCAGCACCGCCCAGGGGTAGATCGCCCCCTTGAACAGATCCGCGGCGATCGTCTCCTCTAAATTAAACAAATTCTCTATTTTACAAGTCTCCATCTCTGCCTCCCACCTATCTCTTTTCTTTCTCCATGCCTTCCTCGCCCCGGCACAACATTATCTCTACTCTGCTGTGCTGACGGTACTCTTTGCATCCTTGTCCGCTGTATTTTTCTTACTTCGGGATGTGCCTCCCGACCGGCTGTATTTTCCCGTCCGCGCAGGACTGCTTTGCCTATAATACTTCGCCGCCTCGTCAAACAGCGGCCGCATCGCATACTGGTTATTGAGTCCCAGTACGCCGTCCGTGCGCGAGCGGATGAAGTGCTCCAGCTTCTCCATGTACTCGTCGCCCGTGATCGTTCCCTCGGCCACGTAGGTCAGCCCTTTCTCCCAGCTCGCCGTCAGCTCCGGGTTCAGCAGGGAGCGGATGGAATAAAACACGACGTCATAAATCATCTCCCCCTGAAGCGTCGGGGAAAGAATCTGCGTCTTTTTATTCAGTGCAATGTATTTATTTGCGATCAGTTTTTTCAGAATCTCGGCTCTCGTCGCGCTCGTGCCGATCCCGGAGCCCTTGATCTGCGCGCGCAGCTCCTCGTCCTCGATCAGCTGCCCCGCGTTCTCCATCGCCAGGATCATCGAACCGGAATTATAGCGCTTCGGCGGCGAGGTCTCGCCCTCCTTGATCTTCAGCGCCCGCACCGGCAGCTCCATGCCCTTGCGCAGATGCTTCATCGTCTCGAGAAATTCCAGCCCAAGCTGCGTCTCTCCCGCGTCCCCGTCGGCATCCGCACTGTCCGGGGCTGCTCCTGCCGGCCCTGGCTCCCATCTGCCTGCCCCTGCGTTTGCTTCGGTTTCCTGTCCACCAGTTCCAGCCCCTTGTCCTGCGGTTCCGGCGCCTGCACCGACAGGCCGCGCCAGACCCTGGCCGGAGTCTTCTCCCGACTCTGCCTGCGCCCGCTTCGCGCGCTTCTCGTACGGATTTCCGGCCACCTTGAAGTAGCCCTCCTCGGTCAGCACCCGAAACGCGAAGAAGAATTTTTCCTTTTCCATCCTCGTGACCATGCTGATCTTCTGGAACTCCGCCGCCGGATAAAAAATGCTCAGGAACCGGCGCACGATCGCCGCGTACACGCCGAACGCGTTCCCCTTGAGCGAGCCGAGCGCGTTCAGGCCCTGTCCGGTCGGAATGATCGCGTAGTGGTCGGTGATCTGCTTGTCGTTCACGTAGCGCGTCTTCGCAATCCCCTTGTAGGCTCCCTTCTCCAGCACCTCGCGCGCGAACTCCGCCGCGGGGCCGAACCGCTGGAGCCCTGCGATATTCTTATAGATTTCCTTGGCCACGGCGCTCGAGAGCACCCTCGCATCCGTCCTCGGATACGTAACCAGCTTCTTCTCGTATAATTCCTGCACAATCCGCAGCGTCTCGTCCGGGCTAATCTTGAACATACGCGAGCACTCGTTCTGCAGCTCCGCGAGATTGTACAGAAGCGGCGGATTCTTTTTCTCTTTTTTCTTCTCGATCGAATCGATCGTCGTCACTGCTCTCCCCGGGCCGGCCGATCCTCCCAGAGCTCCCTCAAGCTTTGGCTTGGAACCTGTCCCTGCAAAGCTTTCAGCCTGCCCTGAAGCAGCTGAGGCAGCTGTCTGTCCGGGCTTTGGCCCACCGCCGAGCAGCCGTGCGATCAGCTCTTCGGCGTCTTTTCGCTCCTTAAAACCATTCTCTTTGTAAAGCTTCGGCGACAGATAATAGTCCGAGCCCTCCACCGCGCGGAACTCGCCCTCAAGCGTCCTGCCCTCGAGCTCAATGCTCTGCAGCACACGATAAAACGGCGTCTTTACGAACTGGCGGATCTCCCGCTCGCGCCGCACCACCATGCCGAGCACACAGGTCATCACACGGCCCACCGAGACGACCGCGTACTTCGTCCCGAGATAGTTCGAGATCGCGTTGCCGTATTTCAGCGTCAGCAGCCGGGAAAAATTGATTCCCATCAGATAGTCTTCCTTCGCGCGCAGGTAGGCCGCCGAGGACAGATTGTCGTAGCAGGACAGATCCTTCGCCTGTTCGATCCCGCGGTGGATCTCCTCCTCCGTCTGCGAGTCGATCCAGACCCGCTTGCGCTGTTTTCCCTTCACGCCCGCCATCTGCTCCACGAGGCGGTAGATATATTCCCCCTCGCGTCCGGAATCGGTGCAGACATAGATCACATCGACGTCCGCGCGGTTCAGCAGCCCGCTGACGATCGCAAACTGCTTCTTCACCGCCGGAATCACCTCGTACAGGAAGGTCTCCGGCAAAAACGGCAGCGTGCTCAGGCTCCAGCGCTTATACTTCTCGTCGTAGACCTCCGGATAGCTCATCGTCACCAGATGCCCGACGCACCAGGTCACCACGTAGGAATCCGACTCCAGGTACCCGTCGCCGCGCCTCATATTCTCTTTTAGCGCCTTCGCAAACTCCTGCGCCACACTCGGCTTCTCCGCTATGAAAAGCTGCTTCATCCGCTTCCTCCAAAAGATACACAGAATCCATTGCCGTCCCCGGCAAACGCTGCCGTAAAATTTTTCCTTTCTGCATCGCGGCCGCAAAAGACCGGGCAGCTACAATAATACAACATCTGGTGCCCATACTCCAGCCTATGACACAAATAGGACTGTCACGGCAAATTCCATAACAGTCCCATTATACGTTATCTTTGGCAATTTTGGCAACTAATTTTTTGTTTCACAGAATCCTGCCGCTGATCACGCCAGGCCGCTGACACCGTAAGAATGTGAAACAGGATCCTATTTCGCAGTAATATATCCCTTCGCCTTCAGGGTCTCCGCGCAGAGCACCGCTCCGCCGGCCGCGCCGCGCACCGTATTGTGGGACAGCCCGACAAACTTGAAATCATAGACCGAGTCCTCGCGGATGCGCCCGATCGACACGCCCATGCCATTCTCGTAGTCCACATCAAGCTTCACCTGCGGACGATTGTCGTCCTGCATATACTGAATAAACTGCTTCGGAGCGCTCGGGAGATCCAGCTCCTGCGGAAGCCCGCGGTAGCTCTCCAGCTTCTCAATCAGCTGCTCCTTCGTCGGCTTCTTGCGGAATTTGACGAACGCGGCCGCCGTGTGGCCGTTCAGCACCGGCACGCGGATGCACTGGCAGGTAATCTTCGGCTCGGTCGCCGGTACGATCTGCCCGTTCTCCACCTTGCCCCAGATGCGCAGCGGCTCCTTCTCGCTCTTCTCCTCTTCGCCGCCGATGTACGGGATCACGTTCTCCACCATCTCCGGCCAGTCCTTGAAGGTCTTGCCCGCGCCCGAGATCGCCTGGTAGGTCGTCGCAACCACCTCGTACGGCTCAAACTCCATCCACGCGCTCAGCGCCGGCGCATAGCTCTGGATCGAGCAGTTCGGCTTCACCGCGATGAAACCGCGCCTGGTCCCGAGACGCTTCTTCTGCGCCTCGATCACCTCGAAGTGCTCCGGATTGATCTCCGGGATCACCATCGGCACATCCGGCGTCCAGCGGTGCGCGCTGTTGTTCGACACAACCGGGGTCTCCGTCTTTGCGTAGGCCTCCTCGATCGCACGGATCTCATCCTTGGACATATCGACTGCGGAGAAGACAAAGTCCACCTCAGCGGCAACCTTCTCCACCTCGTTTACATTCATGACCACGAGCTTCTTCACTGCTTCCGGCATCGGCGTCGTCATCTTCCAGCGCCCGCCGACCGCCTCCTCGTAGGTCTTCCCCGCGCTGCGCGGGCTCGCCGCCACGACTACTACCTCAAACCACGGATGGTTCTCGAGCAGGGAGATAAATCTCTGCCCCACCATGCCAGTTGCTCCCAGAATACCAACCTTCAATTTCTGCTCCATTTTCTCATTCTCCTCATCTTAATTCTATCATACGCCGCTCAAAATTCTAGTTTGTTCTTGTGTGGCGTACATTTGTCTTTATAAGATACACTCATCCCAGATACCTGTCAAGTACAAAATCCGATACATTCTCATAGCACACTTCCGAATCTGTCTTTCCAGAATCTGTTTTTCCAGAATCTGTTTTCCCAGAATCTGTTTTCCCAGAATCTGTTTTCCCAGAATCTGTTTTCCCAGAATCTGTTTTCCCAGAATCTGTTTTCCCAGAATCTGTTTTCTCATTCTTCTGTTTTCTATGCCTTCTCTCCTTCTGCATTACTGCAGGCACACTGCATAACAGGCCGCTGCAAACGTATCTCACTCAAATTCACCGCCAGCGTCTCCTCCAGGTAGCTCCGGTTCTCCGCGATCACCTTCCGCATGGCCTCCTGCCCCGGCGCGCCCAGCGTCAGCCGCTTCTCCACGCAGGTTTTCATGCTGATGGCCTCGTAGATATCCTCGGCAAAGACCTCGCTCTCCTCGCGGAATTCATCGAGCGTCAGATCGTCGAGCGCCTTGCCCGAGGCAATACATTTCAGCACCAGCCTGCCCGAGATCCCATGCGCGTCCCGGAACGGAACGCCGTGGTTCACGAGATAATCCGCCACGTCTGTCGCGTTCGTAAACCCGTTGCGCGCGGAAGCCTCCATCGCGCCGCGGTTAAATTTCATCGTGTCAACCATACCCGTGAACAAGCGCAGACAGGAATTCACCGTATCGATCGCGTCGAAGGTGCCCTCCTTGTCCTCCTGCATATCCTTGTTGTACGCAAGCGGAAGCCCCTTCATCGTCGTCAGCATCCCCATCAGCGCCCCGTAGACGCGCCCCGTCTTCCCGCGCACGAGCTCCGCGATGTCCGGGTTCTTCTTCTGCGGCATGATGCTGCTCCCCGTACTGAACGCGTCGTCCAGCTCGACAAAGCCGTACTCATTGGAGTTCCACAGAATGATCTCCTCCGAGAAGCGGCTCAGATGCATCATGACCGTGGCAAGCGCCGACAGATACTCGATCACATAGTCACGATCTGAAACAGAATCCATGCTGTTGCGGGTCGGGCCGGCGAAGCCGAGCAGCCGCGCCGTGTACTCGCGGTCGAGCGGGTACGTCGTCCCCGCGAGAGCGCCTGCCCCGAGCGGGCAGTAATTCATCCTCTGATAAATATCCTTCATCCGGGAACGGTCCCTGCGGAACATCTCAAAATACGCCCCGATGTGATGCGCGAGCGTCACCGGCTGCGCCTTCTGCAGATGCGTAAAGCCCGGCAGAAACGTGTCGACGTTCTCCTCCATGATGCGCTGCAGCACCACGAGCAATCCACGAAGCAGCCCGTCCGTCTCCACGACCTTCTCCCGCACATACATACGCATATCGAGCGCGACCTGATCGTTGCGGCTGCGTCCGGTATGCAGCTTCTTCCCGACATCCCCGATGCGCCCGATCAGATTCGCCTCCACAAAGCTGTGGATGTCCTCGTACTCTGTCGTAATCGCAAGCGCCCCGCTCTCGACGTCCCGGAGAATCCCCTGCAGACCGTCGAGAATCCTGTCACATTCCTCCTGCGTCAGAATCTCCTGCTTCGCCAGCATCTTCACATGAGCCATGCTGCCCTCGATGTCCTGGCGGTACAATCTCTTGTCAAACAAAATGGACGCGTTAAACTCGTAGACCTCCTGATCGGTCTGTTTCGTAAAGCGTCCGCCCCATAATTGTGCCATCGTTCTCCTCTTTCCCCTGTAATCCCTGCTCATCGTTTCGAAACTGCCATACAGGATTTCGCCCACAGGCATATCTCTTGTCCTGAACACTGAGCCTGTCAAGTGCCCTGCAGAGCCTCGCTCACAGGCATATCTCCCGTCCTGAACACTGAGCCTGTCAAGTGCCCTGCAGAGCTTCGCCCGCGGGCATATCTCTTGTTCTGAACACTGAGTCTATCATATGTCAGAAACACTTGCAAGGAAAAAATAAGCAGGCGAGGCCTGTCGAGGCCTGTGCGCAAAAAGACTGCCGGAGGCCCAATCATAGAGCCTGCGACAGTCCTTTTCCTTACAGCTTCTTTACAGCTTCTTTACAGCTTTCATCCGTCAGAATGAAATAACCGTAGTTCCCATTGTACAATTCGCTCTCAGGAAATTCAGGTCGTCGTTCCCAAGGCGGATACAGCCGGAGGAATGCGCACCCGTCACATTGCTGTCCGTTCTCCAGTGGAACGCCTGCCCCCACTCCATATTGCCGTTCCAGTAAAAGTATACTTCGCCGTCCATATATTTGCAGATGTGGAAGATCCCTGGCTTTGTATGCCCCTGGAAGCCGATCACGCACGGAGCCACGCGTTTTTCTTTCCAGTGTCCCTGCGAACCCTGGAAGAAATGCAGGCTCGAGCTGTACTGGCTGATCCAGAGCAGCCAGTTCGTTTCGCTGGAATATCCGCCTCCATTGACATAGGCCTCCGCCTGATTCTTGCTGTAGTATTTGTACGACTTTGTCACGACAAGGTTGTCAAATTTCAGATTTGATCCTTTTATCATGGCTGTACGCCCATCCGGCAGCGTAGCCTTCATCTGACCGCTGGCCGCCACCGCAGTATAGACAGTGTCGCCCTTCAGAATCTTAATTTTTTCACCGGTCTCTATGTCCTGCACCTTGATGTTTGTCTTCGCATACGCGATCCAGCGCCGGCCGCTAATCGCCCTCACCCGCTTTCCCGTCACCGTCAGCACATTGGAAAAGGAGGTGCGCTCGCCGGATTTGTCCACGCCGCAGACGGCAAACTTGTACTGCTTGCCGACAGAAAGGCCTGTCACCTGATAGCTCGTCGACGTCAGCTTTTTGACCTTCGTGTAGACGTCCTTTTTTTCATTATACTTATAAAGGATGTAGGCTGTGGCGCCGTTCACCTTATCCCACTCAAGGAACACGCTCTTATTGCCGTAGCAAAGCTGGCGCAGCGTCTGCGGGCCGACCTCGACGACCGGGGAACCTTTTTTCGCCTCGATATAAGAGGAGCCCTTCTGTTTATAAGCAAACACCTGATAACCGTATGCCTTGCTTGATCTGGAATATTTCAAACTATAGCTCAGCGCTGTCGTGCGTGTGATGAGCTTCCGCTTCCCGGTCTCGGAATTGATCCGGTACAAAATATACCCGTCCGCCCCCGAGACCTTGCTCCAGATCAATGTGGCGGAGGTAGTCTTTATCTCGTCCGCCTGCAGCTCCTTCACCTTACCCGGCGCAGCGGACGCAGCAGATGCAAACACTGCAGGCGCAAGCGTAAGCACCAGAACCGCAAAAAACACCCCGAAAATCTTCTTTGAGAAACTTGAGAAACCTCTGAACATTCTGTCCTCCCCATCCCCATATCACCAATCTATCTGACGTCACACTGAAAACCGACGTTACACATTTATTTCCACAATCATAGCAAACTTCCACATGGGTGTCAAGCGCGCCAAAGCACAATTTCCATAAGGCTTTTCTGACGATTTTCTTATTTTTTCATGATGATTTTCCCACATTTCTGCGCTGATTGGTTCTTGTTTTCCAACATATGTTCTGATAGAATAACAGCGAATCATTCTTTCGGCTAACATTCCTTTTCAAATTCTCAGAAGCCGGCGTCTGGGCCGCGCCAGGCTGTAAAAAGAAAGGAGCACCGGCTATCATGAACCTGCAGACCGGAACCAGAGATACCTTCTATCGTCAGATCACAAAACTGACTTTCCCCATTGTCGTCCAGAATCTGTTAAGCGCCGCGGTCAGCTCGGCCGACGTCGTCATGCTCAACAGCGTCGGACAGTCGGCGATCTCCGCCGTCTCACTGGCCTCCCAGTACGCGAGCGTCCTTTTCATGATCTTCTACGGACTCGGCACCGGCGCCACGATGCTCAGCGCCCAATACTGGGGCAAGAAGGACATCCACGCGATCGAGCTTGTCGAGGGCATCGCCCTGCGGTTCTCCCTGGCGATCTCTTTGGTTTTCCTGCTCGGCACGCTGCTCATCCCGGACTGGATGATGCGGCTCTTTACCAACGACACGGAGCTGATCGCGCTCGGGACGTCCTATCTGCGCATCGTCGGCTTCAGCTATCTGTTCTGGAGCATCTCCGAGATCTATCTGGCGTCGCTGCGCAGCGTAGAGCGCGTGACGGTCAGCACCGTGCTGAACGCCTTGGCGCTGGGTCTGAATGTCTGCCTGAACGCAGTCTTCATCTTCGGCCTGTTCGGCGCGCCGAAGCTCGGGGTGGCAGGCGTCGCCTTCGCGACCAGCGTCTCCCGCGGTATCCAGCTGATCTGCTGCGTCCTCGTGTCGCACTTCTCGCATAATGTGAAGCTGCGCTTTTCTTACATATTCAAGCGCAATAAAATCCTCTTTCAGGACTTCCTGCGGCTCTCCGTCCCGGCGCTCGGGAACGACCTCTCGTGGAGCGTCGCCTTCTCCATGTACTCGGTGGTGCTCGGACACCTCGGCAGCGACATGGTGGCCGCAAACTCCATTGTCGTGGTCGTCCGCAATTTTGCGACCGTCTTCTGCTACAGCCTGGGCAGCGTGTCCACGATCTGGCTTGGCAAGCTGATCGGCCAGGGCGACATGGAGCTTGCAAAAAGGGATTCGCGCCGTCTGGTCTGGCTGACGGTCTTCGCCGGGATTCTCGGCGGCATTTTCGTCCTGATCGCGTCGCCCTTCGTCCTCGGCCATGTCTCCCTGACAGAACAGGCGATGCACTATCTCAAATATATGCTGCTGATCAACAGCTATTACATCGTGGGCACCGCCCTGAACACAACGCTGATCGCAGGCGTGTTCCGCGCAGGAGGCGACAGCCGCTTCGGCTTCATCTGCGACACGATCGATATGTGGTGCTACGGCGTGCCGCTCGGCTTTCTCGCGGCTTTCGTCTTCAAGCTCCCGCACCTCGTGGTCTACTTCCTGCTCTGCACGGACGAGTTCGTCAAATGGCCCTGGGTAATCGCGCACTACCGCAGCTTCAAATGGCTGCACAACGTGACAAAGGAATACGAATAAACGAGAGAAAAGGCATTTTGCAATTGAGCTGAGAAAAGGCTGCCGTTTGTCAAAAGGCGGCGGAACGGAGATCGATATGGCGCAGAATCAAAGAAACTACCAAAAAGAACTGGACAAGCTCCTGAGCGGACTTGGTGAGCCGGCGAAAAAGCCGAGCCGACCGGCCGGGCAGGAATTCCTGCGCAGTTCACACGCTCTGGCCAGCCCGGACATCCCGCATGACTCACCTTCCCTCTTATTGCACAGCTGCTGCGCGCCGTGCAGCAGCTACGTGCTGGAATACCTCTCCCGCTATTTTCAGATTACAGTTTTCTACTACAATCCCAACATCTATCCGGAGGAAGAATACTTCCGGCGCGTGGAGGAGCAGAAACGCCTGATCGCGCAAATGCCCCTGCCGAATCCTGTCCGTTTCCTGGAGGGGCCGTTCGACCCGCGTGAATTCTACGAGGCTGTCCGCGGGCTGGAGCACATCCCGGAGGGCGGCGACAGATGCCGCGCCTGCTTCCGGCTCCGCCTGGACAAGACAGCCCGGATCGCGGCAGAGCAGGGCTTCGACTACTTCACCACCACGCTGACCATCAGCCCTCTGAAAAATGCCGCCGCACTCAACGAGATCGGCGAAGCGCTCGCTGCAGACTATGAGCTGCGCTGGCTTCCCTCCGACTTTAAAAAGAGGAATGGCTACAAGCGCTCCACCGAGCTCTCGGCTGAATACGGGTTGTACCGCCAGGACTACTGCGGCTGCGTGTTTTCCCTGCGCGAGCGGCAGCAGCAGAAAGCAGGGCAGGCCTGAGGTAGGCAAAATCAGCCAGCTATCTCTCGCGTGCCCGCAGGCACTTTTTCTCTACCAAATTCAAGCCTCCATACAACAGCATGGCGATCACGCAGAGGATCACGATCGAGAGGATCACCCAGTCCAGCTTAAATACCTGGTGATACAAACAGACATCATTGCATTGGCTTCCAATGGTCTTTTTCTCCGTCTATCAGTAATTCCATTCTTCGGTAATTTATCCTGTTTATCCGAATGCATTCTGTCATGTTCCACTCGAAAACAACATCGATACGCTCCGGAAACACTTTTATTTCTGCAACAAAGGATAACAGTTTTTTCACGCCAAGCTCTTTATCCGCTATATCAATGACCTCATTTCTGAGATTCGAAAGCCTCTTGTAACGTTCCTGCTCTTTTTCACTGTCTCGCCTTCTCCCGGCTATCTCTGACTGAATCTCATCCAGCTCTTGTTGAAGTTCCCTATCCTTCTGCCTGTATATGCCAGCCTCAACCACGTCAGAAAGGTACCCTGCCAGCAGTTTTTCCCTTTGCTCCTTTATCTTTTCGCCCGCAGACTGCAGCTTTGCGGCTTCTCTTTCCCCGGAGTCAAGAATTACCTGCCGCAGAATATTCACAGCTTCATCAACCATGCTGTCTCTATCTGTCTGAAATATTTTTCTTGCCAGCCTGTACAGCGCTTCCCTCAGTACCTCATCATTGAGGTGAACATTATCGCAGCCTCCGTCTGTACTTGTTCTTTTTTTGTTTCTCCCGCGATTTGTGTCATTATGCAGTCTTCCATGCTGTACATACTCTGAGCAGGACCAATAATAGCTCTCCTCTCCTTTGGCATTTCTGTTGCTTCGGCGCCAATATGCCTTTCCGCAAATACCGCAGATGAGCATCCCTGACAAGTCATGCTGCCCTTTCTTTACGCCCCTTCTGCTCACATAGTTCCCACCCTGCAGCTGTACCGACCTTTCATCCATCATACAATTCGCCTTTTTCCATATGCCTTCCTCTATGATCGCCGGGACAGCATTTTCATGGATGATCCATTCTTCTTCCGGCAATGCTGTCATTCTTTTTGAATTGAAATCATAATGATACCTGTTCATAACGGCAGTTCCCATATAGAGCGGATTTCGTATGATGCTCCTTACTGTCGTCTCCTGAAACATAGTTCCGGAGCGGCTTTTAATCCCGCGATTGTATAATTCTTTGGCAACTGTCCTGCTTCCCATGCCGCTCACGTACAGTGCAAAAATCAACCTGACAATTTCAGCCTCTTCTTGATTGATCACAATCTTTTTATTGACCTTGTCATAGCCCCACGTTTTCGAGGTCAGCACCAGCGAGCTTCCGGCTTTCTGTCTGTGCCTGTGCGCATTGTTAATCTTTTTGGAAAGGTCACGGCTGTATTCCTCTGACAAAATTGCCTTAATACCGGTTATAAGCGCGTCGTCCGGAGTATAGAATTTTCTGTCAAGATAAAAATACAGCTGCTTCTTGCACTGAACAAGCTTGTCAACAAAGCTGTACCACTCTCTTGTGTTGCGCATCAGACGATCCTGGGATTTCACAACAATAATGTCGAATTTGTCGCCTTCCATGTCTTTCAGGAGCCGATTATACTCATTTCTGTTTTTCGTCGTTGTTCCGCTTTTTCCCTCGTCGATATATTGATCAACCATAACCCATTCTTCCGTGTTCGCAGCATCCCCGGCTTCTTTCACCTGACTTATCAAGGCATTCATTTGTATCTCTTCGTCTGTACTGACCCGGCAATAGATCACTGTTTTTTTCATCAGCGCCCTCCCGAAAAGATACTTACCTATTGCAACCCAGCTTATGTTTTCTTGCTTTGTATGCTGCTCAAGCATTATGGGGTTCATCAGGATTTGCACGGATTGTACGCCATAGCAAGGCGGATGCATCTATCCAACTCTTCCATTGAGATTTTCCCTTTTTCAAACAGCTGTCTGAATATATAAATCAAATCTTCTTTATTGTCGCGTTTCACCTTAACCATACCTATGTATCCTTTTCTAATACATATATGAAAGGAAATATCAATTGCGAATGGATTCTCTTCCCTCTGCTTGATCTTCCTCTCCGATATGGAAAATTCAAATATCCCCATCGCAAGCCTAAAGTTTCAGGGGCCGGCGCAACTCAATCGAGCTGCGCCGGCCACTGATGGGAGGAGCTATCTCTTTCCCGATAACCCCTCAAAATAACTTCATGAATTTTACTGAACAACAATCTTACATTTCAAGGTTTTCTTCCCGGATTTCACCGTAACCGTTGTAGATCCGCTCTTTTTCGCCGTGACTATCCCCTTGCCGTTTACTGAAACTATTTTTTTACCGGTAACCTTATAAGTCACCTTATCCTGTGAGGTGATGGGATTCAGAATAACCGCAAGCGGTATTTTTTCTCCTTTCCTTAACCGCAGGTTTTTGGAACTCACGGAAAGCTTTTTCGTCTTCACCTTCGCTTTCTGAACGGTAACCGTCGCTGTCGCTTTCAATCCGCTGGCAAGCGTTACAGTAATTTTTGCTTTTCCGGTCTTCTTCCCTTTAATTTTTCCGGTCTTGCTCACCGTAGCGATCTTTGTGTTGGAGGACTTCCAGGATACTACCTGATCTCCATTCGCAAAGGTCACCTTCAGCGCTTTCGTTGCTTTTCTTACCTGAAGCGGAAACTTTTTCGCATTCAACTTGATGGTTGCCTTCAGCTTATTTCCTGTCGACCTCGTCTCAACCTGTCCACAGATGCCGCAGCTGCGCGACTGCTTCTCCGCATCGAAAACCGTGGCCTCTGAAATTGTCGTCCATTCCCCAAAGGTATGTATGTGCGACGTCTCGGACTCTTCCTGCTGTCCCGGAATTTCAGTGCCTGGCTCCGGCTTCCCGCCCGTCTCGGTCTGCTTCTCTGATTCGGTCTGTTTCTCTGTCTCGGTCTGCTTCTCTGATTCCGTCTGCTTCTCCGTCTCAGTCTGCTTCTCTGATTCCGTCTGCTTCTCTGTCTCGGTCTGCTTCTCTGATTCCGTCTGCTTCTCTGTCTCGGTCTG
>CANQWV010000052.1 GCA_947627645.1 uncultured Lachnospiraceae bacterium | reverse complement strand
GTGTCCATTGCCGCCGTTGAAGCCCAGCATGTAGCTGCCGCCGGCCTTGTGCAGGAACAGTGCCCGCGCTGTGGAATCCTCAGAGAAACGGTACTCCCAGCCACCGGACATACCTACGGCGCCTATACGGTCGTCCGCGCGGCCACCATCTTTGAGGCTGGCGAACAAGAGCGCAGCTGTTCCGTCTGCGGCTCTGTACAGAGCGAAGCAATCCCGAAGCTGAGCGGAACCGTAAATCTGAAAACGGATAGTCTTCCGGTTCAAATCAATGAAAAGGTAACTGTACAATCTCTGGTAACTGGATTGCAGGAAGGCGATTGTGTGGCGTCCTGGTCCTCGGCCAATCCTGAGATTGCCGCCATCTCCGCGGACGGTACAATCCTTGCAAAGAAAACCGGCACCGCAAAGATTACCGTCAGCACCAAAAGTGGTGCGACTGCAGTTATGGCTGTCAGCGTGCAGGTGGATGAGGTTGCGACAACAAACATCTCCGGTTTGAAGAAAAAGCTGTCCCTGACTGCCGGGAAAAAGTTCAGGCTGACGCCGGTTCTCACGCCGGTCAGCAGCCAGCAGACGATCACTTACAAAAGTTCCAATCAGAAGGTCGCAAAGGTGTCTGCCAAGGGCGTCGTGAAAGGTCTCAGGAAGGGAACTGCAAAGATCACGGTAAAATCCGGCAGCAAAAAGTATGTCGTCAGGCTGAAGGTAACCGCACCGGCAGTCAAAAAGATCAAGCGTGTCCCGGCAGAGAAAATGCTTGCGAAAGGAATGACCTTCCAGCTGAAGCCGAAGCTCAAACCAGCCGGCTGCAGCCAGAAAATCCACTACAAATCCTCCGACAACAGGATTGCCTCCGTGACTGCCAGGGGCAAAATAACAGCCCAAAAGGAAGGCACGGCCAGGATCACGGTGACCGCCGGGAACGTGAAAGTGGTCTGCAAAGTCACCGTCACCGATTCGCTTTCCGGCTGACGCCGCAGTATTCCGGCAGCATATCCGGAGCCGTCGTCCTACCCTTTCCAGGGGATCGTCAGACGGGCCGTCACCTTCCCGTCCCGCTCCTCGATCACAAGGCCGCACGGCTCCCCGAACAGGATGTGCAGGCGCTGGTTCACGTTGGCGATTCCCATGTTCCCCGCCGGCTCCTTGCTCGTATTATAATTGATATCAAGCAGCCGGGCGATCCGCTCCCGGTCCTCCCGCGTAAGTCCGCCGTCATTCTCGGTCTCAAGGTAAAGATACTCCTCGTCCCGGTATCCACGCACGAACACGATCCCGCTCCGTTTCGGTATGATCCCGTGCTCGATCGCATTCTCGATGAGCGGCTGCAGGATCAAACGCGGCACCGGGCAGTCCATCAGCTCGTCCGGAATTTCAATGTCCACGCTCAGCCGTTCCCCGAGGCGCTCTTTCATGATATAGAGATAGGAATTCGCGTAGCCGATCTCCTCCCGAAGCGGAACCTCCGGCCGCTTTCCGCGGTCCAGCGCGGCGTCCATCACATTCGACAGCGCCTCTATCATTTTCCCGACCTTCTCATTGCCGCCCAGCCTGGCCTCCCAGTTGATGATCTCCAGCGTGTTGTTCAGAAAATGAGGATTGATGTGCGACTGCAGCGCCATGATCCTGGCCTCGCGCAGGGCAATCTCCTCCTGGTAGCTCTTGAGGATCTGCTGCTCCAGATTTTCCGACATACGGTTGACCGCGCTCGTCAGATAGTCGAATTCCAGATTATGCATCTCCTCGCTGATTTGGTAGCCCAGCTCGCCCTGCTCGATGTGCCGCATCCCCTCGCTCAGCACTTCGACCGGGGAGGTCACCTCGCGGCGGAACGTGTTCAGCACGGCGATCATCGTCAGGATCAGCGAGAGCAGCAGCACAGCCAGCACATATGGATAACCGTAGAACGGAAACATCGAGACATCGCTGCGGATCATCATCGCCACACGAATGTTGTAGCTGTCTCCTTTGGCCGTGTCCGTCACGCAGAGCTGCCCGCGGATCCAGCGGCAGTTTTCCCCCTGCTCATTCAGCGACTCATACTGCTCCTCCCACTCTCTGGCCTCTTCCTCCCCGCACAGAAGCGGTTCCTCCTTATTGATCCAGACACAGACATCGTCCTGCATCGGAAACTGGGCGACACTGTCGAAACAGTAGTTCTGGTTGAGGCAGAACACCAGCGTCCCCTGCGTCTGATAGCGGCTGTCCACCAGATTCCGCACCAGGTACAGCGCGTTTTTCCGCACAAGGAAGCCGACCGAAGTGCCGAGCTGCGCGGCGTACTCCTCCACCGCCCCATGGTCCCGCTCCCAGTAATTGCGGAGCTGCTGATATGTGCCTCCGCCCGCCTCGCTGTAGGTGCTGCAAAAGCGTTCCCTGTCGTCCTCAAACCAGAGAACCGCGCTGGATACGGCGCTGCTCTTCTGATACTTTGCATTCAGGTAGTCCGTGCAGCCCTTGTACGCGGAGTCGGCATCCAGCTCCCCCTTCTGGCATCTTTCATGAAGGTTTAAAAGCTCCTCGTCGTAAGAGGCCTGCCTGGAATCGGCGACCGCACGGTCCAGCCGCTCCACGCAGATCTTATTGTTGAATTTCAGCTGACTCAGATAATTCTCCGCCGTCATGTCCCGGTGGTTGCTGCCGATGTAGACGCCGAGCACACCAAAAAACGCGAGAGGGATCAGCCAGCAGACGAGCAGGATCCGGATCACCTTCCACTTCATCGAATAATGCCTGCCCTTCATGGCCAATCCCTCCTTTCTGCACACCCCTGCCATTCTGGCCACCGGTCAGATTGCGCACCGGCGGCCGCTACAGCCGCAAAAACTCCCGGAAACGCTCACAGCAGGCCGCGGCCTCCTCACGGTTCTCCATCTCACAGAAAATGCGCAGCAGCGGCTCTGTCCCGGAAAACCGCGCGACGATCCAGCCGCCATTTCTGAAATAGACCTTGCAGCCATCCAGATAGGACAGCTTCTCTATCTCATAAGGAAAATCCGGAAGCTGCCTGTCCACATAGAGAATGCTCTTCAGCTCCTGCGCGCGCTCCGACGGAAAACGGTAAGAGCACTCTTCCATCCAGGTTTTCCCATATTTTCCATGAATCTCCTCGTCCAGCTCGGAGAGCTTCTTCCCGGTCACGGCGATCATCTCCACCAGAAGAGAAGCCGCGTAGATCCCGTCCTTGCCATTGATATGTCCCCGTACGGTCAGGCCTCCGGAGGACTCTCCGCCGATCAGCGCGCCCGTCTCCTGCATTTTTGAAGAAATATGCTTGAATCCCACCGGCACCTCATAGCAGGCCTCGCCGAACGACTCTGCCATGCGGTCCAGAATATGCGTTGTCGCGACGTTGCGCACCGCCGGGCCGCGCCAGCCCTTGTACTGCAAAAGATAATAGTACAGGAGCATCAGGATATCGTTCGCCGTCAGATAGCGCCCCCTGTCGTCAACGACCCCAAGCCGGTCCGCATCCCCGTCGGTCGCGATTCCCAGATCGCACTCCATCTCCGTCACATACTTGCACAGCTCTGTCAGGGACTCACGGCTCGGCGCCGGCATCCTCCGCCCGAACAGCGTGTCGTGCATCTCATGGATCAGGTCGACCTCGCAGCGCGCGGTCGAGAGTATCGTTTTGATCGAGGTCTGGCTGACCCCGTACATCGGGTCGAGCACGATGTGCAGGCCCCGGTCCCGGATCGCGCGCATATTGATGTTTTCGATGATATTGTCCAGATACTCGTTCAGCGGGTTGAATTCCGTCACAAGCCCCTGCGCCAGCGCCTTCTCATAGTCCAGGATCGCGATGCCGCCGCTCTTCTCAAGCTCCGCAGCGATCGCCTCGAGCTCCCTCGTGTGCTCCTCGCTCGCGTCCCGCCCGCCGTAAGTAAATACCTTGAAGCCATTGTAGATCGCCGGATTGTGGCTGGCCGTCACCATCATCCCATAGTGCAGCCCGTGCTTTTCCACATAATACATGATCAGCGGCGTGGGGGAGGAACGGTTCACGAACATACAGTGGATCCCCTCTGCCGCGAAAACCTCGCAGGCCCAGCGTACCGCCTCCTTGGACAGAAATCTCCGGTCATAGCCGATCACGATTCCCTCATCCGCCACCTGCTCTTTTTTCATTTTTACAGACATCGCCTTCGCCAGAAGCTGAATATTCTGCCGCGTAAATCCATCCCCGATCACGGCTCTCCAGCCGCCCGTGCCAAACTGTATCATAGCTCCTCCCTTCTTGTGCTTCCTTCGTCAATTGCATCACATCGTCACTCTGCGTCCCGCGCGCCCATGAGCACCTCCACCTCGTGCTCTGTGCCCGCTGAAAAAAGCGGAATCTCCTGCAGCTCCCGCCCGTCCACGAGAATTCGCTTCACGCCGTGCATCACTCCCTCCGGATTCCTGACGTGGATCCGGTATGTGACGTCCCGCCATCTGCGCACCGCCTCAAAGCCGCTCCATGCGGCCGGGATACACGGATCCACCGTCAGATGGTCGAACTCCGGACGTATCCCAAGGATATAGCGGGTCGCCGAGAAGTAAGCCCAGCCTCCGCTGCCCGTCATGAACGGATGGCGCGCACGCCCGAACGCGCTGTGATCCTTTCCCATGATAAACTGGCAATAGGAATAAGGTTCCGCCTCCCGTATTTCTATCATATCATTTTGTCTGGCCGGACACAATGCCCGATAAAATTTCATTGCGCGGTCGCCGCGGCCCAGAGTGCACTCCGCGGCCCAGACCCAGGGATTCGGATGGCTGAAAATAGCACCGTTCTCCTTCACGCCCGGATAGACGCGCGTCACGAAGCCAACCTCCGCGTCCGGCACCGTATAGGAAGGCGCGTTCAGCATAAGGCCGTACGGAGTGTACAGCTCGCGGTCGACACTGTCGAGCGCCCGGATGCCCTGCTCGCGCGTCGCCGCCCCGGAGAGCACCGCCCAGGCGTTCGACTCGAGGTGAAGCTTTCCCTCCCTGTCCTCCGCCGTGCCGATCTTCCGCCCGCTCTTCGTGATCCCGCGGATAAACCACTCCTTATCCCAGAGGACGCTCTGGCAGACCTCCATCACCTTCCGGCGCATTTCCCCATACCGTTTCACATCCTCCTGCTCCCCTTTTCTCCCGGCGAGCTCCAGAAAATGCCCCAGCGCCCACACGTGCAGGAAGGACACCAGCGCGCTCTCCCCGCCGCCCAGATTCAGGCAGTCGTTCCAGTCCGCCCGCAGCCCGAGGCAGACGCCGTGCGCGCCGACCTGGCGCGCCGAGAAATCCAGAATCCGCTTCATGTGCTCGTAGACCGTCCCCTCGCCGCCGTCCGCGTAGCCGATCCGCTCGTCGAGGAATCCCTCGTCCCCGGTCTCCCGGATGTACTCCGCGATCGCCGGGATCAGCCAGAGCGCATCGTCTGAGCAGGCGTCCTTCAGCCCATGCACACGGTCCTTCTCATCCGGCACCGGGATCACCGTCGGGGAGGCAAAGGGACTGCTCTGCTTCGGCGGCTCAAACCACGCCGGGTCGAACAAATGCAGGCCATACCCCTCCGACACGAGCCCGTGCAGCAGCTGTTCGATGCGCTGCCTGCATTTCTCCGGATTCGAGTGCGGGATCGTCATCGCGTCCTGCGCCGTATCCCGGTAGCCGAGCCCCGTCCTTCCTCCGACCTCGATAAACGACGCAAAGCGGGAGAACATGATGTTGACCTCAGCCTGATAGAGATTCCAGGTGTTGAGCATCGTGTTCATGTCCTCGTCCGGAGTCCGCACCTGCAGCCGCGCAAACTTGTCCTCCCAGTAGCTTCGAAGCGCCTCGGCCGCCCGGTCCACGCACGCCGAATCCTTATACTTCGCCCGCATCAAAGCCCCTTCTTCCCTGCGTCCCTCGCCCAGGAGGAAAATCAGCCGGACCTCCTCTCCCGGCTGCAGCGTCAGCTTTTTCTGCAGAACCCCGCAGTGATTCCCTCCCTTTTCAAAGGAAGAGCCGCACAGCCCGCGCTCCACGGCGACCGGATTCGCCTCCGTGCGGTACGGTCCGAGGAAGCGGTCGCGCAGGCAGTCATACCCGTCCGGCTCAAAGTTCGCCGTGAAATACTGGTAGCCGTCCTCCTCGTAAAACAGATCGTGCTCGATGATCCCATCCTGACAGGAGGAACCCGCCGCATACAGACTCATCTGAAAATTCTGGTTGTCCATGTCGATATGGTGGAAGGAAAATTCACAGTAGGAAAAGACGCTGAGCCTCCGCACATCCGGCCCCTCGTTTTTGATCCGGACGTCCCAGAGCTCCACCGCGTCCCCAAGCGGGATCATCAGCTTCTGCGAGGCATTGATCCCGCGGTATCCGCACTCGTAGACCGAGTAGGACATCCCGTGGCGGCAGCGGTAGCTGGCCTGATCCAGCGGTTTTCCGACCGGCTGCCAGGAGATGCTCCAGTAGTCTCCGTCCTCCTCGTCCCGCAGATACACATAGTGACCCGGACGGTCCATCGGCACTCCGTTCGGCCGGAACCGTGTGATCCGGTGGTACTGCGGCGTCTTGTAAAAGAGATATCCGCCCGCCGTGTGGTTAAATACGCCGCACATTTCCTCTACCCCGATGTAATTCGTCCAGGAGACCGGCACGTCCACACGGTCGATGCAGTACTCCCGGTTCTCATTGTCAAAATACCCGTAGCGCATACACACTCCTCCTTATACTTAGCCTAAGTATAAAAGAACGGACCGTATATTGCTACTGTCCGTTCTGTCAAATTTTGTTTTTGTTTGCAGTATCTCTTCTTACTCATACCTCAGCGCGTTGATCGGCTTGAGCTTCGCAGCCTTGTTCGCCGGATAGATGCCGAACACGAGGCCGACCATAATCGAAAAGCCGAGCGCCATCGACGCGACGCCCGCCGTGATCCCGAAATGATACTCCGGGTACAGCGTGTTAAGCGTCGTCAGGACGCCCTGGCTGAGCAGCATCCCGATCAGGCCGCCGATCAGCGAGATGATCACGGACTCGATCATGAACTGCACCACGATGTCGGACTTGAGCGCGCCGATCGCCTTGCGGATGCCGATCTCCCGCGTGCGCTCCGTCACCGACACGAGCATGATATTCATGATCCCGATGCCGCCGACGAGCAGCGAGATGCCTGCGATCGCGCCGAGCAGCAGCTCGAGCGCCGCCATGACGTCGTTCACCGCGTCCATCACATCAGTCAGGTTGACGATGCTGTAGCTGTCGTCGTCCCCATACTTCTCCCTCAGCGCGCGGTCGAGCGTGCCCTCGGCCTCCTGCGTCGTCGCGCCTTCCTCCGTCGCCACGTAGAAATTGCTGACGCTGACGTTCGAGAGCAGCCGCTGCGCGTTCGTGAACGGCAGATATACCGCCGAATTCGCGCTGCCGAACATCGTCTCCTGCGCCTCATTGAGGACGCCCACGATCCGGTAATCCCGCCCTGAGAGCCGGATCGTCTCATCTAAAATATCGGTATTTCCAAACAGATCCCTCGCCACGGAATGTCCGACGACGCACACGGCAAGCCTCTGCTCATTGTCCAGCTCCGTGATGACGCGGCCGGACTCCAGATCCAGCCCCTGCACCGCGTCGTAGGACTCCGTAATGCCGTTGATCGTCACGTCGGTCGACTTCCCGGCTGCCTTCGCGGTGCCGCTGCCCGACAGGGTCGGAGACACATAGGCGATCCCCTCCTCCTCTGTGAGCGCTTCCACCTCGCCGAGCGTCAGCCGCTTGGAGCGGTCCGTGATCGACACGACCAGCTGGTCGCCGCCGAGCTCATCCAGCGACTCTGTCACCGTGTTCGTCGCGCCCTGCACGAGCGAGATCAGCAGCGTCACGGCCATCACACCGATGATAATGCCGAGCATCGTCAGAAAGGAGCGCAGTTTGTTCGAGAGCACCGCCGAGAAAGCCATCTTCCCGGCCTGTGAGAGCTTCATGCCTGACCGCCTCCTTTCCCGTCGCCAAAGAGGGCGTCCCCGCCGCCGGACATATTTCTGTTCTTCTGAAGCTTCCTCATGCCCGGCCGCCTCCCTTCCCGTCAAAGACCAGCACATTCCCGCTGTCCGACACGATCTTCCCATCCAGGAGGCGCACACGCCTCGGCGCGGCCGCAGCGATCTCATTGTCGTGCGTGATCAGCACCAACGTATTCCCCTGTGCGTGCAGCTCCTTCAAAAGCTGCATGATGTCGTCCGTCGAGCGGGAGTCCAGATTCCCGGTCGGCTCGTCGGCCAGGATCAGCGACGGGCGCGTCACCAGGGCACGGGCCACCGCGACGCGCTGCTGCTGCCCGCCCGAGAGCTGGTTCGGCCTGTGGTGCACGCGATTCCCCAGCGACACCTTCTCAAGCGCCTCGAGCACGCGCGTCTTCCGCTCCGAGCCCGGCACTCCCTGGTAGATCAGCGGCAGCTCCACGTTCTCGTAAGCCGTCAGCTTCGGCAGCAGGTTGAACTGCTGGAAAATAAAGCCGATCTTCCGGTTGCGCAGGATGCTCTGCTGCTTCTCGCTCAGGTCGGACACCTCCTGCCCGTCGATCCGGTAAGTCCCCTCGTCCGCCGTGTCCAGGCAGCCGATGATGTTCATCAGCGTCGACTTGCCGCTCCCGGACGCCCCGATGATCGCGACGAACTCTTTATCCTGTATCGTGAGGCTGACCCCGTCCAGCGCGTGCACCTCTTCCTCGCCGAGCTGATAGATTTTCCGGATGTCACGCAGCTCAATCATTTGGCCTGTCACCTCCCGCGAACTGGGCACGGCTCTGCTGCATCATATCCATCATCTTCTCCAGGTCAGACTTGCCCAGCACCGCAACCTGGTCTCCCTCAGAAAGCCCTTCAACCACCTCAGCCTGCGTGTTGTTGACCAGCCCGAGCGTCACCGGAACCAGCTTCTGCTCCTCACCCTGGATCAACGTCACACAGCGCTCCCCGTCGACCGTCTGTACCGCGTCGACCGGCACCAGCAGCACATCCTCCTTCTCATCGATCACGATTGTGGCAGTCGCGCTCATCGCCGTGCGCAACTTCTCGATCCCGGGCACCGAGATCGTCACCGTATACTTCGTCACGCCCCCGACGTTCTCGCCGAGCGCGGAGATTTTCTCCACTCTTCCCTCATACTCCTCATCGTCGAACGCGTCGAACACGATCTTCGCGCTCTGTCCTTCCCGGACGCCCGGGATGTCCAGCTCGTCGATCTGCGTTTTCAGCCAGAAACGGTCGGTGGAGATCAGCCGGTACATCTGCGTATCCTCCGCGGCCACGGCGCCATCCTGCAGCGTCAGCTCCGAGACGATCCCACTTCCCTCCGCGCAGATCTGCGGCGTATCCTTCAGCGCGCGCAGCTCCTGCAGCTTCTGCATCCGCTCATCCCGCTCTTCCAGGAGCTCCAGATAATCCCCATTGTACGTGTAATACCTTCTCGTCAGAAGCGTAGAACCGGAATCCACCCAATCGCCGACCTCGACGTTGAGCTCGTCGACGATCCCGTAGGCGCTGTCCACCAGGTACGGGTGATTCGACTTCAGATACCCTGTTCCGAGTACGTTGTCGTCCTCGTCCGTCACGGTCGCCTCCGTGTCCACCAGATAGTCGGAATCGTCCGGGATCGTCACCGTATAGACGCCGTCCCGCTCTGACAGAACCGTCCCTTCCTCGTCATAACTCAGGAATGAAACATTCACGGTATCGCCCAGCTTCAGTGCCCGCTCCGGGCGGAACTCCACCTTCAGCTTCTCATCCGCGGACAGCTCCATGACGCCTCCATGCTCCGCGACCACGTCGGTCAGCACATCGTCCGCCTTCGCAAAGATCCGCTTCACCCGCCCGGCGACCGGCGACGTCAGCGACGACGAGCCTGAGCGGTCGGACATACTGATCGCGGAATTCAGCTCGGACAGATCGTTCTCCAGAAGCGCGATCTGCTCCTTCACAGAATCCTCGTCGACCGTCGCCAGCACGTCGCCCCCCTGCACCACGTCCCCGTTCTCCGCTTTGACCGTGTCGATCTTCAGCGTGTACTTTGCCAGAACCGGATGTTCGTCCGCCGCCTCGATCGAGCCGTTGCCCTCCGTGGTGATGCGGATCGTGCCGCGGACTGCTTCCTCGATCCGCATATTCTCCGGCATCCGTCCCTGCGCATCCTCCTTCCGCGTGTGCAGATAAAGGCCGGCTCCGCCTGCAAGCAGCAGCAGGACAAGAACCAGCCATATGATTTTCCATCTCTTCTTTTTCTTTCTCATAGCATACCTCCGCGACAATTCCGTTCATTTCGTGCAATTTGCCCTGTCACCTAGTATACTACTTTATTTCTAAAAAGAGTATTAAAAATAAATTTTATTCGTCCGTTTGTCTATTCGTCGATATCCAGCTCCTCCACCGGTTTCCAGGCCTGCCCGAAATTGATATCCTTGAACAGGGCCGCCAGCCCCGTGATCTGCTTCAGGCGGAGGATCTCGTCGCGGTCCATCCCGAGATGCTTCGAGATCCACGCGTCTGAGCGGCCGAACTCATGCAGCTCTTTCACAATATTGCTCATCAGATCCACATCGTGGCTGCCGCGGGCCCGGTTGTGGCGGATCGTGCTTGCCATCCGCTGGTCGAGCGGCTTATCGATCACAGAGACCGGAAGCATGCCGCCCTCCCTGTCGTAGATATCCTGGTTCTCCAGCATGACCCGGTAACGGTGGAAGCCATCCACGATGATGTAGCTGTCATCCGTCCTGTCGTAATAACAGACGATCGGCATTGTGTAGCCGTCCGCCTTGATGCTGTCGTACAGAAGCTTCATCTCCGGGGGCGCGACCGCGTTGGGATTGTAGGTATTTGGCTTGATTTTTTCGATCGGTACCGCGATCACATGGTAGGCCGGACTCTTATTCCCCATAATTCATATCCTCCACACTTTTGTATTTTTCCCGGATCAGGTTGATGCGCTTCTGCTGCTCCCTCGTCATGCCAAAGCCCATGAAGCGGCAGATATGATCGTTTTTCAGGATACAGTAGCACATACGTTTCCAGCTCGGGATATCCTTGGACGACTTGATGTCGTCTGTGTCGTCCGGAATCTTTTCAAGAAAGATCACCCGGGATTTCTTGTTCAGGGTGTAGTTCGACACGCCGTTCCTCTGAATCTTGTACCCGTGCTCTTCCAGCTCCTGGATCGTCTTCTCATCCAGGCCGCCTCCGGTCTTGTGCCAGAATTCGATCGAGGTGTTGAATTTCTTTACATAATTGTTGCGGAGCCTGGCCGGAAGCGTATCGAGCAGAAACTGTGTGTAGGATTTCCAGGTATGCCCCTCAGGCAGCGTGATGTTGCGGTAGCCCATCGCTTTTGTCTTTGCGTAGATGCTCGCAAAATTCGCGCCCTGCACACGCCCTACCAGCTTCACCCAGATCTGCGGGTCAATCACACGGTAAAGGTTCAGCGCATCCTTCGAGTAATCGTTGAACGGCGAAGCCACGCGCATCTGCGACACCTTCAGCCCAGCCATATAGTAAAGATCGTAAAGACGGTTGTAATCATAATTGAACAGGTAATTCGCGTGCCAGACATCGTCCGAGGTCCAGTCGTAGAGCGGAGACGCGCACCAGACGTCCTTAAACTGTTTACTGATCCAGCACTCTCCCCGGTAGCCGTACTTCTTGTTGAGAAAGCCACTGTACCTCTGCAGAGACTCATCCGCCCGCATTCCCAGCAGACAGACCGTCTTTCTGTTCCCGTGGGACAGGCGGTACCAGCGTCCAAACTGCTTCGCCAGATCCTCCTGGTGCATCCGGTAGCGGTAAGTCGTCATGGGGTTGTTCTCCAGATTGATCACGTACTCGTGTTGCGGCATCTCCCTGACCCAGATCTCCTGCTTCTTGTCGTCCCAGGGATACCAGTACATCTCGTAGCTGCCAAGCGCCGTGCGGGTAGCCATCGGCAGGCAGACCCAGTAGAGCTCCGCCTGTTTTTTGATGCGCTCAAACGTCCGCTCCACATACTGCGTCGTCACCGTG
This sequence comes from uncultured Lachnospiraceae bacterium, assembly GCA_947627645.1. Taxonomy (GTDB): domain Bacteria; phylum Bacillota; class Clostridia; order Lachnospirales; family Lachnospiraceae; genus Choladousia. Next base: position 3,424 of record CANQWV010000052.1, on the reverse strand, counting down.
TACTGCGCCTCAAAGTCCTGGTGAAAGACCCCGATCACCTTCTCCGGATAATACTTTCTCCGGTAGTCCAGCACCAGGTTCAGCAGCAACCCGCTGTCCTTTCCTCCGGAAAAGGAGAGATATATGTTGTCGAATTCCTCGAAAATCATCCTCATGCGCTTCTCAAATGCTTCCAGCACATTGTCCTCCAGATATTCGCGTTTCACAGGCACCACCTTTTTCCAGAATTTGGTAATTTTCTTCCTGTCAGTTAATGTAACATAAAATCCGACCAAATTCAACAAAATGCGGCGCACTGCATCTGCGGCGCTGATTTCAGATTACTGTTCACTCCGTGGCCAGCGGCGCGAAGCTGGCCCTTTAGGGTAACGAGCGGTTTGTGCATATAAATTCGCTTCGCGGAACAGTGTGGATGGAACAGTAACGGTTTCCGTATACAAAGCCGGACACAAAAAAAGAGCCGCCACCGTTTCGGGACCGCTCCTTTTGCGCACTTAAAAATAACCTTATGGAATTTTGTCTTACAAAGCCTCGCCTTATGAATCCTTCCCGCTAAGAAGCTCCTGAATCTCCTCCGGCGTCGGCATCACGCGCAGCGCGCCCTTCCTGGTCGTGATAATTGAAGCCGCTGTGTTCGCAAAGCAAAGCATCTCTTTCAGGCTCTCCTCAGACAGACCGTCAAGCCCATGCCCGCAGACATAGTGCAGCACACAGCCACAGAAGGTATCTCCCGCGCCCGTCGTCTCAATCGTGTCCGGGCACAGACGCGCCGGAACCTCGACGATCGAGTCGCCGTAGTACGCGCGGCTTCCGTCCTTCCCCATCGAGACAAGAATCAGCCGGATCTGCGGATAGCGCTCACGAATCCACGCCACACCCTTCGTAAAGTCCTCCTCGCCGGTCAGCCACTGAATCTCATTGTCTGAGATCTTCAGCACATCGCAGAACCCAAGGCCATAGAGCACCTGCTCCTTCGCGTCGTCGAGCGACCTCCACAGCGGCGGGCGCAGATTCGGATCAAACGAAATCAGCGTTCCTGCTTCCTTCGCGACAACGAGCGCCTTCTTTGTGGCTTTGCGGACGCCCTCATGCGTCATCGACAGCGTACCAAAATGAAAAATCTTCGAATCACGGATCAATTCCTGGGGCACCTCGTCCTCCGTCAGCATCATGTCCGCTCCCGGATCGCGGTAGAAAGAAAAGTCCCGGTCGCCGTCCGGAAACGTGTGCACCAGCGCAAGCGTCGTGTGAACCTTCTCATCCATATACAGATATGAGGCGTCGATCCCGACCTCCTCGACCGCTTCCTTCAGCTGTGTTCCAAAAAAGTCCTTCCCAACCTTTCCGATAAAGGCCGTCCTGTCGCCGAGCTTCCCGAGCATCGCGAGGACATTGCACGGAGCTCCGCCCGGATTCGCCTCAAACAGCGGATTCCCCTGGCCGCTCGTGCCGTTCTCTGTGAAATCGATCAAAAGCTCTCCCAGCGCCGTCACATCATATTTTTTCATACTGTCCAGTCCTTTCGTATACTGTCCGCCCCGTGAGGCCTGAACCGCCTGAACTGCCTTTCCGCAATCCGGCGGCATATTCCTTATTCAGTCAGCCACTCTCTGTTCCTGATCCTGTCCTCGACCGCCGCGAACGCGCTCAGAAGCTTCTCGTTGAACGTGCCGCACTCGCCGTTGCGGATCATCTTCACCGCAGTATCATGGTCGAACGCCTTCTTGTAGACGCGCTCAGATGTAAGCGCGTCGTAGACGTCCGCCACCGCCACGACCTGCGCGCCGATGGATGTCTCGTCGCCCTTCAGACCGTCCGGATAGCCTCTCCCGTCCCAGCGCTCGTGGTGATGTCTGGCGATATCGTAGCTGTATTCGTAAATCTCCGCATCCATGATCTCCGGGATCGTCTTCAGAATCTCTCCGCCCTTGACCGTGTGCTGCTTCATGATCTCGAATTCCTCCGGCGTCAGGCGCCCCGGTTTATTCAGGATGCCGTCCGGGATTGCAATCTTGCCCACGTCGTGAAGCACGGACGCCATCGCGATCTTTTCGATCTCAGCCTTCTGCATATTGTACTCCGGATATGTATTGCTCACCTGCGTGAGGAGAAGATTCGTGAGACCGGAGATTCTCTTGACGTGTTCGCCCGACTCGCAGTCGCGGAACTCGATGACCGTCGCCAGCGTCTCGATCACAGACTGGTTCATACGGTTCAGCTTCTCCACCTGCTCGGCGACGATACTCTCCAGCTCGTTCCTGTGCCGATAGAGCTCGATCACCCGGTTGATGCGGCTGCGCAGGAAAAACGGCGAGAAAGGCTTGGATATGATATCCACTGCGCCGAGCTTGTAGCCCTCCATCAGTGTCTCGTTGCCGTTGGCCGCCGTGATCAGAAAGACCGGGATCGACTTGATCATACCGTTCTTGTTCATCTCTCTGAGCACACCCAATCCGTCCATCTCCGGCATCATCAGATCAAGCAGCATCGCCGAGATCTTCGTGTCTCCGTTCAGTACTTTAACCGCCTCCACGCCGTTCGACGCCTCGATAATGTGGTACTCGTCCGCAAATATCTCCGTAAGAAGCCCGCGATTGATCTCAACATCATCCACGATCAGTATTGTCATGTCCGTCAAATTATCCGCACCCCTCTCTCACTCGCCGCGCTCGATACAGGCGATCACCTGCTCCTGAACGGGAATCATCCCGTCGTAGACTGCCTTCGCCTCGTCCGCCTGCCCCGCGCGCAGCAGATCCACGACCTTCGTGTATCCCTCGTAGAGCGGCGTGACGGAAAGATTGCCGGTAGCGCCCTTCAGCGCGTGTGCCCGCTCCTCGGCCTCCTTCAGCTCTCCGTTCGCGAACGCCCCTCCAACGTCCGTCTTCTTTATCATGTCCGGAAGCTTGCGCAGCATCCTCTCATACAGACCCGCGTTCCCCATAAAGCGTTCCAGACCCTCGTCTACCTTCGAACCAAGCGTTTTCAATTCTTCTAATAATGCCATTTCGTCTCCATTCTGCCGTCTTATCGCGGCTAAAAATTAAGCATCCGTCCTGTCCTCGCGATCCCGTTGGGAAATAATCCCGGACATTTTAGGCAAATAGCTCTAATATCCATAAAACCGCCCTGAAACAGAGGCTGAACGGGAACTTTCTCTCTTAAAGCATACATGAATAGCATAACATTTTAGAAGTTCTCTGTCAATGAATTTATAACGTCTGCCCGCTCCGAAAAAGTTCGAAAAAGAGGATCGAGTCCGCATTGCCGTCAGCCGTTTCACTCCCCCTGACGTATCACAAAATGCAGGTATGCAACAAAAAAGTACCGCAATCACGGTACTTTTCAAGTAGCGGAAGGGAGACTTGAACTCTCGACACCACGGGTATGAACCGTGTGCTCTAGCCAGCTGAGCTATTCCGCC
>CANQWV010000051.1 GCA_947627645.1 uncultured Lachnospiraceae bacterium | reverse complement strand
GCGCTGAAGATGATGCTGACGGACGGCTCGGAGGAAGGCCTGCAGTTCGTCGTTGCCTCAGGCTACCGGGATTCCGAGTATCAGCAGAGGCTTCTGGACGAGGATATCGCGGCGTCGATGGAGAGCGAGGGGCTGACCTGGCAGCAGGCGTACGACAAGGAGACGCGCGAGACGATGCCGCCAGGACACAGCGAGCACGAGACGGGACTGGCGGCGGACATTGTCTCGCTCGATTACCAGGTGCTGGACGCGCAGCAGGAGAGCACGCCGGAATGCCGCTGGCTGCAGGAGAACTGCAGCAAGTATGGTTTTATTCTGCGCTACCCGCGCGGCAAGGAGGACATCACGAAAGTGGACTACGAGTCCTGGCATTTTCGCTATGTGGGCGTGGAGGCCGCAAAGGAGATCATGAGCAGGGGAATCACGCTGGAAGAGTACCTGGACGAAAAATCGGATGAAACATCAGACGAAACATCAGTCGAAACATCAGGAAGAGGTAATGAGGAGTTATGATCACGATTGGAGATGTGGAGAGCGTTTTGCGGGAGAGAGGGCTGCTGCGGCAAAAAGAAGGGACAAAAGGAGCATTGTTCGAGACGAGGGAGAAGCGTCTGGGTGATGCCGCCGCATACGAAGAAGCAGGAGAGGGGCAGCTTGACGGCGGCATGCCACAGGGACAGATCGACGGCGGGAAGCCACAAGGACAGATCGGCGGCGAACAGATTGACAGTGGGATGAATGGGGAGACACAGCTTAGCTGGCTCACCTGCGATTCGAGGGCTGTGGTGCCGGGGACTTTATTTATCTGCAAGGGAGCGGCCTTCCGGGAAGAATACCTGCGGGAGGCGGCGGAGAAAGGGAGTATTGCATATATCAGCGAGCGGGAATATGCGGCCGGGCGGGGGCTGGCCGCATTTCTTGTGAGCGACGTGCGGCGCGCGATGGCGGCGGTGTCCGCGCTGTTTTTCGGCTATGTACCGGGCGAGCCGCGTCTCACCGGGATCACGGGAACGAAAGGAAAGACGACGACCGCCTGGTATCTGAAGGCGATGCTGGACGCGTGGGAGGCCGAACAGGGAAAGCCTGAGACCGGGCTGATCTCGACGGTTGCCAATTATGACGGGAAGCGCAGGCAGGACGCCGTGATGACGACGCCGGAGGCTCCGGTCGTCCATGAACTGCTGGCGAATGCGCGGCAGGAGGGCCTGCGCTATCTGACGATGGAGGTGTCGAGTCAGGCGCTCAAGTACAAGCGCGTGCGGGAGCTGCGCTTTGACGTGGGGATTTTCCTGAACATTTCCGAGGATCACATCAGCCCGCAGGAGCACCGTGATTTTGGGGATTATTTCAGCTCGAAGCTGTCGATCTTCCGGCAGACCGGGACGGCCTGTGTCAATCTGGACGCAGACTACGCGCAGAAGATTCTTGACGCGGCGCGGAAGGCGGAGCGCGTCGTCACGTTTGGCCGTCACCCGCGGGCGGATTACCGCTGCAGCGAGGTGGACAAGTCCGGGAGCCGTATTTCGTTTCGCGTGACCTGCAATCGTTTCAGCGAGCGCTTTGAGCTTGCGATGAGGGGGAGTTTTAATGTAGAGAACGCCGTGGCGGCAATCGCGGCGGCGGACGTGTACGGCGTGCCGGTACACTGTATGAGACAGGCGCTTGCGCAGACCACGGTACCGGGGCGTATGGAAACGTTCAAGAGCGATGACGGAAAGCTCTGCGGGATCGTCGATTTCGCGCACAACCGCCTGAGCTTCGAGAAGCTGTTCGACGCGGCGTACCAGGAGTACAGCCAGTACGGGCGGATCATCACGATCTTCGGCTGCCCCGGCGGCAAGGCGCTGAACCGCAGGCGTGAGCTCGGGGTCATTGCCGGGTTGTTCTCCGATTATGTCTGCGTGACCTCGGACGACCCGGGCGCGGAATGCCAGGAGGACATTGCGGCGGAGGTGCGCAGCTACGTGGAGATGACAGGCTGCGCGTGCACCTGCATCGCGGAGCGGGCCGAGGCAGTCCGCGCGATGATTGAATACGCGAAAGCTCAGAGTGGAAAGAGTTTGATTCTGCTGCTCGGGCGAGGGAGCGAGAAGTATCAGCACATCGGGGAGGGACTGCGCGAATACCCGACCGACGCCCGGCTGATGCGCGAGGGTTTACAGCTCAGATCAGGTCGAAGCGCTTGCTGCTGAGGCCGTAGGAAAGTGATTCAGTCAGGCAGTTTGTGCTTCGCGAAGCGAATTTGACTTCACGATTTTTCTTTTTTGATCCCGGACAAAACGACCCTTGCGAGAATCAGGAAGACAAGGGTATAGAACAGGAGAATCCCCCAGGAGATCAACAGATGGGAGAAGGTAAACTCGAAGAACGACTCTGTTTCGCGGGGAACCATAACGCCCTCCTGATGCAGCTTTAAGGGGAGCTCGTTCAGGTTGGCCGTAGTGCCGTAGCCTTCCATGCTCCAGCGGCAGACCGCGAACCATGAGATGATCTCCGTCGCGCCGCTCAGCTTGAAGATCAGACCCGAAAAAAGAATCTGGGGCATGAGCAGGATCGGGGCGATGGTCATGGCCCTGTCCGCGTTTGTGAAAAGCGAAGAGACAAACAGTCCCATCGCTGTCGAGGCTCCCGCTGTGAGGAACGTAGTGATCAGCAGCTCGAAGAAGGGCGGCAGCAGGATTCCTTCGCCGGGCAGGCCGATCATCTGCCCGAACACGGCTGTGATCAGCACACTCTGGATCAGGCAGAGGATGCCGAGCACGAGGATCTTGGAGGCGATATACGCGCTCAGCGAAAGGCCGGTCATGTACTCGCGCTTCAGGATCGTGCGCTCCTTGCAGATCTCCTGGATGGCGTTGAGCATACCGACCCAGAACGCCGAACATGACAGCGCGAATAAGAGGCTCTTGGTCATTTCATACTGCTCGAACTGTTTGCCGTTTGCCACGAGGGAGATCAGCCCCGCGAGCACGGGAGCCTGCACCAGCAGCAACAGCAGACGCCGCCGATCGTTGAAGATCAGCTTCAGGTAGCGGGCGCTCAGAACGCCGAGTTGTCTGAGGCTGTTTTCCTTTTCCCTGCCGGAGGACGGGCGCGGCTTCTCTGATATGGCTTTTGCGGCATTTGCAGTATTTTTCTTCTGATTCTGCGAATCTGCCGTCTCTTTTGAGAGTATATCGTACACGTCGACCATGTCCGAGATTTGGAAAAATTGCAGCGCTTCCTCATAGGAACCGAAGAAACGGAGCTTGCCTCCCTTGCCCATGAATACGATCTTGTCGCACAGCTTGAGCTGGAGCGTACTGTGCGTGACGAGGATAACTGTCTTCCCCTCCTGCTTCGTCATATCCTGCAGAGACTGCATCAGGCTGCGCTCGGTTCCGGGATCGAGGCCGGAGGCCGGCTCGTCGAGAAACAGAAGCTTCGGATCGGAGAGCAGCTCCACGGCGATGCTGGCTCTCTTGCGCTGTCCGCCGCTGAGAGAGCGTATGAGGCTGCCGCGCTTCTCCGACAGCTCTACTATATCGATCGCCCGGTCTATGGCCGCATTGCGCTCGGCAGGGGCAGTGTCCTCCGGGAGGCGCAGCTTCGCCGTGTACAGGAGCATATCCTGCAGAGTGAGGTTGTCATATACGATGTCTGACTGTGGGACATAGCCCACCAGCTTTTTCAGGGTGTCAAAATTTTGGTACAGATTGCTTCCATTGATAAAAACCTCGCCCTGCGTGGGCTTCAGGTAGCCGCATATGCAGTTCAGTATGGTCGATTTTCCCGCGCCGGAGCCGCCGATAATGGCGATCAGCTCGCCCGGACGGATGCTGAGATTCACATGGTCGCTAGTGACAAACGACTTCCTGCCTCTGCCGCGCCGGATCACGATATCGCAGGCGTCCACCGAGACCCCGCTTTTATAGCAGCAATAGTAAACGCCTTCCGAGGTGAAGATCAGCTTTGAGTTTGTGATTGTGATCACATCTTTTTCGTGCAGCCTTTCTTTGCCGGAAATATGACGGTTGTTGACGATCACGCCGTTTGTGCTTCCGCAGTCAGCGATATAATAGCCGCCGCTTTCCCGGACGATTTTCGCGTGATGTCTGGAGACAGAAATATGCGGAAGACAGATATCACAGTCGTTCCCGCGGCCGATCGTCAGCTCCTTCCGACCAGCGAGCGGGAGTGACTGCCATTGATTCTGCGCATCGCCGGAGGAAAATAAGAACAGTACCCCTTCACGGATTGTCTCCACGCCGTCGTCAATTCGGATGAAATCGCCATCGCTGATGACGCGGGAGATGATGGAACGGTTGTTGCAGATCAGACCGTTCGTGCTCCCCGGCTTCAGATATACAGCCTTGTCCTCAATGACCCACGCTCCATCCTGAAGCCGGAAACGCCCGTGTTCGCCGGATACAAGACGCGACCTCAGTACGATGTCGTTCCCGCTGTCGCGTCCGAACGAGACAATTTCCCTGCCGAGCGAATCGAGCGAGATCGAACACGGTTTGCTGTCGCCGTCGAAGATCGTCACGAGAAAGCCGGATGTTCCGGGGAAATCCGGCGTCCTGTCTGAGACGCCGGAAAGGAAGCCGGTCTTTTCTGATTGTCCAAAGCGTTTCAGCTGATCCATGGCAAGTCCTTTCTGCTTACTGTGCCGGGAATGCATCCGGTGAATATACCGTTACTGAATACTGGATGGAAGCGTTCACGTAAGTATATTCGTTTCTTGCAACCGCGACAAAATAATAGGTGGAATTCGGCTGCAGCTCGACGTAATTGCCTTTACCATCGTTATCTTTAACAGGAGCTGCCTTGCCGCTGCTCCCCGCATGGCATGTACCGAGGTGAACTCCGCGTTTATCGTACAAAAAGAGTGTCAAATTGTTGCTGCTTTCAGCGGTTTCATTGACGGCGATGATGGGATAGACGCCTCCGTCTGAGCCCGTTGTGAATGCGTACCACTGCCAGACGCCGTCGCTTACCGTACTGGAAGCTCTGGAGTTGAGTGCGAGCGGCAAGGCGTCGTCTATGTTGGTGCCGGGAAGGGCATCGGGATCTGCTGATGGGATGGTGGAGGTCCCGAACAGATTAGGGCTGTCCGAGGCTTTGCCCTCATCGCTTATGAACAGCATGAAATCAAGCTCTTCATCAACAGAAGAGTCATATTCTGTAATTGTCTTTACACTTATAAAATATGTAGTATTCGGGGAGAGTACAGCCTGCGTATCTTCCTCGACGCCAAGGCTTTCCGGTCCGCCCCATTTTCCGGCTCTTAATGATGCAAGAGAATTCCCCAGTATATCTGAAACAGAAAGCTTGATATAGTTTTTGCCCATGGCGGATTTGTTGACCAGGAAAACCTGATAAGAAGCCTCTGCGTCTGGTCCGGTTGTAAATGAATACCAGGTCGGCTGCTCGCCGGATACTCCGTGCAGCCTGGTATCCATCGGGACAGGGAGGGCATCGTTTTGGTTCGTGCCGCCTGTGACATCCATGGCCGGCACGGTGAGCGCCGTCTCTGCGTTTAGAGCCTCCGCCGGAATCTCTGTCTGCGGAGCTTCTGATGTCGGGGCAGCTGTCTGCGGAGCTTCCGTCGCCGGAGTTTCCATCTGTGGAGCTTCCGCCGCCGGAGTTTCCATCTGTGGAGCTTCCGCCGCCAAAGCCTCTGCCTGCGGAGCTTCCGTCTGCGGAGCTTCTGATGCCGGAGCCTCTGTCTGCGGAGCTTCCATCTGTGGAGCTTCCGCCGCCGGAGCCTCTGTCTGCGGAACTTCCGTCGCCAGAGCCTCTGTCTGCGGAGCTTCTGCTACCGGAGCCTCTGTCTGCGGAGCTTCTGTCGTCGGAGCCTCTGTCTGCGGAGCTTCTGCAGCTGGCGGCTCTGTAGCCTTTTCGGTCGCTTTTTCCGTTTCGTTTTCACCCGTCAGCTTTGCAGTGACGAAATCCCCGACTGTCTTGATCACATTTTCCTTCCGGGATGCGCTGATGACTGCAAGTACTGCAACTGCGAGGGCGGCAAACAGGAAGACAGGGAAAAGCCGCCTTTTTTTCTTTGGAGTGCGGCCAAAGGAATGCTCCGCTTCCCTGTCGTTTCTTCTGAATTCTGCGGGAGCAGGGTTGACTCGCGTAGTCTTGTTTGGATCTGTGATGGGCGTCCTGCGATTGCTGCCTGCTATGCCTGATACATCCTTACGCACCATGCGGTAGGTTCCGTTTTGGACACTCTCAAGTGCGCGCTTCATTTCCGCGGCGGATGAGAAGCGCTCGTTCGGGTCGAACGCGCAGGCGTGGAGAATGAGGTCCGCCATTTCAGGAGACGCGTGGCAGGGGGCAGGAAGCAGCTTGCCGTTAAGCCGGGCGAACAGTGCTTTGTCTCGTGCGTCACGATCTGCCAGCTGGTCTTTGCTGTCAATGAAAGGCAGCCGGTTGCCGTTTGACAGCCAATATAGCACCAGACCAAGAGAGTAGATGTCTGCGCGCGCATCGTATTTGCCGCTTATGCTGACTTCGGGCGCCATATAGCTGGGCGTGCCTTTCCGGGAGAGTGCGCTGGTCATGTTTTCAAGCCTGCGCGCTATGCCGAAATCTCCCAGCTTGAAATCATTGAATCTGTCGACAAAAATATTTTCAGGCTTGACATCGCGATGGAGGATATTTTGCTTGCTGCACCTGTCGAGCGCTTCACAGATATCACAGCCAAACCTGATGATTTCCTTTTCTTCCAGTGTCTTACCGTTAAGGTAATTGATGAGAGGAGTAAGCAGCTCCATGCGGATGTAGATATCCCAGCCAAGTTCCCCCTCTTTTTTTCTGCTCTCGTAGTCTTCAATATTTACGATGCCGCGGCCGTTTCTCAGATTTCGCATGAGATCGATTTCATTTTCAAACTCCTCTTTGACCGTCTCCAGATTTCTGGCAATCTCTTCCAGGCTCGCTCCGCCGGAACGCAGGGAGGATACCTCGGAGGAATCCGAGGGGATAGAGACAATTTTGATTGCCGCGGAGTTCTCTACAGCCTTCTTGGAATCCACGCGAACTGCTTCGTAGACGGTGCCATAGGAGCCTTTCCCAAGCTCTCTTATAATCTTCCATTCGGGCCAGAACTGCTGCAGATCCTTGTTTACCATTTGAATCAGGTCATTGCTTGTCATTTCTATACTCCTTTCCTTGACGGGCGCTTATCCAGTGGAAGAAGCGGATAGGGCAGCGCTCGATTTTGCACAGAATGATTGTGATGTTATCTTTGCCTCCGCCTGTAAGAGCTTTTTCAAGCAGAATGGTGCAGGCTTTTTCGACAGGGCTTGAAGCCAGTGTTTCCGTGATTTCCTCCGTCGACACCATGTCTGTAAGGCCGTCGGAGCATATGAGATACACATCGCCGTCGTTGTACGGCCCCTGCGCCAGATAAGGGTCAATCAGCAGCTCGTCCGGCGGAATTCCCAGGCTCTGTGAAAGCGGCGGCTTTACGCCGAAAGGCGCAGCCGTCACATGGCTCTCTGAGATCTGTTCCAGGATACCGTCGCAAAAGTGAAAGACCGGGCTGTCTCCAATGTTGCAGAGTGTCACGCCGCTGTCTGTGAAAGTGAGCGCTGCGGCAGTTGTGCCCATGGAGGATATTTCATGCTCGTCCGCATAACTGCAGATATCGCTGTTCGCCTTCTGACAGAAGCGCAAAAGGTCTGCTTTGACGTCCTTGCCAAGCTGTGCGGAAGCGGCGTCTCTTGCGGCAATGAGGGCTGCGACCTCGCCGCATTCCTCGCCGCCCAGGCCGTCGAAGACGCCAAAGAGCGAAGCTTCCCTTGAAGACCTGACGCCGCACAGTGGGAACGCGACGTCCGGCTGGCCGCTCTCCAGGTAGCGTCCGGCGCAGATAAAATTGTCCTGATTGACACTTCGAACCTTACCGATGTGGGAGACACAGGAATAATGGATGTTGTAACGCATAGACTCCTCCCTTATCCTGGATACAGAAACATAGATTTTGTATAGTCTATATTATACTAGTTTCGCAAAGAGATGACAACCTATTTTTGAAAGGAAAAGATTGATATTGTTGAAGCGATAGGATATACTGATTGTCAGAGAAAACAGTGAGAAATATGCGGCAGAAAAGCCTGTGTGCTGACAAGGGGGACGGACGTATGGTGAAAGAGCTGGTTAAAAAAAACAGAAGCTACCGCGGTTATGACGAGAGCCGCCGGGTGACAGAAGAGGAGCTGCGCGAGATGGTAGACTGCGCGAGGCTTACAGCGTCGAGCGTGAATATGCAGCCGCTGAAATATTATCTGGCGTGGGAGAAGGAAGAGGTGGACCGGATCCAGTCCCTGACCGCATGGGCGAGAGGCCTGCCGGAGATGACGCTGCCGCACGAGGGGATGCGGCCGACGGCGTTCATGGTGATCTGCCAGGACAGGAAGCTTCAGGATTCGCTGGCGCGCTTCCAGAAGGACGTCGGGATCGCGGCGCAGACGATTCTGCTGGCGGCGGTTGAGATGGGCCTTGGCGGATGCATGATCGGGAATTTCGGAGCGGATTCCGTGCGGCAGGAGCTGGGACTTTCGGAGGATCTCGCTCCGCTTCTGATCGTCGCGATCGGCAAGCCTGCGGAGAAGATTGTGCTGACTGAGGTGGGCGAGGGCGAGTCCGTCGCGTACTACCGGGACGAGAACGACGTTCACTATGTGCCGAAGCGCAGGCTGGAGGATATTATCATCCGGCATTGACCTGCGCTTGGGTTACTTATGCGTTTCTATTGTACATCATAGCAGGTAAACATTATGGGAATGTATTTGAATATTGGAAATGCAGGATTTCAGGCGATCAGAAAAGGTCATTACGTTGATAAGTCCGGGTTGATCTCTTTCATGAACCATACGCTGGGGACGAAGGACAAGCTGACCTGCGTCAGCAGACCGCGCAGATTCGGAAAATCTTTTGCGACGCAGATGCTTTGCGCGTATTACGACAAAAGCTGTGATTCCAGGAGCTTGTTTGAGGATCTGGCGATTGGAAAAGACAGTGAGTTTGAAAAATATTTAAACCAATATGATGTCCTCTATCTGGATATTACCTGGTTCATTTCTACAGAAAGAGATATAAAAAACACGGTTTCCTATCTGCAGGAGCAGGTGACTGATGAGCTGTGCAAAGTATATACAGATATTCCGGCTGAGAGTTCTCTGCCTTTGACGCTTGCCAGGATTGCGGAAAGTACTGGGCGGAAGTTTCTCGTTATTATAGATGAATGGGACGCTTTGTTCCGGGAAGCGAAAGAGGATACCGATCTTCAAAAAGAATATTTGCAGCTTCTGCGAGGGCTTTTTAAGAGCAGTCTGACAGACAAAATGATAGAGGGTGCCTATATGACAGGCATTCTTCCCATCAAGAAGTATGGGACGCAGTCTGCGCTGACGGATTTCAGGGAATACACGATGCTTCAGCCGAAAAAACTGGCGGAATATATGGGATTCACGGAAAAAGAAGTAGAAAGCCTGTGTGAGGAATCTGGTCTGGATTTCGAAGAGGCGAAAATGTGGTACGACGGCTATTCGCTTGCCAGAGTGGGTTCTGTGTACAGTCCGAATTCTGTTATGCAGGCAGTCATGAATGAAGAATTTGGCGATTACTGGACGGAGACCGAAACCTACGAATCCTTGAAGTATTATATCGGGCTGAATGAGGATGGCCTGCAGGACGCGGTGGTCGCTATGCTTGGAAAGGAGCGCTGCCGGATCAATACCAGGACATTCCAAAATGACATATCTAGCATGAAGAGTCGGGACGATGTATTGACTTTACTGGTTCATCTGGGTTATCTGGCCTATGATTCTGCTGAAAAAGAAGTTTATATCCCAAATCTGGAGATTGCGGATGAGTTTAAAAATGCGGTGGAATATAGTAAGTGGAAAGGCGTTTCCAGGGCGCTGCTGGATTCGGAGAAGCTATTGGATGCTACGCTTCGGGGAGATGCGGAATTTGTGGCGAAAGGAATTGATGAGGTTCACTCGGCAAGCACATCGATACTTTCTTACAATGATGAGAATTCTTTGAGCTGTGTAGTGACGATTGCGTATTACGCCGCGCAGAGAGAATACATGATGATACGTGAGTTGCCGACGGGGAAGGGATTTGCGGATATTGTTTTTCTTCCGAGAAAGCATTCGTCAAAGCCGCCTGTGATTGTAGAACTGAAATGGGATAAAACTGCGCGTGGTGCACTCAGCCAGATTGAAGAGAAAAAATATGCTGGGATACTCAAAGAATATGAGGGCGCATTTTTGACTGTTGGGATTAATTACAATAAGAAAGAGAAAAAGCATGAGTGTATCATAGAGAGTCAAAAAATATTATCATAAATTCTAATGCAGAATATAAGACAGCTGGTTTCTGAGTAATGCAATCTCCTGGACGCGGCGCTCGGGTGAGAATCTGAGAGCAGGATCAGCGACAGGCGCTGGTGATCCTGCTTTCAGTTCCGGCCGAGGTTTTGGGGAGAGCGCTCAGGCGTCAGAGGAGGTCTCACAGCACAAGATCCGTGCATTTCGACAGCGCCGCCTCGTCCGCGACGACCGTGACATCGTTGTGGAGCTGGAGGATGGAGGCGGGGATCTGCGGCGTCACCGGGCCGAAAAACGCCTGGCGCACGATGTCTGCCTTGTCCTCGCCCGAGACGACCACCAGGATCTTGTGTGCGGACATGATAGTCTTGATTCCCATCGTATAGGCCTGGCGGGGCACATGATCCTCGGAGATGAAAAAACGCATATTTGCCTTGATCGTGCGCTCGGAGAGCGTGACGCAGTGCGTTTCCGTCTCGAACGCGATGCCGGGTTCGTTGAAGCCGATGTGGCCGTTGTGCCCAAGGCCGAGAAGCTGCAGGTCGACGCCGCCGACGGAGTGGATGATCTCGTTGTATTTGCGGCAGGCTGTCTCGCTGTCTTCCTCCATGCCGTCGGGCAGGAATGTCCGGCTCTTGTCGATGTTGACCTTGCTGAACAGCTTCTCATTCATGAAATAGTAGTAGCTCTGGTCATTGTCCCGGGAGAGCCCCTTGTACTCGTCCAGGTTGACCGTCGTCACCTCTGAGAAATCCAGATCGCCCTTGTTGTACCACTCGACGAGCTGCCGGTATGCGCCGATCGGAGTGGAGCCCGTAGCGAGTCCGAGCACACATTGCGGTTTCATGATGATCTGCGCGGAGATGATGTTCGCGGCCTTGCGGCTCATGTCATTGTAATCCTTTGCTTTGTAGAATCTCATAAGCTCCTCCTTTTTGATGAAACGGAAAGACGATAGCTGCCGGATATTTTTCTTTAAAAAAATATACCACGACCTTCGTCCCGGTGTAAATCGTTCTTCCGTGATTGTGCATTATTATCCGCAAAAAGACACGCTCAGGCAAACGGAGCAGGGCTCCGGAAGAATGTATTCAGGAGGGATCCGCGCGTCCGCACGCATTCACTTGATATGTGGTATTAATTTCTATGAAACCTCTGGGAAGCATCCGTGTGACCGCACACATTCCCTTTCATCGCAATATGATAGTACAGAAGAGTTTTGCGAGGATGACAGGGTGAGATGGGAGAGATACTCGCGGGGCTGCTGCTCCCGCTTCTTGGCACGTCGCTTGGCGCGGCCTGTGTTTTCTTTGTGCGGAAAGAATTGAACCGGAACCTGCAAAAAGCGTTGCTTGGCTTTGCTGCGGGCGTGATGGTCGCGTCCTCGGTGTGGTCGCTGCTGATCCCGGCGATTGAGCTGTCCGAGAGCATGGGGAGGCTGGCGTTTTTGCCGGCGATCGGCGGTCTGGCGCTCAGCTTTCTGCTTTTGCTGGCGCTGGATCGGTATTTCCCGCAACTGTGTTCCGGGTATGATAAGGATATGGAAGCAGAGTGCGATGGGAAAGGAAAGGGCGAAGACCTTGTACGTGACGCTGCCGGGTGTATCACAGATGAGAAGTCTGGAATCGGCCGGAGGCAGCTGAATATGCTGATGTTAGCAGTGACGCTCCATAACATCCCGGAGGGCATGGCGGTCGGAGCCGTTTTCTCGGGGCTGCTTGCGGCACGCGCGGGGATTACGCTGGCCGGGGCGTTTGCGCTGTCGCTCGGCATTGCGATCCAGAATTTTCCGGAGGGCGCGATCATCAGCCTGCCGCTGGCGGGTGAAGGACGCATGAGCCGCCGGAGCGCGTTCGCTATGGGAGTTGCCTCCGGCGTGGTGGAGCCTGTTGCCGGGGCGGTCATGCTTCTGCTGTCGCATTATATCCTGCCGCTTTTGCCCTGCTTTCTGGCGTTCGCGGCCGGGGCGATGCTGTATGTGGTCGTGGAGGAGCTGATTCCGGAGACCGCGCAGAGCCAGTCCGGCAAGCTGGGGACGATCGGTTTCGCGCTCGGTTTCATGGTGATGATGGTGCTGGACGTCGCGTTCGGATGACGGAAAATGCGTGTCGGGACAAAATTGAAAAATCCGTTTGAAGATGATTACAGAGAGGATAGTTTTCGATATAACGAAAACTATCCATATTTTTTGGTTGACTTTTCGCTATAGTGAAAACTGTTCTTGTTTTTTGGTTGATTTTTCGGTATAACAGATATGAAAACTTTTGCCACGGAGTTATAAAGTTTGGTTTCTGCTGCTGGATGAATTCTGATCTGAACAGAAGCCTATTTCGGGTGTTGACAAAAATGCCGAAGATGTTATACTGTTAAAAGCAATTGAAATCAAGCAAATACGTGGAAGAGAAGAGTAGAGTGCGGAAGCATCCAGAGAGAGGGCGGCTGCTGGAAAGCCCTTATGCGGAACCATTTGAAAACGAACTCTGAGTGGCCCCAATCCGGTCCGGTGACTCCGTTATCGTTGTGCAGAGGGATTCTGTGAGAACTGTTTCGTATGGCGTTTCCATTACAGCGTTGTAGGGACAGTGCCTGACAGGATAACCAGGGTGGAACCGCGATCGCAGGAATGTATCGTCCCTGGCAGCCGTTTGGCTGTCGGGGTTTTTTTATCGGAAAGGAGAGAACGATGAAGGATCAATTGAAAAATGCTTTTCTGAGAAGCTGGACGCCTGCAGAAAAAGGTCTTCTTCTGGTGGATGTGCTGCTGTCCGGCGTGCTGCTGGGATGGCTGACGTCGCCGTTCCGGAAGGTGGCGGCGGGAAACGCGGCGAAGATTTTTGTCGATACGTTCGATGAGGACGACGATGATGACGAAGATGAAGAGGACGAAGATGAAGATGAGGAAGACAACACCGGGGACACGATAGAAATTGAGATTGAAAAACAGTGAGGGTTACAAAAAAGACCGGGGCTGCGGCAGTGAGAGCGGCAGGAAGCCCGGATCACATCGATGGGAACGAGTGAAAACAGAAACATAAATGACAGGAGGACGAACAATATGATTATCACACTGAAGGATGGTTCAAAGAGAGAGTACGCGCAGCCGATGTCTGTGATCGATATCGCGGCGGATATCAGCGAAGGTCTGGCGCGCGTGGCGACGGCCGGCGAAGTGAACGGCGAGGTGCAGGATCTGCGCACGGTTCTGAGTGAGGACTGTGAGCTGAACATTTTGACCTTCGACAGCCCGGAAGGCGCGGGCGCGTTCCGCCACACGACCTCGCACATTATGGCGCAGGCGATCAAGCGCCTGTACCCGGACGTGAAGCTGGCGATCGGCCCGTCGATCGCGGACGGATTCTATTATGATATCGACAGCGACACGCCGATCACGAACGAAGACCTCGAGAAGATCGAGACGGAGATGAAGAAGATTGTCAAGGAGGCGCTGCCGATCACGCGCTTCACGAAGCCGCGCGACGAGGCGATCGCGTATTTTAAAGAGAAAAACGAGCCGTACAAGGTGGAGCTGATCGAGGATCTGCCCGAGGACGCGGAGATCAGCTTTTATCAGCAGGGCGAGTTCGTGGATCTGTGCGCAGGCCCGCATCTGATGTCCACAAAGCCGGTCAAGGCGTTCAAGCTGACCAGCCTCGCGGGCGCATACTGGAGAGGCAGCGAGAAGAACAAGATGCTCACCAGAATTTACGGCACTTCTTATACTAAGAAAGCCGATCTGGACGAGTACCTGCGCCTGCTCGAGGAGGCGAAGAAGCGCGACCACAGAAAGCTCGGCAAACAGCTCGGGCTGTTCATGATGCGGGACGAGGGACCGGGGTTCCCGTTCTTCCTGCCGAAGGGCATGGTGCTTAAGAATACGCTGCTCGATTACTGGAGAGAGATCCACAGAAAGGCAGGCTACGTGGAGATCTCCACGCCGATCATGCTGAACCGCCAGCTCTGGGAGACCTCCGGACACTGGGATCACTACAAGGAAAATATGTACACGACCGTCATCGACGAGACCGATTTTGCGATCAAGCCGATGAACTGTCCGGGCGGCATTCTGGTCTACCAGTCGGAGCCGCGCTCCTACCGCGACCTGCCGCTGCGCATGGGCGAACTCGGCCTGGTGCACCGCCACGAGAAATCCGGTCAGCTCCACGGCCTGATGCGCGTGCGCTGCTTCACACAGGACGATGCGCATATCTTCATGACGCCGGAGCAGATCCGCGATGAGATCAAGGGCGTCGCGAAGCTGATTGACGAGGTCTACCAGCTTTTTGGCTTCAAATATCACGTAGAGCTGTCGACCCGCCCGGAGAATTCGATGGGCAGTGATGAGGACTGGGAGATGGCGACGGAAGGTCTGCGCAGCGCGCTCGACGATCTGGGTCTCGACTATGTGGTCAATGAGGGCGATGGCGCGTTCTACGGACCGAAGATTGATTTCCACCTCGAGGATTCGATCGGCAGAACCTGGCAGTGCGGTACGATCCAGCTCGACTTCCAGCTTCCGCTGCGCTTCAACTGCGAGTACACCGGAGCGGACGGCGAGAAGCATCGCCCGATCATGATCCACCGCGTGGCGTTTGGCTCCATCGAGCGTTTCATCGGCATCCTGATTGAGCATTTCGCGGGCGCGTTCCCGACCTGGCTTGCGCCGGAGCAGGTGCGCGTGCTTCCGATCTCAGACAAATATATGGATTACGCGGAGAAGGTGAACGCTCAGCTCTTTGACGCGGGCATCCGCACCAGCATCGACACGAAGGCGGAGAAGATCGGCTACAAGATCCGTGAGGCGCAGCTTGCGAAGGTGCCGTATATGCTTGTGGTCGGCGCGAAGGAAGAGGAGGAAGGCCTGGTGTCTGTCCGCAGCCGCTTCGCGGGCGACGAGGGTCAGAAGAGTGTCGAAGCCTTCCTCGCGGACATCAAGGAAGAGATTGCCTCCCGCACGGCCCGCGAGACGATTGTAAAGGAAGAGGAGAAGAAGTAAGCATTCTGTAAACGGGGCAGGAAAACGCACCATAGAATCAACAAAAAACGTACTTCCGTGAGCGAGAGCCGGGAAGTACGTTTTTTAAAGAAAGAAATTCGTGCTTTATTCTGCACAGCCCGTGCAGGCGCCTGGCAATGCCTTAGGCAAAGCGCAGAAGCTTTTTACCCTTTCACCCCGCCTGCGGTCAGTCCTGCCGCCAGATGCTTCTCAATGCACAGGAAGAGGATAATGACCGGCACAGTCGCGAACAGCGAGGTCGCGAACAGATACTGCCACTGGATCATGTTGAAGCCGTAGAAGACGTTGATGCCGACCGTGATGGGCTTCAGCGTATCCGTGGA
>CANQWV010000050.1 GCA_947627645.1 uncultured Lachnospiraceae bacterium | reverse complement strand
GATATCTATTTCGTATGAAATATATCTGGCATTTTTTGTTGCAAAAAACAAGTTTTGGGACGGTCTGGGGGGGGTATGTCAAGCACAAAGCGGGCGGGTATCCGGAAGTGAAAGCGGAGCGTTATTGTTCAGCTCAGGCCGAAACATTTGCTGCTTAGATCGTAAGAATGTGAAACAAAACATTGGAATATATTTGAATGCAGTTCCTACTTGACAATACACTTATTATATGTATATACTGACATGGAACGGAATCCATGAGTCAAAACAGGTGGTTATTTTCGTATGAAAGATAAGATACTCAAATATCTCAAGAGCCTGCGGGCCCGCATTTTCGTGATCGTGCTTCTGGTAGGTCTGGTGCCGATTTTTCTGATGAAGAATCTGATCCTGGACAATTATGAGGATCAGGCGGCACAGCAGAAGAGCACGCTGATCCAGAATCAGTGCCAGCAGATCGTCGACCAAGTCGGAAGCTCCGGCTATATTCGCAATGTGAAGAGCAAGCAGGTGGAGCGTCAGCTCACGCAGCTCGCGACGATCTACAACGGCCGTGTGATCATTGTCAACAGCAATTTCCGCATTGTCCGGGACACGTATGAGATCGACGAGGATAAGGTGATCATTTCAGAAGAGGTGCTGCAGTGCTTTCTCGGCACGGATTCTACGAATTACAATCCGGATGATGAGTTCCTTGAGCTGACGCTTCCGGTGAAGAATACGGAGACAGGGGCGATCGAGGGGATCATGATCGTCAGTGTGACGACGCAGGATGTCAAGGACGGAAAGGAAGCTCTGGGCAATACGGTTCTGATTCTCCAGATCGTGCTCACGCTTCTCATCATTATCGCCGCTTACTATGTGGCGCGTGTGCTGACGAAGCCGTTCGGAAAGATCACACAGTCCTTGGAGGGCGTGCAGGGCGATGTGTCGGAGCAGGAGATCTCCATTCCGGATTATACGGAGACAAAGCTTCTGTCCGAGGCGTACAACCAGATGCTGCACCGTCTGAAGGTGCAGGAGGATTCCAGGCAGGAGTTTGTATCAAACGTCTCGCATGAGCTGAAGACGCCGATCACGTCGATGAAGGTGCTCGCAGATTCCCTGCTTGCGCAGGAGGAGGTGCCGAACGAGCTGTACCGTGAGTTTATGACCGATATCGCGGAGGAGATCGACCGCGAGAACAAGATTATCTCGGATCTGCTCTCTCTGGTGAAGATGGATAAGCGCTCGTCCGACGTCAACATCCAGGAGACGAATATCAACCATCTGATCGAGATGCTGCTGAAGCGCCTGCGCCCGATTGCTGCGGCAAGGGGCATAGAGCTTGTGCTGGAGAGCTTCAAGCCGGTCATGGCGGAGGTGGATGAGACGAAGCTGAGCCTCGCGTTTTCGAATCTGATCGAGAACGGGATCAAATACAACAAGGAGGACGGCTGGGTCCATATTTCGCTCAATGTAGACAGTAAATATTTCTATGTGAAGGTGGAGGACTCCGGCATTGGGATTCCGCAGGAGGATCAGGAGAATATCTTTGAGCGTTTCTACCGTGTGGACAAATCACACTCGCGCGAGATCGGCGGCACGGGGCTCGGGCTTGCCATCACGAGAAGCGCGGTGCTGATGCATCACGGGGCGATTAAGGTTTACAGCGTGGAAGGCGAGGGTACGACGTTCACCGTGCGCATTCCGCTGAAATACGTTGCCTGATTGCGCTGCCGGTGCAAGGCTCCGGTGCAGGAAGGATGGCGGCTGCGCGCCGGGAAAGTGGAAGGATGTTGCAAATCCGGGCGCGGGTTGCGACAGAAAGGGCTGTGGCTGCGCGCCGGGAAAGCGGAAGGACGCTGCAAATCCGGGCGCGGGTTGCGACAGGAAGGGCGGCGGCTGCATGAAAATGCCGGCGGAACGGTACGGCAGCTAAGGTAGCTAAGGCAGTTATGGAAGGCGAACGTCGCCGGGTGAGGAGCGAACCGAAAGGAATCGGACAGGAGGACGCTTGTGAATAGAAAGAAAACAATTTTCTGGCTTGCGCTTGTGGCGGCCATCCTGCTTTGCGGCTGCGGGGGCGGGAAGCGGGACGAGAACAATCGTTATACCGTTTATTACATCAATTCAGCTGGGACGAGGCTGCTCGAACAGAGCTATGATCCGGATGCCCAGACCTTTGAGGAAATGATGGATGAGCTCTGGGAGCAGCTTGTGACGCCTCCGGCCGGTTACCTGAGCGTGGTGCCCGCGGATGTTGTCTTTAACGGATATGAGAGAGGCATCGACGCGCTGCGCATTGATTTCTCGAAGGAATATTACAACATGAGCAACACGCAGGAGGTGCTTTTGCGCGCGGCGGTCGTCAAGACCTTTTCGCAGGTGCCGGGCGTGGCGAAGGTGATGATCACGGTCGAGAAGGAACAGCTTAAGGACCTTGAGGGAGAGCCGGTGCCGGCGATGGACGCCAACTCGTTCATCGACACGAAGGAGGGAGGCATCAATTCCTATCAGTATGCGACCTTGGAGCTGTACTTCCCCAGCGAGGAGGGGAATCTGCTCGGGCGTGAAATGCGTAACCTGCATTATTCCAGCAACATGGTGCTTGAGCGCGTTGTGGTGGAGCAGCTGATCAAGGGGCCGGAGGAAAAGGATCTTTATCCGCTGTTTTCCGGGGATGTGCGGATCCAGAACCTGTATATCCAGAAGGGGATCTGCACGATTCTGTTCAACGCTGCGGCGAATCAGCAGCCGGCGGAGCACACGCCGGATCCGGAGGCTGCGCTGTATGCGATCGTCAACTCGATCTGCGCGACCTGCGACGACATTACGGGCGTGCGCTTTGAGATCGAGGAAAACGAGAGCGGGAAATTCCGGGATGAGGTGGATCTTGGACAAGTCTTCGAGATGGATCGCAGTTACATTGAGACAAAGGTAATGCAGGAGGAGACAGAGCAGTGAGGCGCGGCTGGCGCCGGTGCTTTGCGTCCGCGAGGAAGGAATGAAGGAGAATAGGTGAAGAGACCGTTTGCGGTGTTTTGCGCGATACTCGCAGCGCTCTCGGTCGTGTGGTACGTGGCGAAGCCCCCGGACAGGGAGGACCCGCTGCGGGAGGCCGCCGCGTTGCTTGCGGAAGAGGCAGAAAGCGGCGGCAAGGTTACCCTTGCCGGGAAGGTGGCGAAGTGCAGCGCAGTATCTTCAGGCGTACGCCTGTCAGTAAATCATCTTACCATTCAGAGAAAAGACAATTCGGAACAATCTTTGCTTCCCGATTTGAACGTGACAATTACAACAGAATATGCGGATTTTCTGCCGGGAGATGAGATCGCGGCGTCTGGAAAAGTGGTTTTCTGGGAGCCGGATACGAACCCCGGGCAGTTTGACGCGCAGGAGTACTATTTTTCGCAGAATACGGTCTGTATGCTTTCCAATCCGGAGATCAGCAGGCTGCGCACGGGACGGATGAGCCTTGCGAGGGCGCTGTGCCTCGTGCGCCGCAGGCTGGGCAGGTCGTTTGAGGAGATTCTGGAGGAGAGGCAGGCGCGCACGATGGAGGCGATCTGCCTCGGCGAGCGGAATATGCTCACACAGGAGTGGAAGGAATTCTACCAGGAAGGCGGCATCGCGCACATTCTGGCGATTTCAGGCCTGCACATCTCGCTGATTGGGATGTGCCTCTATCAGCTGCTTCGAAAGCTGGGCGCACCGTTTGGGCTGTGCTGTGCGGTCTCTGGCACGGTCGTCGTGCTCTATGTGCTGATGGCGGGGGCCGGGGTCTCCGCCGTGCGGGCGCTGATCATGTTTGCATTCTGGCTTGGAGCGCAGTATTGGGGCAGGAAATATGACATGATCACGGCGGCTGCGGCCGCGGCCATGTTGCTGCTGCTGGCCGATGCGCGAAACCTGTCGCAGTCTTCGTTCCTGCTCTCATTCGCTGCGGTGCTGACGATCGCACTGCTGGTTCCCTGCCTGCAGAAGAGCTTCCGCGAGGCGGCGGAAAAATCGGTGAAGCGTGCGGGAGCGCGAGGCGTGGGGAAGGCGCGCGTCCGGCGGTCCAAAAGAGCAGGGACAGCCGGGACTCTGGCCAGGGGGCTGACCGCTCTGCTTCTTCCTGGATTCGCGATCTGGCTCGGGACGCTGCCGGTCACCCTGTACTTTTTCTACCAGGCGGTGCCGTGGAGCATTCTGATCAACCTGGCAGTCGTTCCGCTGATGACGGCGCTCATGGCCTGCGGGCTGGCGGCCGCGGTGATCGGACTGCTTTTCGTGCCCGCGGGAATTTTCTGCGCAGCGCCCTCTTACTACCTTTTGGAGCTGTTTGAACTCCTCTGCCGGCTCAAGGAGGGGCTGCCGGCGTCCGTATGGGTCGCGGGCCGCCCGGCCGTCTGGCGGATCGTGTTGTACTATGGGATTCTGCTGGCGGCCGGGATTGCCTCATATCGCTTGGCGGATCGCGGGACTAAGCGTGAGAAAGCTCGGAACATAAAATCGCGTCGCGCAGGGATGATACGGCGAATGAAGCGTCGGGAACACGGGAAGAGCAGGAATAACGGACGGGTTCCTCGAATGGCGGCTCTATGTATACTGTGGATATGCTGCAGTGCGATTTGTATTGGCTTGATGTCTGCGCCGGATCCGGGGAAGCTTGAGATCACCTGCCTTGACGTGGGGCAGGGCGACGCCACCCTGCTGCGTCTGCCGGGCGGCGTTTCCTGCCTGGTGGACGGGGGCAGCAGCTCAGAGTCAAAGCTGTGGCGGTACCGGATCGGACAGGCCGTAAAATATTATGGCGTGCGTACGCTGGACTATATCTTTCTGTCGCACGCGGACGAGGATCACGTAAGTGGGATTGAGGAGTACCTGCAGGAGTATGAGCCGGGCTTCGCCGGGGAAAATGTACATGGCGTCACCCTGAAGAATCTGGTGCTCCCGCCGACCGCGGATCCGGAAGACTTTGCGGAGCTGCGCACGCTGGCGCTGGATAAGGGAATCCAGGTGCTGCGGATGGAGGCAGGAGACTGGATCGGCAGCAGCCCGGCGCGGGAGGCTACGGACATAGACTGGAGTATCACCTGTCTTGCTCCGGATGCAGATGCCCTGACGGGCGACCGGAACGAGGACTCGATGGTTCTGTTGCTGCGTTACGGGGAGTTCCGTATGCTGTTCACCGGAGATCTGGAAGGGGCGGCGGAGCAGCGCCTGGCGGCCTCAGGGGAGGAGCTGTCGGCGGATGTTCTGAAGGTCGGTCATCACGGGTCGAAAAATGCATCCTCGGAAGAATTCCTGCTGCGGGTATCCCCTCAGACCGCCGTAATCTCCTGCGGGGAAAACAATCCCTACGGCCATCCTGCGCCGGAGACGGTGCAGCGTCTGCGAAACTCCGGAAGCCGGATCCTGCAGACGCCGCAGAGCGGGGCGGTGATGATTGAATCGGATGGGGAAACGTATTCGGTGGAAACGTATCATGCGGTTTTGACAGGCGCTGTCGTGGGCAACGATTATATATAAATTATATGTGAATTGCGTTTTTTTATCTTGATGAAACGCGTTGTAAATCATATAATAAAAAATAAATTTCAAGCCTGATTTTCTGTGGTGCGGATGCGGTAAAACGGTGCGGATTTTGGGATTAATTGATAATATTATGATAAAATCAAAAAATATTGAAAAAATATGGAAAATTATCAGGCACATGGAATATAATGATAAAAGAGGAGGAAACCGGGACAGGCTATGCCCGGCAAGGGGGACATGACGATTCGCGAACAGACGGAGAAGCTGGAATATCAGATCTTCAGTTCGTATGCCGCGCACAGCAGGGAGACGCGGGGGCGGGACAGGGCTGAGGAGCCGTGCGACATCCGGACGGAGTATCAGCGCGACAGAGACCGCATTCTGCACAGCAAGTCGTTTCGGAGGTTGAAGCAGAAGACGCAGGTGTTCCTGATCCCGGAGGGAGACCATTATCGGACCAGGCTGACGCACACGCTGGAGGTGTCGCAGCTCTCGCGGACGATCGCGAAGGCGCTGCGGCTGAACGAGGATCTGGCGGACGCGATCGCGCTCGGACACGATCTGGGGCATACGCCGTTCGGGCATGCGGGGGAGCGGGCGTTGAACGAGGTATGTCCGTTTGGCTTCGCGCATTATGAGCAGAGTGTCCGGGTTGTGGAGCTTCTGGAGAAGAAGGGAGAGGGTCTGAATCTGACCTGGGAGGTGCGCGACGGGATCCGCAACCATCGCACCGCGGGGATGCCGACGACGCTGGAGGGGCAGATCGTGCGCTACTGCGACAAGATCGCCTACATCAACCACGATATCGACGACGCGGAGCGCGCGGGAATCCTGAGCGAGTCTGACATTCCGGAGGAGAGCCGCCGGATTATGGGAGATACGACGCGCGAGCGCCTGAATACGCTGATCCATGACGTTGTGCACAACAGCGAGGGGCAGAGAAAGATCCTCATGTCGGAGCGGATGGAATCTGCGATGAAGTATCTGCGCGCGTTTATGTTCCAGCACGTGTACCGCAACAGCAGGGCCAAGAGCGAGGAGGCCAAGGCAGTGCGGATGCTGCAGGAGCTTTATCATTATTATACGGCAAATCCGGACAAGCTTCCGGAGGAGTACCGGTATCTGATGCAGGAAAAGGGAGAGGCGAAGGAGCGGGTGGTCTGCGATTATATTGCAGGAATGACCGATTCCTACGCGATCCATGTCTATAAGGAATTGTTTGTGCCGAAGGCGTGGGCGTTCCCTTCGGCAGAGACGCTTCCGGATGCGCATCGTCCCGGATAAGCTGCGGCTGCAGGGCAGGCGAGGACGGCGTACGGCAGGAAAGCCGCGGTGCAGAGATGTTGGGACATAGGGACAGGCTCTTTGTGCAGAGTTTTGTATCAGGCCGGAAGGTGCGGCGATAGAGGTGGGTTTATGTACTACTCAGATGATGTGATAGAAGAGGTACGGTCGAGAAATGATATTGTGGACGTGATTTCCAGCTATGTAAAGCTCAAGCGGCAGGGAAGCTCCTACTTCGGGCTCTGCCCGTTTCACAGCGAGAAGTCGCCTTCGTTTTCGGTCAGCCCGGGCAAGCAGATGTATTATTGCTTCGGCTGCGGGGCGGGCGGGAACGTGCTGACCTTTGTCATGGAATATGAAAATTTCACGTTCCCGGAGGCTATGAAATTTCTGGCGGAGCGCGCGGGGATGACGCTGCCGGAGGAGGAGTACTCGGAAGAAGCAAGGCGTCAGAGGGATCTGAAGGAGCGGGTGCGCGAGATCAACAAGATGGCTGCGAACTATTTTTACTATATGTTGCGCTCCCCTCAGGGCGAGCGGGCGCTTGCGTATTTGAAAAACCGCGGCCTGAGCGACGAGACAATGAAACGCTTTGGGCTCGGCTATGCGGGGCAGTACAGCGACGCACTGTACCGATACCTGAGGGGCAAAGGCATCTCCGACCAGCTCCTCAAGGAATCCGGGCTGATGCAGGTGAATGAGCGGCAGGGGATGTATGACAAATTCTGGAACCGCGTCATGTTCCCGATCATGGACGTCAACAACCGGGTGATCGGCTTTGGAGGGCGCGTGATGGGCGACGCGAAGCCCAAGTATCTGAACTCGCCGGAGACCGTGATCTTCGACAAGAGCCGCAATCTCTATGGGCTGAACTATGCGCGCACCGCGAAGAAGCGTTATATGCTGGTCTGCGAGGGTTACATGGATGTGATCTCCATGCATCAGGCAGGCTTCACGAACGCCGTAGCTTCGCTGGGGACGGCGCTCACGACGCAGCACGCGACGCTGCTGAAACGCTACACCGACGAGGTGATCCTGACGTACGACAGCGATGAGGCGGGTATCCGGGCGGCGCTGCGCGCGATCCCGATGCTGCGGGAGGCCGGGATCTCCACGCGTGTGCTGCACATGGAACCGTACAAGGATCCGGACGAGTTCATCAAGGCGCTTGGCACGGAGGCCTTCCAGCAGCGGATCGATCAGGCGGAGAACAGCTTCTTGTTCGAGCTCTCCGTGCTCCAGAAGTCCTATGACATGAAGAATCCGGACGGCAAGACCCGCTTCTTCCAGGCAGCTGCGGCGCGGATCGCGGAGTTTGAGCAGGAGATCGAGCGGGAGAATTACATCGAGGCAGTCGCGGGACGTTTCCAGATTTCATTTGAGGGTCTGCGGAAAATGGTCATGAGCGTGCTGATGCAGGGGGTTCCTCAGAGAAAACAGGCGGTACAGTCTGTGCAGCAGGAGAAGAAGCGGTCGGAGAAAGCGGACGGGATCCGCAGATCGCAGCAGCTGATCCTTACCTGGCTGGTGGAATATCCGAACCTGTACGGCACGGTTTCGCGCTACATCCACCCGGAGGATTTTTCGGACGAGCTGTACCGCGAGGTGGCATTATTGCTTTATGAGCAGAGGGAAAAGAATGAGGTGAATCCTGCGCAGATCATCAACCATTTTTCCGATGCGGAACAGCAGCGCACAGTGGCTCAGCTGTTCAACGCGCAGGTGAAGATAGAGAAGCCGAGAGAGCTGGAGAAGGCGGTACAGGAGACTATTTATAAAGTGGTCGAACAGGCCATCGGCCAGAAAAGCCGGGAGCTCGACCCCACGGATATGAAAGGCCTGCAGGAGCTTGTCGACGCAAAAAGAAGGCTGCAGGAAATCCGCAGACTGCATATTTCTCTGTAACAAGGACAGAATAGAATAGGATTTATCTGAAAATTACCTGGAATGATCTCGCCCGAAGCGGAGCGGTCGGAGCAGCGCTGATACAAAAGTATGTGAATATGCTCTGGTAAATATTTGCGTGCTTTTGCAATATTGCAGCCTGTGCTGTCCCGGGCATCGCGGTAACGGGAAAAGAGATCGTTGCAGTGATCCGAAGGAGGACCGGACGCCGCATGAACGCGCTGACATCAGACTTTCAAACGAGACTGGAGGAACTGCTGAAGCTGGCAGAAAAGAAGAAAAATGTGCTGGAATACAGGGAAGTCCAGGAATTCTTTGACGGCCAGCCGGTGAGCGCGGAGGAGTACGAGAGGGCTTTGGATTATCTTGAATCCAAAGGAGTGGATATGCTGCAGATCGCGGACGGGCCGGAGGCGCTTCTGGGAGCGGAGGATGAGTTCTTTGAGCAGGAGGATGGGCCGGAAGAGAAGACGGATTTCACGGAGGGCGTCGGTACGGACGACCCGGTCCGTATGTATCTGAAGGAGATTGGCAAGATTCCTCTGCTTTCACCGAGCGAGGAGCTGCAGCTGGCGAAGCGCATGAACGACGGGGACGAGGCGGCGCGGGAACGGCTGGCGGAGGCGAATCTGCGGCTCGTGGTCAGCATCGCCAAGCGGTACGCCGGGCGCGGGATGCAGCTGCTGGATCTGATCCAGGAGGGCAATCTCGGACTGATCAAGGCAGTCGAGAAATTCGATTACCGCAAGGGCTATAAATTCAGCACCTACGCGACCTGGTGGATCCGCCAGGCGATCACCCGGGCGATTGCGGACCAGGCTCGGACGATCCGCATCCCGGTGCATATGGTCGAGACGATGAACCGGGTGATCCGGACGTCGCGCACGCTTACGCAGGAGCTCGGGCGGGAGCCCGGGGCGGAGGAGATCGCGGCGAAGCTGGATCTGCCCGCGCAGAGAGTGCAGGAAATTCTGAAAATGTCCCAGGAGCCGGTCTCGCTGGAGACGCCGGTCGGAGAGGAGGACGACAGCCATCTGAGCGATTTCATCCGGGATGAGCACGTCCAGGTGCCGGTGGAGGCCGCCACCTACACGATCCTGCGGGAGCAGCTTGTGGAAGTACTCTCGACCCTGACAGAGCGGGAGCAGCGGGTGCTCTGCCTGCGCTTTGGGTTGGACGACGGCCGCGCGCGGACGCTCGAGGAGGTCGGGCGTGAGTTCAACGTGACGCGCGAGCGGATCCGGCAGATCGAGGCGAAGGCGCTGCGCAAGCTGCGTCATCCGAGCAGGAGCCGTAAGCTGCGGGATTATCTTGATTAAAAGCCTGTCCGGGCCGCGTGCGGCATGGCGGCCGGGGCAGGTGCTGGGCAGTGTACAGGTACATAGAAAAAGCAAATAGCAAAACCAAATAGCAAAACCAGACAGGAATGGCAGATCGAAAAATGTTCAAGAGGTTCATGGCTGAAGTGAAGTTTTAAAATTGCCGGACATTAAGATAGCGCAGCGTTGACTTAGAAAGGGAAATATATATGCAGATTTCGAGACGTCTGAAGGCGGTGGCCGCCTTAGTCACAGGAGACGGTACGATTGCAGATATAGGGACGGACCACGCGTATATACCAATTTACCTGATTCAGACGGGCGCCGCAGCGCACGCGATCGCGATGGACGTAAATCCGGGACCGCTCGCCCGGGCGCAGGAGCACATCGGGCAGTACGGCCTGAGTGCATCGATCGAGACGCGGCTGTCGGACGGGCTTGCCAGGCTGCGGCCGGGTGAGGCGGACAGCGTTGTGATCGCCGGCATGGGCGGGGCGCTCATGACGCGGATTCTGGATGAGGGGTGTGATCGCCTGGACGGGGTGTCGGAACAGCAGGGCGGATTTAGCGACAATATGGCCGCACATTCGGGCAAATCTGGCGATAATGCACATTCGAACAGAGTTTGTGGTAATACGGCTGCACATCTGGACAGCCCGGATCGCGCCGTGGTTTCTGGGGCGAAGCATCCTGCCAGGCTGCGCAGATGCCGGGAACTGATCCTGCAGCCGCAGTCAGAGATCTGGCTGGTGCGCGGCTGGCTGGAGCGAAATGGCTGGCAGATCGCTCAGGAGGATATGGTCTGCGAGGAAGGGAAATATTATCCGATGATGCGCGCAGAGCGCTGTGGCAACGGCAGCTATAAGACCAGTAATGACAGGATCGATCGCGATAAAATTGACGGCGATAAGGCTGGAAGCGGTGAGATTGACAGAGTGGTTGCAGACACAGTTTTCGAAGGAATGAATGAAATGGAGCTGCGCTATGGCCCGCTTCTTTTGCGGGAACGCCATCCGGTACTGCAGGAATTCCTGTTTCACGAGAAGAAGCTGAACCTCCGCATCCTTGCGTCCCTGGACGGGCAGACCGGGGAGGCGGCTGTCGCGCGCGCGGAGGAGGTGCGCGGGGAGCTGCAGTTGCTAGAGGAGGCATTAAAATATTGTGTGAGGAGGACATCATGACAGTAAGAGAAATCGTACATAACCTTGCAGAAAAGTACCCGCCCAGGCTGGCGCTTGCGTGGGACAACCCTGGGCTTCAGGTTGGCGGCATGGACTGGCCCGTGCGGAAGGTCTACGTGGCGCTGGAGGCGACGGACGCCGTGATCCGGGAGTGTATTGCGTGGGGCGCAGACTTGTTGGTGACACATCATCCGCTTCTGATGTCCGGGATCAAAAAGGTGAACAGCGAGGAATTCCCAGGATGCAAGCTGCTGCTTTTGGCAGAGCATAAGATCGCGCACTATGCGATGCACACGAATTACGATGTGACGGAAATGAGCGCGCTCGCGATTTCGGCGCTTGGCCTGAAAGAAACGCAGGTGCTGGAGCCCATCGGTTTCTATGAGGACGGAACAGAGTACGGCGTCGGCTTCGTGGGTCTGCTGCCGGAGGCGATGACGGCGGAGACGTGCTGCGATTACGTGAAGAAGGCGTTTGAGCTTCCGGCTGTGCGCTTGTTCGGCGACGCGAAAAAATCCGTTCGGAAGGTCGCGGTCTGCCCGGGCTCCGGGAAAGGCATGGCGGCCCCGGCGCTTGCGGCCGGCGTGGACCTGCTGGTGACCGGCGACATCGGACATCACGACGGGCTGGATGCGGTAGACCAGGGATTGCTGATGATGGATGCCGGGCACTACGGGATCGAGCACATTTTCATCGGGCAGATGGGGGATTATCTGCGGGGAGAATTTTCGGAACTCACGGTGCGTCAGGCGGAGATCAGGCATCCGTTTGCGGTGCTTTGAGACGAAAACGCGACAGGCTGCCCACATAGGAATGCGTGACAAACGGGGCATGGATGATCAGAGCATGACATAAAGATAAACAGGGGAGGCGAGACAGTATGGAGAATAATATTACGGTAAAGATTCGCGGAAAGCAGGAAAGCTATCCCGAGGGAACGACGTACCAGGAGATCGCGAAGCGCCATCAGGGCGAGGCGGACAGCGCGATTGTTCTGGCGAAGGCGGACGGACGTCTGCGCGAGCTCGGCAAGAAGGCGGAGGACGGCTGCGAGCTGGAGTTCCTCACGCTGCGCAGCAGTTCCGGGCATAACACCTACGTGCGCAGCCTGGTTCTGCTGATGCTCAAGGCGATGTACCATGTCGTGGGAGACAACAGCAACATCGACCGGGTCGGCGTGCACTTCGTCGTGAGCGACGGATACTACTGCACGATGCAGGGAAAGACGGAGCTGACCCAGCAGTTCCTTGACGACGTGAAGCAAAATATGCAGGAATTGGCGGAGCAGGGTCTGCCGATTCGCAAGAACAACATGGCGACCTACAGGGCGCGCAGAAAATTTAAAGAGTACCGGATGTACGACAAGGAGGAGCTGTTCCGCTACCGCAGGGCGTCACGGGTCAACCTCTACGATCTGGAGGGCTTCGAGGATTACTTTTACGGCTATATGCTGCCGGATACCTCGTACCTGAAATACTTCGATCTGCGGTTGTTTGACGACGGTTTCGTGCTGATGTTCCCGACGAAGGAGGAGCCGGAGAAGCTGCCGGAGTTCGCGCCGGAGCAGAAGATCTTCCATGTGCAGAAGGATTCGATGGAGTGGGGCGCGAAGCTTGGCATCCCGACGGTCGGCGCGCTGAATACATATATTGTCAATCACCGGCTCAAGGATCTGATCATGATACAGGAGGCGTACCATGAGAAGAAGATTGCGGAGATGGCGGCGCAGATCGCGGCCTCTCCGGAGAAGAAGATCATCCTGATCGCAGGGCCGTCTTCCTCGGGCAAGACAACATTTTCGCACCGTCTGTCCACGCAGCTTGCCGTCTACGGGCTGAAACCACATCCGATCGCGGCGGACGATTACTTTGTTGACCGCGAGTTCACGCCGCTCGACGAGGATGGAAAGCTGGACTTCGAGCACATCGACGCGATCGACACGCTCCAGCTCAATAAGGATATGCTCGCGCTTCTGGCGGGCGAGACGGTGGAGCTGCCGACCTTCAATTTCAAGACCGGGAAGCGCGAGTACAAGGGGAATTTTAAGACGCTCGGCAGGGACGACATTCTGATCATCGAGGGCATTCACTGCCTGAACGACCGGCTGACACGTGACCTTCCGGCGGAAAGCAAATTCAAGATCTACATCAGCGCGCTGACCCAGCTCAATGTCGACGAGCACAACCGCATCCCGACGACGGATGGGCGGCTGCTGCGCAGACTGGTGCGCGACGCCCGGACGCGCGGGGCGGACGCGAAGCGCACGATCGGTATGTGGGATTCGGTGCGCAGGGGCGAGGAGAACAATATCTTCCCGTACCAGGAGCAGGCCGACATCATGTTCAACTCGGCGCTGATCTATGAGCTAGCTGTGCTGAAGCAGTATGCGGAGCCGCTGCTGTTCTCGGTGGGACCGGACGAGCCGGAGTACGACGAGGCCAAGCGCCTGCTGAAGTTCCTTGACTATTTCCTGCCGATCCCGGCCGACGATATCCCGAACAGCTCGCTGATCCGTGAGTTTATCGGCGGCGGGTGTTTCGATGTATAAATACCAAATCGCTACACATAGGAGGAAACCGGATGGATTTAAAACAGTATTACTACGGGATCTACGGAGAGAATGAGCGGACAAAGCGGCGCTTTGGGGAATTGCAGGAGATCATCGCGCGGGCGAGGCGGGAACGCAGCCCGGAGCTTGCCGCACAGGATGCCGGCGGCAACGGCTGGTACCTGTCGGAGAAGAT
Source organism: uncultured Lachnospiraceae bacterium (assembly GCA_947627645.1). Taxonomy (GTDB): domain Bacteria; phylum Bacillota; class Clostridia; order Lachnospirales; family Lachnospiraceae; genus Choladousia. The sequence continues at coordinate 1,952 of CANQWV010000050.1, read as the reverse complement.
GGTCGGCATCATGCTCTATGTGGATCGCTTCAGCGAGGATCTTTACCACTTTGAGGAGAAGATCGACTATCTGGAGGAGCTGGGCGTCACTTACGTGCATTTCATGCCGCTTTTAAAGTCCCGTGAGGGAAACAACGACGGCGGCTACGCCGTGTCGGACTACCTTGCGGTCGAGCCGAAGCTTGGCACGATGGAGCAGCTCGAGCGGGTAGTCGGTCTGCTGAAGGCGCGGGGAATCCGCACCTGCATCGACTTTGTGCTGAACCACACGGCGAAGGAGCACGTCTGGGCCGAGGAGTGCCGGAAGGGAAATCCGGAGTACGCGGATATGTATCATATGTTTGACGACGAGACGCTTCCGCGGGAGTATGAGCGGACGATGACAGAGATATTCCCGGAAGTCGCGCCGAAGAATTTTACTTACTATCCGGAGTTCGGCAAATATGTGATGACGCGCTTCTATGAATTCCAGTGGGATCTGAACTACGCGAATCCGCAGGTGTTCAACAAGATCGTGGAGGTGCTGCTTGCGCTCGCGAACAAGGGGATTGATATTTTCCGTCTGGACGCGATTCCCTATATGTGGAAGGAGCCCGGGACAAGCTGCATGAATCATCCCGTTGTACATACGCTTCTGCGGATGATGTACCAGATCATCCGGGAGGTATGCCCTTCTGTTATATTCCTCGGCGAGGCGATCGTCGAGCCAAGCGAGATCGTGAAATATTTCGGGACCAGGGAAGAGAAGGAGTGCAATGTCATGTACAACGCTTCTTTGATGGTGCTTCTCTGGAATTCCCTCGCGACGCGCGACGTCCGGCTGATGGAACGCTCGCTCGCGAAGGATTACGGCGTGCCGGACGACGCGGTCTGGATCAATTACGGGCGCTGTCACGACGACATCGGCTGGGGCTTCGAGACGGGGATCCTGCGGGAGCTGGGCTTCGACCCGGAGGCGCACAAGCAGTTTATCATCAAATTTATGCTGGGGCAGTATCCCGGAAGCTTCTCCATCGGGGAGCTTTACGAGTTCAATCCGGTGACACTGGACGCGAGGAACAGCGGCACGTTTGCATCCATGTGCGGGTTGGAGCAGGCGCTGAGGGAAAAGCACGCCTACAAGATCGAGCTGGCGATCAAACGCATCCTGCTTTTGAATTCGGTCATCATCTCGTACACGGGCATCCCGCTTCTGTACAGCGGGGACGAGATCGGACAGCTCAACGACTGGAGCTACAAGAACGACCGCAGCATCGCCGGTGATTCCCGCTGGCTGCACCGCGGAAAGATGGACTGGGAGGCGGCAAAGAAGCGGACGGATATGGGAACGGCGCAGGGACAGATCTTCTCCGGCATCCGAAGGATGATCGAGATCCGTAAGAGCTGCCCGCACTTCTGTTCTGATATCAGATCGACGCCGGTCGACCTGGACAACAAGGCGGTGTTCGGTTTCCATCGCGAAAATAAGATGATGGTGCTCGCCAATTTTTCGGAACAGGAGCAGTGGGTGGACGCGAACCGTTTCGGCTGGTTCGGACTGCCAGGCGAGATGACGGATCTGCTGACCGGGCGGCCGGTGCGCTCCTATGATAACACGATCCTGCTCGGACCTTATGAATATCTGTGGCTGGTATAATTTTCGGCAAGGTTTACAGAATGAAAAAAACGTGTTAGAATCACCGTCGTAAGTAGGATAAATGGTCGCGGCTGGCGGATCCGAAAGGTGCCAGGCGAGGAAAGTCCGGGCTTCACAGGGCAGGATGCCGGATAACGTCCGGTGGAGGCGACTCCAAGGAAAGTGCAACAGAAATGAACCGCCGGCGCGGCGCGGGCCGTGCCGGTAAGGGTGGAAGGGCAGTGTAAGAGACTACCGCCCGGCCGGTAACGGCCGGGGCATATGTAAACCCCATCCGAAGCAAGGCCGCCAGGAAGATCACCATGGCCGAACCGAA
>CANQWV010000049.1 GCA_947627645.1 uncultured Lachnospiraceae bacterium | reverse complement strand
TTCGCCCGGCTCATCGGCTGCTGGAGGGCACCCACCAGGGCGAGCTGTCCATGACGATCTGGCGCTCCTGTAGCTCCTGCACCTGCCCCATGTTCGCCTGCCCCCTGTACTGCTCCGTCACCAGCCTCAGCTCGGAGTTCATCGTCTTGATGCTTTTGTTCACATCGCTTACGCCGGCCTTGAATTCCTTTTCGCCTTCCAGCCGGATACCGGCAACGATATCGTTCTTCCCTGGCATTTCCAATCCCTCCCCGGAACTGATGTTTTCAAAATTTATGCAACAGAAAAGACGCCCGGATCCCGGACGCCTTCCTGGTTCTATCCAATGTCAGATTTTATATCCTGTGGTTGAATCTCTCGCTCTTCTCAATTTCCCGGCATACCCACCGCGCAAACAGCAGCCATGGCGTCAGTACAACCGCCCCGGCCATGGCAACGATGATCCCACCCGGCGCGTACAGCGCTATGCATACCACCGCGATCACCGCATATGCGATCAGCGGAACCCGGATAAGCAGCCATCTGAATTTTTCATGATCCGCCATGACCTCACCCCCATAAATGCAACCTTTCTGGTCAGCTTTATTATACTATATCCCAGACAGATTTCAAGCATTTTACGGGAGCTGGTCGCTGGTCGACATTGATCGCATTCAGTGTAAACAGCAGGTGCCGCTCCTCCCCATTGATCACTGCAGGGATGCCGCGCGGCTTTAAGTCACTCATCAGACGTCACCTTCCTTTGTCACGCCACTGAAATCGAGTTCGAACACCTCTTCCTGCGTCGTCTTCACCTTGGCGGCCAGCCTGCTGCCAGCCGCCAGGTTCTCCAGCCTGACGATCAGGTAAGGATCCTGTTCCGTCGGCGTCACGGTCTTGTTGCCGCCCGTACGCCCACTAAGTTCGATGCCTTTGCCGTAATAATCCGCCTTGAACTGCACCGGGAAGAAATCCGTCTCGTCCGGATAGCAGGTACCCTCAAGCGATACGTGCCTGTACTCCACGGTGTCGGTCTGGGTGCTGTTGTCGTCGTTCGGCTCGGAGAACTGCGCCTTCTTATACAGCTTCATGATGAAGACCTCGGAGCCGTCCTCCTTCTCCGAGTTGCCGATCGCGCCGATGCCGATGTACGGGGATACATCCGTCGACTTGATCGTGACCTTTTTCGTCTCCTCGTCATACTGATGGCCGCAGATGTCGGCATACTCCTTGCCGGCCATGTCGTTCAGCTCCATCGACAGGTTGATCTTGTTGGTGGATCTGTGGCTCACCACAGTACGGTTATCGCCGAAATCCTCCGCCAGCTGAATCCCGTATTGCCTGCAAATCAGCTCCGCATTTTCGACGACCTTGTGCGGCGCAGAGCCTTCTCGTTCCATCAGGCGGGATGTGGCGTTGACTAATCGGGCGACTTCTCCGGGCTGGCTGGAGAGAGGAACCAGCCGTAACTGGTGCTCCATCTCATAAAACCGCTTTACATACCTTGCGGTAAACAACACGCCCTTCTCTCCAGTGGACTTATTCGCCAGAAAGTCACAGCCGAGTTTGGTGACCTGATAGCACTTGTTCTCCTTGCCGCTGGTGTCTTTGTAGGTGGATGGGATGAAGAAATCACTGACCACGAAATTGTTGTCAGTAAGAGTCTTGATGATTCCTTCAGACTTCTTGTCTCCGTCCAGCTTGCGTAACAACTTCCAATGTTCTGTTTCCATCATTTCCGCCACTTCCAACGTTGTGATAGTGGCCTTTCTTAAATCGTTCATCTTTCCACCCTTTCTCCGCTCTCTGTAATTTCTGTTACATCGACTCCGAGCGCGGCAGCCAGTCGACCCACACATACTGGTGTCAAATTTCGGCTGTTTATGATAATGTTCATCCTAGACCGACTCACACCATATTCTTTTGCAAGCTGTGGAATAGTCAATTTTTTTCGTGCTATTGCAATATCGATTTTATTTTTATCGACTTTCAATTCACTGCGCCTCCTTTTACACTGTTTTGGTGTTTCATGTTGACAGGTCAACACCTTTATGCTATATTGTCAATAGCATATTGCAAAAAAACACCTTTTTGTTATGATTCTTATGAGGTGATGCTAAAATGAGTTTCAAAGATAGACTAAAAGCATTAAGGAAAAAACGCGGATTAACGCAACAACAACTTGCATATCTTTTAGACGTTTCACAAAATGCTATATATAATTGGGAAAATGGAAAAAGACAACCAAAAATAGAGATGATAGAAAAAATATCCTCTATTTTAAAAGCTCCAAAAACTGATCTCCTCGACTGGGATGAAATCCCCGAGATACACGATATGGTATATGCTTCTGAACTTATCAGTTTTAAAGATTCATTAAAAAAGGATTGTTATAAACTCAACGAAGATGAACGTAAATCTTTTACTGAGAAGATCGATAATTATATTTCTAGTGGAAAAAATATTGAAAACTTGTCTGAACGTGAAGTTTATTATGCGAATGCGACATTAGTTATTGGCTGTGAGTTATTGAAGCATCTACTTGATTTAAGTTACGTTAATGATATTAGTATAACAGTTGATTTAGTAGCTGATTTTCTTACATTAAACGATAATTTAAAAAACATTGTTTGGGAATTGGTAGAAAGTCTATGCGGTAAAGGTTATGCTGCCCAGGTAGACATCAATGCTGATCTGTAGTCCTGACCGTCAAAGCAAAGAACAAAGAGCATAATACCGCGAAACTGTTTCGGTAAATCTCATATCAGAGCTTCACCATTACGAAATAGATATTTTCGTCCCACCAGCCCCTTCTGGTAGAGCTTTGGCCGCACCAGATGCCGGGAAGCAGATCGGCGGCGACTAAAATCGAAAGAGAAGAGGGAAATCCAAAAATGAATAAAAGAATAATAGGGTACTTCCCTCAGAATATCATCGATCTGCTGGATCTCGATATTCGTGCCGGGACACCTATTTATATAGCAGATTCCAATATAGAGCATATGCGGACATCCCACCCGGCGGACTTTGCGAAATACGGATGTGACATAGAAGATATCATAGCCAGTCCTGACTACGTAGGTAAAAATGCAAAGGATGACTCCATTGAATTCACCAAAGAATATTGTATAGCCGGGGATTACGTGAAAGTCGCCGTCAGGGTTACGTCGCACAATATCTATTATGCCCGTTCGATGTATGTTCTGAATCCGAATCGGGTGAGGAACTTCATAGAAAAGGGCACGCTGAAAAAACTTGACAAATAAACTAAATCCTGTATAATGAAGCTACAAAAGCAGTAAACTATATTGAATGAAATCAGAGGACGGAACGGGCAGCCGTCACCCTAGTTGGAGATGTGGGAGTGTCGCCCCACCTATTTCATTCATAAGTTTGGCGGGTAGCTTCGGCTACCCGCTATTTTAATTCCAGAATTAAATTACTTCAGTATTTATCAAAAGAACTGTAGGAGCTGCCGCGCCACCGCGAGCGCACCCGGCTCTGGTGGGCGGCAACCGCAGATTGGCGGCGGTATTTTAAAATCCGAAGGAAAACTAATGATGTATTAGGGATTATGAGGCAACTGCATGAATGAAATTAATTTTGTTCGTCGTATATACCGAACGCAGAGATTGTCTAAGAATAATTTCGGCCAGATTGGCTACAGAGAAAGAAAGGAGACTTTATTATGATTATTACGGTGGAATATAAAAAAGGACAGGAACTTACGAAAGAACAGATTGCTGAAATTGAAGCCGCAAGAGAAAAGCCAATCGTATATGACGATGATTGCCCGGAATTAACTCCGGCGATGGAAAAGGCTTTTTTGCTGGCGGCAAGAAATCGAAACAGATACAAAAAGGAAATAGTGTAGATAGTGCATATGCTCGGGAATGCTGTTGCTTTGTTAAATTAAGCGAAAATCACTAGCATCGCCCTTCCCCTTCCAGGGCTGTTGCGACGTCTCAACGGTCTACTGGTTCTGGCGGCTGCCCCGCACCCTGACAACATAATATGCTTACCCGGGCAGCCGGGGGACGTGCTTCCGCCCACTCTGAGTCTTGCAGAGAGAGAGTGGTATTTATGAGTACATATGAGATATTCATGGTTATTCTGGCAACTGCCAGCCTGATCGTAGCAATTCTCAACTATACGCATAAAAAATAGGCCGTCCTACCCTGGAAAGTAAACGGCCTATGGTCTGATATTCGCCAGAGTGGGTGAGATGCAGTCACCTTCCGGCTGTCCTGTTAAGCATATTATACGTCAGGCCGACAGATTTGTCAAACCAAACAGCAAAACCGCCCGGTGCGCCAACACCAGACGGCCTGCATAGATGCTCATACGCCTTAGAGGGATCGTATAATCATCCTTTAGCAAGAAGATAATACCACAATCCTCCGGGCGTGTACAGCAATTTTAAGATAGGTTATTCAAGGATAGAACAGGCAGCTATCGCGCCTATTGGGTCTTGAAGAGATGCCGGATTGCCACCCGGCTGAATAACCTGTCTTTTTTATTTGAATGAGATCAGAGGACGAAACGGACAGCCGTCACCCTAGCTGGAAATGTGGGTATTGATACATTCGCTTACCGCGCGGCAACCGATACCAGAGCGGTACGCAAAAATGTCTCGCTCCCGGCGTGGATGGCAGCTCTCGCAGAAAAGCGCGGCGTAAACTGTTCCCAGCTGCTTCAGGAAAGCCTGAGGCGCCTGTTGAATGATCACCCTGCTTAAATATTGTCAAATTCTTCCCAAAAGGTAAGACGCCCCGTATTGGAGTGTCTCACCTTTTATCTTTTTAATCAATATTCGCACCAATTTGCATTTTATCCATTCACAGCCGCCTCTACGATCTGCAGCTTCGCGTCCTCACAGGAGAACTCCCAGTCATTTGCCGTCTCAAAATGGACGATTCCGTGATAGACAAAGGACGCATGGTCGAGAATTTCCAACGCCGCAGCCGCATCGTCGGAAACCTTATATTGAAAGCTGAGCTCGGAGAGGTTCTGCACGGCCGGGTCCGAGTAGAGAAAAGACTCTGATTGCGTGCCCGAATAGGTTCTCCCATCGCTGATCATCTTCAGATCGTTCGGATATTCCCCGGTTTCCGAGCCAATGATGACATTCACCTCGTACCGCGCCGGTTCCTTATGGAACAACCCGCTGCGTACCTTCTGGACAAACATATCTTTGATATAAAAGCCGGCGGAAGAGTCATCCTCTTCTCCCTGCGCGCACAGCTCTGTCTTCTCCACCTTCTTCACAACGGAGAGGACGGGCGGAATCAGATAAACCGTTTCGGGAATCTCCTCCTGCTCAAACTGATAGACGATTTTCTGTTCGTCGGAAGATACCATTTGCAGATCCAGACTGTTCTCACAGGCAGCATCTGAAAACGCTTTTATTCCATCGCGAACCATGACCTTCTGATCCTCATAATCCAATGCGCTGTAGTCGGCCGTAATGGTTGGCAGCTCATCCTCTGCCAGATCGGGTTCCCCTTCCGTCTCCATGGCACGTGCTGTCGCGTCATAATTCCCTGCGTTGGTTCTCCCAACTGCTTCCACTTCCGTCTCCGCCGCACCTGCCGATATGGCCAGCAGCATTCCCAAAATCGCCGCTTTCAAAAGCATTCCCATATACTTCCTCATACTGTATTCTCCCTTCTCGTTTCATCAAAAAATCAAGCTATCGCACCATAAAAACCTTGTCAATATATCTTTCTGCACATCAGGTATTTCCCACCGTCCACATAGCTTCCAGCATATCAGGTATTTCCAACTGCCCTTATGTCTTTCTGCAAAGCAAATTTTCCTTAAACATTTGTTCATCCGTTCACCGTTACGCGGAATTTTTCCCCGACCGGCTCCCAGCCGTTATTCTCCAATCCTTCGTCGGTCTTTTCGCGATCCGAATCAGCATCCACTTTGTCCGGCTCTTCAGACCCTGCGTCAGCATCCCCTTCGCCTGGCTTTTCACGCTCCGCATCGGCATCCTCTCCATCCGGCTTTTCATACTCCGCATCCGTACTCTCTCCTTTCGGATCCGGCTCACAGCTCCGGTACAGCTGAAGCTCCATATACGCGCAGCTCCTGTCTGGGAGCAGCGGCCGGCAGATATCCTGCCCTTCCGCGGCCAGGTCAGCTTCCTGATCCCCACCAGCATACTTTGTCTCGAAATAAATCTCATTCTCAGAAAGACCGCTCATAAAAAGCGCCACCGGATTGCCGAGGCTGTCTTCGCCCTCCAGCTTCAGCGTATGCCCCTGTATCCACGGATCGCCCCATGAAAAATGAGTTTTCGCCACAAGAGTGCAGTAGAGGTCGTTCACTGTCAGAGCCGTGAACGTCAGCTTTTCTTCTTCCTCGTCGGAAACCGCGATATCAAGCGTCCTCTTTACCGTCTGCGCCCGAAGCTCCTCATCGGAAAAGACAAAGTCATAGATAAAATCCTTTTCCTTATAATTTTTCCGGGTCTGCATATCTGCCTGATATTCCTCGGCGTTCACCACCAGATGGACGTTTACCTCGCCCTCCGGCAGCTCCAGATCCGCGAAGTTCAAACCAAGCACGATGCTGTCGTCCGGCCCTTGTTTTCCGGCGTCGACCGGATTCCCGCTGACAGAAAAGTCGCTGCCCGGATAGCTGATTCTGTTGATCCTCGTCCGCTTCCCGTTGATCCGGAGCCATTGCATTCCCTCTCCGCCTTCGCATTCTCCACGAAGCGACACAAGCAACCTATGCTCATCCAGGATCACCTCATTCAGCGTGAGCGACAGATTGCCCTGCGTCTGCGTCTGTCCGATGAATTTTGTGTATGAGGTCAGATCCTCTGTCAAATGGAGCGCTTCGCCGATCATCGTCGTAAACCTTTTAATGGCGGCGGAAACCTGCTCATGAAATGTGAGGCAAAAGCCAAGCATCACAAGGAGCGCCAGGCAGGCGACCTTTCGCCCCAGATGGCCGATCGCACGCTGCCCTCTGTATTCTGTCCACGGCTGCGACGACTGCAAAATGTGTTCTTCCTTCGCCTCGCCCAGCAATTCAAAAAACAAAAACGGATCCTGCTTCATACGAAGTACCTCTCTCTCATCAATGCCTTTTTCAGCTTTTTCCTTGCCCGGAACAGATTCGATTTTACGGAGCTCTCTGATATCCCATGCCGCTTTGCGATCTCCGAGATCGAATCCATGTGCCAGTATCTGCGCATAAAAATGTCCCTGTCTCTCCTGTTCAGTCCGTCCAGAAATGTGTTGATCAGGCGGATCAGCTCCTTTTCCTCCGTCTGACGTTCCAGAGAATCAGCGAACTGTTGGTTGAGCGTCTCGATTTCATCCATGAGGTCGAACATGGAGTTCATATGCAGATCCATTCTTCTGGCGGCGTATTTTTTTCTCAGCCTGTCGATGGCATGGTTGCGGGTGATCCTTCCAAGAAAAGCGGACAGGATCGATGGTCTTGCCGGCGGGATGCTTCCCCACGCAGTGAACCAGGTATCGTTCACACATTCCTCCGAATCTTCCCTGTTCGACAGTATCTTCCAGGCTATGCCAAAGCAGAAACGGCTGTATTTGTCCGCCGCTTCCTTCAAAGCCGCCTCATCTCTGCTCCAGAACAGCTCTATGATCTTTGTATCTTCCATCCGCTGTCTCCTTGTGTCCTTGGGTTCTGTATCAATCGAAAGCCTTTCAGGCAGGCCTGCCTTATCGGGATTTCCACGCATTCTGCACGGAAACCACCTCGCGGGACAGTGGCGAGTGTATAGTAACTCGGCTTTCATTGATATATTCGTATTTTTTCTCTTTTGGTTGCATTTGTCAAAAAATTTTTTCAATTTTCAGGAACAAAAAACGGGCCGGCCGCAGCATGATGTACGGCAAGACCCGTTTTTATCTGATTTTTACATGATTATTTCATCTTTCGCCTAATCTGCGCTCACCTTCCGTATGCGGTGCATCACGGCCTGAAAGTCCCCTCTCGGGCGCTGTACAATATATCCGGCGTGCATAAGCGTATCTCCGTGCAGACGAACCGTTTCTTTTGCACAGCCAGCTTCCGACCCTTCTTTTTCCGCTATAGCTGTCCCGTCGGCGGCGGAACACGCGTCGGCCTCTGTATTCCCCATGATCCCCGCGCCGCTCAGCTCGTACAGCGCATCCGGATCAAGCCCGCGCAGGCAGATCCGGCGGCTCGGAATATTGGGCGTCGACAGAGGCTGCGCCAGCAGTACAAAGCCTTCTGACCGATCCTTAGCCAGCACCTCGACCAGGTCCAGATCCTGCCCTGCGCTCCAGGAAGCCAGCCGGTAGTAGTCGCCCTGCTGGATCATGTTCTGAACCGAGCGATACCTCCGGAGCTGTCCCGGTATCTCGGCAAGCTCCTCCTCGGACAGCTTCGTGATGTCCAGCTCATAGCCGAACGTGCCAAGCGTCGCCGTCAGGGCGCGTGTCTCAAATGGAACCTCGCGGTGCGTGATGTCGTTGTGCCCCTTGCACACATGCGCGCCGATCGACGAAAGCGGATACAGCAGGGCCGTCCCCTCCTGGATCCCGAGCCGCTCGATGGGATCCATGTCGTCCGAGCACCAAATCTGCGGACTATAATACAGCATACCCGGGTCGAACCTCGCGCCGCCGGAGGAACAGTTCTCCAGAAGAAGCTCAGGAAATTCCTGAAGCAGCCGCTCCTGCAGCTCATAAAGTCCCAGCACATGCCGGTGCCAGAGCTCGCCCTGCCGGTCCGCAGGCAGATAGCTGCTCCCCACGTCCGTGAGCGGGCGGTTCATATCCCACTTGATGTAGTCCACCTGGTTCTCCCGGACGACCGCCGCGATGCTCTCAATCAGATACTCACGCACCGCCGGATTGCTCAGATCCAGCACCCACTGCCCGCGGCAGAGGCCCGGCTCTCTCCCGCTCATCCGGAGCACCCAGTCCGGATGATTGACAAACAGCACGGACTCCGGCGCGATCATCTCCGGCTCGAACCAGAGCCCGAAACGCATTCCGTTCTCGTGGAGGAACTTCGTCAGCTCCTGAAATCCGCCCTTCAGCTTCTTCTCATTCACGTACCAGTCACCGAGCCCGCCCTTCGGCTCGTTCCGTCCTTCCCCGAACCAGCCGTCGTCGCACACAAGCATATCGATCCCGCACTTCTGCGCCTGCACCGCGAGATCCATCAGCCGCTGCTCGTCAAAATCAAAATAGGCCGCCTCCCAGCTGTTGATCAGGATCGGGCGTTCCCGGTATTTCCACGGGCTGCGGATCAGATGCTCCCGGTAGAAGTCGTGGAGCGTTCTCGTCATCTTACCAAGACCCTCCGCGGAATAGCTGAGCACCACCTCCGGCGCGTGGAACATTTCCTCCGGCTCCAGCTTCCACTCAAAGGTCTCCGGATGGATCCCCATCACCATGCGCAGCGCGTCAGACGCATCCCGCTGCAGCTTCCCGAGAAAGTTGCCGGAATAGACGAAATGCATCGCGTACACTTCCCCGCTCTCCTGCGTGCAATCGTTCGAGACGGCCGCGAGGAATGGCTGCGACTCGTGTCCCGACTCCCCGCGCAGCGACTCCGTGACGACGCCACTGCGGGCGAGCTCCTGCGTCTGCATGATGTGTTCCCTCGACCAGGAACCTCCGAACGTCAGCGCCCGGAAACCGCCATGTCCGCGCCCCTGGATTCGCCCGGCCGACACCGTGTCGTCGATATCCAGGCAGGCCGACAGCACCCGTGTGAGGAAGAGCGCTTCTTTGCTCCGGTTCGCGACGGATACGCTTCTCGTGATCACGTCGACGTCGTCGAAGACCGTATAGCGCAGCGTCACCTCAAGCCCCAGCAGCGGATCTGCGAGCAATACCTCCAGTGTCTGGCAGGGCGCGCCAAACGAGGCCGGAAGCCCCGGGATCGGCTGTTTGCCTTCCACGACTTTAAAGCTCTGATAGAAAAGCTCCGCGCCCAGCTGTCCCTGCGCGCTTTTTACGTTCAGGCAGGACTCACGGAAATCTCCCATTCCAAAGCAGGGATACTCAAAATAGCAGCGCCCGTAGAAGGAGAGCTTCTCCGCCGGATTGACCTCCGGGGTGTAGGGGCTCTCCTGCGCCCGCAGCAGATAGCGGACGTCATCGTCCGAAATTCTTTTCCCATAGTACAGATGACAAAGATATTTTCCGTTCACTACCCCCAGGACATAGCTCGTACCCGGCGTGTCCAGGCGGACTGTCTTTCTTTTTTCGTCGATGTAGATCATTGCGTTCCTCCACTTCCGTCTTTATACTTTCCGATGCTGATCCTTCCGGAGAGCAGGCCGCACAGCCAGCCGCTGAAGGAAAATCCCACGCAGACATAGAGCGGCAGAAGGATCCCCAGAAAGATCCGGATAAAGAAAAGATAACCCACAAACGGAAGGATTTCAATACCTATCATCAAAAATGTTTTCGGCAGGCTCTTCACCGCCTCCGCAAGCGCCTCCCTGAGACGGGCGCTTACCTTTATCCCCGGATCCATTGTAAGCCAGAATACCCGGGAAAAGATCAGCAGCCAGAAGATCATCAGACTTCCCGCCACAGGCAACAGGATCTTCTGAAAATCCGCCCCAAACGCGTCCGCGGCGACCGTCACGTCAAGGATCAAAATGATCCCTGCAAACAAAAGCGGCAGCCATGTGCGCAGGGCGCAGCCGAAGCTCCGCCCGAATGCGCGCAGGTAGGTTCGGATGAGCGACCCTTCCGTGCCCTCCGACATACGGATGACGAGCTCATGCATCGCACACAGCGCCGGGCCGACCGTGACGACCGGAAGGGCCGTGAGCAGAAACAGGAGATTCAGTATCACATAATCCGCCAGCCTTCCCATCATGGCAAAAAACGGATTGTCCAGATTGAAACCATTTTTCATGACGCCTCTTCCTCTTTTCTTTTCACCGGGCAGGTGGATTTTCTATACTCACCGCACGTTCATGTTCCGCGGTACATTTTCCAGATAATCGAGCAGGGCTGATTTTCGCCCTGCTCGCTGCGCGGCCCGCGTGCCGCGACAGCAGCAAATTTTTCCTTTCACGGATCCGCGCATAATAAGACAGGCGAACGAAACCGTCCGCCTGCCCACCGCTGCATCGCACCGCAAAAGCAATGCTCCCCGCGGCTCTTGCTTATCTCATGTTCTGTTTTGTCCGAACCTTATCAGCCCTTCACCGCGCCCGCGGCCATTCCGCTGTACACCTGCTTCTGGAAGATCAGGAAAAACACCAGAAGCGGGATGATCGTGATCAGCACGCCCGCGCAGATGTAGTTGTACTTGCTCCCGTAAGGGCCCGTGAAGGTATACAGAGCGGTCGAAATCGTCCGCAGCTCCGGCTTCTGCAGATACAGATTCGAAGCATAATACTCGTTGTACACGCTGACGCCCTTTAACACCAGCGTCGTCATGATCGCAGGCTTCAGAAGCGGAAACAGGATGCGGAAGAACACGCCGAAATACGTGCATCCGTCCATCGTCGCCGACTCGTCCAGCGAGACCGGCAGATTCTCAAAAAACTGCAGGAACAGGTAGATTGAGATGATATCCGTCCCCATCAGCACGATCATGTAGCCGTACAGATGGTTGATCAGCCCGAGCGTGTACATGATCTGGTAGATCGTGACCTGCATCGCGATGCCCGGAAGGAGCGACGCGAACAGGAACAGATTCTCGATCAGCTTTCTGCCCGGGAAGCGGAAGCGGTTCAGGATGTAGGCCAGCATCGCGCTGATAAACACGGAACAGGTCAGCACGACGATCAGCACCACGATCGTGTTAAAAAAGCAGCGCAGCATATTTGCCTTGGAGATTGCCTCTTTGAAGTTATCCAGGTACAGGAAGGACTTCGGCAGCTCCAGCACCGAGCCGTGCGTGTACTCCTCCTCCGACTTGAAGGCCGTGAACACACAGACCGCCACCGGCCCGACCGCGATGATGGACGCAAGCGTCAGGATCACGTATTTCAGCACGTCAAAGACCGTGCCGAGAAAAGACCTCTTTAATTTGATCATGCGCCCGCCCCCTTTCTCTGCAGCTTCTTCGCTTTCTTCCGCGCCCTCGCCGCGCTTGCGGACTCATCGTCCGTCCCGTTGTTGAACACATACTTAAAGAACAGCTTCTGTCCGACCGTGCACAGGATGATCAGCGCCAGAAGAACGATCGCCATCGCGCTCGCGAGGCCTACCTTCTGCGTCTCATGCGCCACGGAGTTCATCTGGACGAAGTACGTCGCCGTGCCGAAGCTGCCATTCGTGATGACGTACGGCGGCTCGAATGCCGACAGACAGCCGCTGACGCAGAGGATGATATTCAGCACGATAATCGACTTGATGCTCGGCAGGATAATGTAACGGAACTGCTGCCAGCGGTTGCAGCCGTCCAGCGCCGCCGCCTCGTAGAGATCCGAGTCCACCGACATCATCGCGCCAAGAAACAGGATCACATTCTGTCCGGTGTAGCGCCAGACCGAGGTCGCCGCCAGCGCGATGTTGTTGATCTTCGTATTCTGCAGCCACAGCGGCAGATCCTCCAGCTTAAACCCGAACGCCTGCAGCACCGTGTCCAGCACATAGCCATGGAAGTAGAAAAACTTGAAGATAAATCCGATGGCGATACCACAGATCAGGTACGGGAAAAACATTGCCGCCTTAAAGATGGACTCTCCCTTCACCTTGAACACGAACAGGGACGCGAACAGCAGCGCGAGCGCGAGCTGTACCACACCGCCGCCCATGTAGTAAAGGCTGACTAAGAGGGAACCGAACAGCTCCTTGTTCTTGAATACCCTGCGGTAATTGTCCAGACCGACGAAACGGCGCTCGCCGATGTATTTCATATTGTAGAACGAAAACTGGATCATTTTCGCAAACGGTATGTAGGTAAACAGGAGGAGCAGAAACAGGGGTACAGCCATGAAGAGGATGATGATCAGCACGCGCTGTACCTCCCGTTTCAGAAACCATTGCTTCAGCGAAGTTGATCCGGAACCAGATGAATTGCTCATGGATCCCACCTCCTGTCTGTTACTCGGTAACCTCTACTCCTACGAAATCCTGAGCCTCTGTCCATCTTTCGTTCCACTCGTTCATGATGTCGTCGAACGGTGTGCCGGAAAGAGCGCCCTCCACGACCTTCGCGACGTTCGCGTCCGTCAGCACCTCGGACTCGTTCGCGACTTCATTCTTCAGGCCCGGCTCCACTTCTTTCGCGTTCGTCATCATCTCGAGGCCGTCAAAGTTCGCAAGGCTCTCCGGAACCGCCTGATCCTTGCGCTCCGGGATATTGCCCTCGTCCGCCATGATCGGGGACTCCTCGATGAGCCACTTTACATAAACCATGGATGCAAGCTGATTGTCCTCGCTGACCTGATTGTTGATGCCGTAGCAGTAGTTGGAATTCACCAGGAGCGCCTGAACGCCGTTCACCGTGATCGGCATCGGAATGTAATCGATCACAGACGGATCCTCCGCGAGATCCTTGCACTGGTTGATTGCCCAGCTCTGAAGCACCATCGTCGCGATCTCACCGGTGCCGATCCTCGCCTTGGAGCTCTCCCAGTCGGTCGAGGCCGGATCCTCCTCCACGAGACCGCGCGCCACCGGCTCATACAGCATATAGAACAGCGCATACGGGCCGTACATACCGTCCTCCGGCTTCGCAAACGGATTCGCCTTGTGCGGCATCACGTTCTCCGCGTAATCCGGATCGGCGTTGGACGGGATTCCGATGTAGCCTGTCCACTGTCCCAGAGGCCAGCCGTCCGCAAAGTTCGTGTACAGCGGGATCGCGTCCGTGTTGTCCTTGATCAGCTGAAGATCCTCGATGAATTCCTCCGGCGTCTTCGGATACTCGGTGATGCCTGCATCCGCCCACACCTGCTTGTTGATCAGGATGCCCGGCGTGTTTCCGCCGTTCGGAATGCCGTAGACCTTGTCTCCGTCCGAATTCGCGTTCATGTTGTAATAAATCTCATCCATCGCGTCGTAGTCGCCGAGCGGAATAAAATAGGTAGAAAGCTCTGTCTTCTCCACCGTGTCCGGTATGAAGCAGATGTCGCCCCAGTCGCCGTTCGTCAGGCGCAGCGTCACTGCCTCCGCGTAGTCGGTAACTGCTTCGTAGGTGACGTGGATGTTCGGGAACTTCTCGCTGAACTGCTCCGCATAGCCCGCGTAAACCGTGTCCGCGATGTCGGTACGGTCCGTCAGGATCTTGATGTCCGCCGACAGATCCGTGTAGTCGTCGATGTTCAGCTCATTGAACGCCGGGAGCCCGTCCGCCATGGCCGTACCGCCGAAAAGCGTCATTGCAAGCGTCGCCGCCGCAAGTCCTGTGATTACCTTTTTCTTCATCATAAGTTTCCTCCTTTAATTAATTTAATTCATTTATAGGTTTATTAACCTTTGCTTTACTATAGCACCGCTTAAATGTTTTGTAATCACTCATTCTTGCTGCTTTCTCTATTTTTCTTGCAATTTTGCGTTTTTTGTTAAATTTCTATACTTTTTAAGCAACTAAACTAGTCATGTTTTATATTTATTTTTTTGATATTTCTGTATATAATAAGTTTATTACTCGATAATTTACTTAATTTAATTAATTGTAGAATTATGACAAGCAGCTACGAAACACTTCTCACAAAGCTTCATACGCAAGAAACCACGGATAATCCGTATCCGGTGCAAAAGTTTGTCCCTGTCTGCTATGAATACGACAGGATACTCCCTGCCGTACAGCCAGATGCTTATCTGTGTCTGACCGGCGGCGGACGGGTTGATGCAGCGGAGCCTTTTGCGCTCTCCGTGCGTCCGACAGACAGTCTTCTGCTTCTCTATTCTATCCAGGGAAGCGGCGAACTGACCTATCTGGAGCGGAGCGAGCGGATCAGCGAGGGAACGACCCTGCTCTTTCGCAGCAGCGTTCCCAGCCGTCTGCGCCCTGCGGTTCTTCCGTGGTCTTTCCGGCTGTTCTTTCTGAAAGATTCCGGTCTGCGCGGGTTTCTGCCGTTTCTGCCCCAGTGCTGCGCGACGACAGCGGCAAAATCGCCGCTCATCTCCGCCGCCGTTGAAGAGCTCAGCGTTCTTCCCGCAAAGGCAGGCTCTGATACGCTGCTTCGTATGCACCGCCTTCTCACGGACATCCTCACGGAATTGTGTCTGGAGGAATTTCCGCAAAAGCCGGGCCGCGAGGCTGCTCTTCCCACCTGGCTGCACGATCTGCACGCCTATATTCACGACTGCAGAAATCTGAGCTTTTCTCTTGCAAGGCTGGAGACCCTGTACGGAATCAGCCGCTACCGCCTTTGCCGGGAATATGCCGCGGCCTTCCAGACTTCTCCCTTGAAGGATTTTAACCATGTCCGTATGCAGGAGGCAAAAAAAATGCTGCTGACCACGAACCTGCAGGTACAGGAGATCAGCAACAGTCTCGGATATGAGAATATCAACCACTTTATTCATTTGTTTAAAGCAGAGACCGGGATGACGCCCAAAGCTTTCCGGCAGGGGCACAAAGCCTGAGCCCATGCCGGCTTTTTCCGGCTCCTTGGAAAATCAAATATAGGGAACCGCCTCTCCCACCCTGCGCGCGCTCCCGCGCTCAAGAAAGCTTCCCCCTACCACCACGATGCTTCCGGAATAACCAGGGCTGTCAATTTTCCGCAGGACACGGCTCACCGCTTTCGCAACCATGGTCTTCGTGTCCGCCTCATAGGTCGTAAGCCCCGCGTCCAGAGCTCCTTCCGACAGATGATTATCGAAGCCGACGACAGACACATCCTCCGGCACGCGCAGTCCCAGCATGGCCAGCGCCCGGATCAAATGTCCGGCTGTGAGATCGCAATTGCAGAAATAGGCCGTCGGCATCTGATCCGCATCCCAGCCGATCAGCCTGGAAAGCAGCTCCTCGCTCTTCAGCAGAAGTCCGCTCGCACGGTCGCGGTCGTCAACGACCCACGCGCGGTCTGCCTTGATCCCATGGTTGCGCAGCGCCTTGATATTGACGATCTC
>CANQWV010000048.1 GCA_947627645.1 uncultured Lachnospiraceae bacterium | reverse complement strand
GCGCACGACGACAACTTCGCCCAGTACTGCGACTTCTGGAGCACGATGGCCGAGCGGTCGAGCACCGCGCCCATGATATCGCCGTCTGAGAACAGGATCGACGCCGGACCGTCCCACGGCTCCATCATCGTCGCGTAATACTGATAAAAATCCTTCTTTTTCTGGGACATTACGCTGTTGTTCGCCCACGGCTCCGGGATCAGGATCATGACTGCGAGCGCCAGATCCATGCCATTCATCGTCAAGAACTCCAGCGTATTGTCAAGCATTGCCGAATCGGAGCCCTTCGCGTTGATCACCGGGAGTACCTTGTGCATATCGTTCTCCATATATTCGGAGGACATCGTCTCCTCGCGCGCGAGCATCTTGTCGGCGTTGCCGCGGATCGTGTTGATCTCGCCGTTATGTACGATGAAGCGGTACGGATGCGCCCTCTCCCAGCTCGGGTTTGTGTTCGTGCTGAAACGCGAGTGTACGATCGCGATCGCCGACTCGTAGTCCGGGCTCTGCAGATCCGTGAAGAATGTGCGCAGCTGACCTACCAGGAACATACCCTTGTAAATGATCGTGCGGCTCGAAAACGACACCACGTAGGTCGTGTCGTTCGACTGCTCAAACGCTCTGCGCACCACATACAGCCTGCGGTCGAAGGCCAGTCCGCGCTCCACATCCTTCGGACGCTCCACGAACGCCTGCTCGATGCAGGGCATCTTCTCGAGCGCCTTGTGCCCGAGCACCTTCGGAACGGTCGGCACCGTCCGCCAGCCCAGGAACTTCAAGCCTTCCTTGGTCACGATGCTCTCAAACATCTTCTTCGCCTGGTTCCTCTTGAGCACATCCTGCGGGAAGAAAAACATACCAATGCCATAGTCCCGTTCTTCGCCCAAAAAAATACCAAGGTCCAAACAGGCTTTGCGGAAGAATTTATGTGAGATCTGCATCATGATCCCTACTCCGTCTCCTGTCTTTCCCTCGGCGTCTTTGCCAGCTCTGTGTTCCAGGTTTTCTACAATACTAAGTGCGTTCTCTACTGTCTGGTGAGTCTTGATCCCCTTGATGTTGACGACTGCGCCGATGCCGCAATTGTCATGCTCAAACTCGGGCCGGTACAGCCCCGGACTCACGCAGGCAGGATCGGATTTCTTTCTTGCATCCATCCTGACTCCTCCTGTCACGGTGTGATATGTAACTGTACTTGACTATACACCCATTTTCCGGATCTGTAAATAAAAACTTTTCTTCAAATTATCTGATAATATGAATATTTTAGCTTATGCATTATCGTTTTCTGTCTTATATGCTATATTATCTCCTGTAAGTTTCGATTTGCAAACAATAATCGTCCTCTTTTTCTGCCCTTCCGCAGCAAAATTCGCAGGATTATCCTGTGCTTTCGCCCGGTCAGAGCAAAATCTGCAGAAAAATCGCCGTCAGATTGCTCCCCATATGGAATAGTACCGGAAAAAGGAACAATTTCCCATGTTCATAGACCAGCGCAAGCACAACCGCCATTGGAAACGAGAAGAGCATCTGGATCGGATTCCCGTGGTAGACCGCGAACAGAAGCGCCGACAGGAACACCGCCGCCCATACCGGAAAGAGCTGCCGCATCCTGCGGTAAGTCAGCCCCCGGAAGATCAGCTCTTCCGTAATCGGCGCCACGATCCCAAGCCCGATGATCTGCACGATCAGGTTGGCCGAGAGCAGCTGCTCCTGCACCTGGTTGGAAAAATGAGCCTGTATCTGAAACAGATTCAGTATGCTGCTCCAGGCGATGTTAAGCACGCCCCCTGCCGCAAAGCAGATAATCCCGAACAGGAGTACAGATATTTTTTTGACAGCAGCAGCGCCTGCCCCGTCTTTTCTGTACATCCGCGCCGCAAAGGGGAGGACGAGCAGGTTTCCTGCCAGAACAGCAAGCGTCTCGCTGTATGGCAGGCCGAATTGCTCCGCACAGATCCGGAACAGAAGGGCTGCCGCCAGCATAAGCGCCTGATGCAGGAGCAGCGGAGTCAGCAGCGAGATACATTTGCCCGTTTCCTTACGCATACCTACTGTCCCTCCTTGTGCCCGCAGTCATTTTATCGCACCGTCTCAGGAGCTTGAGTTTTGCTCAGTCAGGACGATCCCGCAGTCATTTTATCACACCGTTTCAGGAGCTTGAGTTTTATCTCCAGGGCGGCTCAGTCAGGATGATCCCAGTCATTTTGTCATACCTGTCTTAGTCGTTTGCGAGCAGCGGAACGTTTACGGACGCTATACTCCAGGCGCCGTCCCGAAACGCCATCTCAAAGACCGCTTTGGCGTCGCCGGAGCTGGATTCACGTTTCGTCCCCTCGACCGCGGCCTCATCCTGGGAGGTCTCCTCTTCTGTCCCGTCCTCTCCGGCGGCCACCGTGACATCCTCACGCAGCAGATAATGATATCCCAGCGTCAGCTCCATCGTGATCGCCCCATCTTCTCCCTCTGTGAAAACGGGGGAACCGTACTCCGGGGCGAACCTGGAGATCGCGGCGCTCTGAAATACGTGGTTTTCCTTATGGAACGCGTCTCCCTGCTCCTTTACAAACTGCTCCGCCTGCTCTCTGCAGGAATCGAACGCGCCGAGCTCTGACGCGTCCTCTTTCACCGCCGCTGCGTAAAGCTGCTTAAGCGCTGAGATTCCCAGCTCCATACATTCATTCTGCGCCGTCTTTCTGAAGGTCATCTGAGCGCTGTAATCCTGATCTCCCGCATTCGTATCCAGCGTCGTGTTCATCGACTCAAGCGCCGGATGGCGGATCACAAGGCTGATCCTGCCCGGCAATAGGCTCGGAATCCGGTAACAGTCAAGCGAACGTGAAACCCCATCGCGCGTGATCCATGCCTCGTCCGCTGGCTGGTTGTCCAGATAGACCTCCGCGCCAGTCGGAACCGTTATCGCAAGATTTTTCACCATGCAGTGTCCGGAGAGCACCTTCCACTGGTCAAAAACTCCTAACGCGGCCTTCGCCTGCTTCTTGACCGTAAAATCCTCTTCAAGCCGGACAGCCTCCTCCGCGTCTTTGAACTCAACGTGAAAGTCCGCGTATTCAATTCCGCCATTGTCCGTCCGCCTTCCCACCTCGCTGGAGCTGTAGCTGACGTTCAGCCCATACTGCTTTCCCTCCAGCGCCTGCGCATACTCTTCTTTGTCCATCAAAGCCTCCTCCGACTGGTCGAGCAGGTCGAACGCCTTCTCCGTATCCCCGTCGATCAGATGCGCAAGATACTGATTCATGATATATTCCGGCTCGCTGCGCTGATACGTGCGCCATGCGATCGCCCCTCCCGAGGCCGCCGCGATGACCAGAAGCAGGATAAAAAACTTCAGCAGAAATCTTCCAAACGCTTTCATGTCCCATACCTCCTTTAATATCCGCCAAGAGCGGCTTCGTAGTTCAGGATGACGTTTAGGTTTGCCTCCTCATAGTCATTGAGGTAATAGAACATATTCGCATCAAACTCCTCCGGCGGGTAGGTCGGCACATACCAGGACTTCTGGCTGAAATAGTCCCGGAGATCCTGCGCTTCGAAGATGCGTCCATGCAGGGCAAATATTTCATTGCGGATCAGCCGCAGCTGGCCAAGGTCATAATTGTAAAGCTCTTCCTCGCCAATATAGCGGCTGCTGATCCCCTGGATGATCACGTCAGACGGCGTCGATGCAGATTCTCCGCCAGAAGACGTTCCGCCCCCATCGCCGTACGAATAATCGCCGTTCCCCGGATCCTGGATCTCGATCGGCTGTTCGTAATATCCGTCGCCGTAGTAGCTGCCATCGTCGGCATAACCGCTGTCGCCGTATGAGCCGGCGTCGCCGGCGTAAGCTCCGTCGCCGTCTGAACTCCCGTCGCCGGCATAATTGCCCTCATCGTAGGAACCGTCGTCATAACTTCCGTCGCCGCTGTAGCCGTCGCCGGAAAGATCCTCCCCGTCCGCCTCCTGTGAACCATTGCTCTCCTCGTTCTCCCCAGAGTTCTCTGACTCCTCCGCGTGGTCTGACGCCGGCTCCGTCTGTGTCTGCTGCGGCACTTCTGCTTCCACGCCCTTGATGACATTCCCGGACGCCGTCACCGTAAACGGATCTGTCTCGTAGGTACGACTCTTGCTCTCCTCCGGAGCAAGAGTCTCCGCCGCAGTCGTCTCCCCGGGCAGCTGCGTCTCCTCCTCCTGTTTCATCAGCACGGACGCAAGATCCCTTGTCATGACAGCATCCGCCGTAAAATAGGACGCGCCTGCCGCCAGCAGACAGCCGACGATAAATCCACTGTTCCGCTTTAACACATTTCTTTTCTTATTCATTCTTTATACTCACCCCTTCTCGGGGCATCATAGCACAATTGCCGTGAAAAGTCCATGCCAGCTTATTTTTTCTTTCGAAGCGCAGACAAAAGATACGCCGCCGCCGTACTCACAAACATGATCATGCCCAGCGTCAGAAGCACAAGTCCCTCCGCCTTTTTCTTATGGGTCAGGCTGCCCGAAGCGGAGGTCTTTGCGGACAGCTCTGCCTTTCGCGTTTTCAGGGTTTCCGGGGCGGCGGTTTTCTGCATCTGCTTCTGTCCGGACGCGGTCGGCTCGGTTTTCAGCCCTTCCTCATCCTTCTGCGTTTTCTGCATCAGCCTCTCCCGGGCGCTCGGCTTTGTCTTCACATAGACAGGCACCTGCTTTGTCTGTGTGGAGATATAGACCGGGGCTTCCTCCGTCCAATACTCATTTCCGGCCCTATCGCACAGATATACCTGCAGCGTCTGCCAGTCGTCCGATGCGCCTAACGGGATCGCCATCGTCTCCTCCATCGCTTCCCCGGACGTCTCTTCCAGCAGAAGTTCACTGTTGTGGTACACCCGCAGCGTCTTCAGCTCCATGTTATCATACGGCGTGAGATAGGCCGTGACCTCCTCGCCCGTATACACCTGCTGCTCAATCCCGGTCAACGTACAGCCCGGAGCCGTCCAGTCGAGTACAAACGTCACCCGTTTCTCCTGCATCCCGGTGTCGCTCTTGTTGTCTGCCGCATCCTCCGACGACAGCACCAGCTCATAGACGCCCTCCTTCGTAAAATAGGAGGCCGGAACCGTGTACCGGTACTGTTTCCAGGAATCCCTGCTTCCCTGCATGGTAACCTGATAATCCTGCCCCCGTTTCAGTTCCTCAAGAGTTCCGTCCCGTCTGCAGAAAATCGCCGACTCCCCGACATAATCGATGTTCGTCTCATAAAAGGTCACATCCTCTGCCTCTGACAGATAGTACTGTTTCAGACTTTGCTTCGTCGTCTGAGCCAGGTCGTACACCGAGCCAAAGCGGTTCACTGAGAACTCGATCTCGCGCTCGGCCACATTCCCGGCTGCATCCTCCGCCTGCACGCTCATCTGATACACATCGTCGTACTCCCGCTGACGGGGAATATCAAAATACTCTGCCTGTGCTCCCTTCGCCGTCTCCTCGCGGCTTTTCACCGCCGGTATCTTTTTCCCGTTGACCCCGGCGACTTCTACCTGCAGGGAGCCAGCCTTGTAGTGCGCGTCCTCCGCCGCGACGCTGATCGTGACCGCCCCGGAATTGGCCGTCTGATCCCCGACCCCTTCGATCGAGACCTCCGGAGGCTTCCGGTCCACGCACACAAGACTGCTCTGCGAAAACGCAAGGTTGCCCACCTTGTCCTCTGTCCTGACGAACACACGGAAGACGCCCTCCTCGCCGACCGTGATCTGATCCCCGCTCCTGCAGGATGTCCAGGAAGCCGTGTCTGTACTCCCCTGCAGCGTTCCATCCTCCGCACAGGGAAGAACCGTATAAGCCGCTGTTTTCAGCCCGCTTTTTCCGTCCGGGGCGACCACCACGGTGACCTGCGCAGCCTGAGCCGCATAACAGACGCCGTTCACGGATATTCCGCTCACGCTGATCTCCGCCTGGGGCACCTCCCCATCCACATAGTAAGCCTCCCTGACAAGCTCAGACTCTTTCAGAATCAATCCATCCTGATCCACTTTTTTCAGGCTGAATACAAGCGTACCGTCTTCCACGATATCTGATTTGGCGGTTCCCTCGCTGAAACCGCTGTTTTCGGTCGTGCGGATATAAAGGTTTGTACCCGGGCGGATCCACAGCCTGTCCTCTGAATCACGGTACCAGGCGTCCTGGTCGCCAACGATCTCATAATGCTCGCCGCGGCGAACCTTTTCAAGCGCCTTTTCTGTCTCAGGGGCTTTCTCCAGTTCAGGCGCGGCCGTCGGCTCCGGCGTGATCTCGGTCTCCGGCTCCGGCGTAATCTCGGTCTCTGGCTCCGGCACAGTCTCGGTCTCCGGCTCCGGCATAGTCTCGGTCTCCGGCTCCGGCGTGATCTCGGTCTCCGGTTCCGGCGTGATCTCGGTCTCCGGCTCCGGCGTAATCTCGGTCTCGCCATCAAGCTCCGACTCATTTTCACTTCCGCTCTCACTTTGCGGATTGCTCTCGCTCTGCGGATTGCTCTCGCTCTCCGGATTGCTCTCGCTCTCCGGATTGCTCTCGCTCTGCGGATTGCTCTCGCTCTGCGGATTGCTCTCGCTCTGTGGATTGCTCTCGCTCTGCAGATTGCTCTCACTTTGCGGATTGCTCTCGCTCTGTGGATTGCTCTCGCTCTGTGAATTGCTCTCGCTCTCCGGATTGCTCTCGCTCTGTGAATTGCTCTCGCTCTCCGGATTGCTCTCGCTCTCCGGATTGCTCTCGCTCTCCGGATTACTCTCGCTCTGCAGATTACTCTCGCTCTGCGGACTGCTCTCGCTCTGCGGATTGCTCTCGCTCTGCGGATTGCTCTCGCTCTCCGGATTGCTCTCGCTCTCCGGATTGCTCTCGCTCTCCGGATTGCTCTCGCTCTCCGGATTGCTCTCGCTCTGTGAATTGCTCTCGCTCTCCGGATTGCTCTCGCTCTCCACTATGTTTCCGCTCCAGAATTCACTTGCAAATTCAGACTCGCTCTCGCTCTCCACCTCAGACACAGCCGGCTCAAGAGCGTCTAGCGTCCCGGTGTTCTCTACATTCAGTGCCTCCCCGGCCGCCAGGATCTGCCCCCAATCAGACTCAGGCAGCAGAGCATTGTTCCCGGTCACCGTCCCGACTGCCACCGCGCAAAGCACGATCACCATACTGCGTATCAGATATCTTCTCGGATTTCTTTTTTTCCTGTACTCCGTTTTTCTTCTGTAGGCTTCCTTTCTCTCATCCCTGCTCTTCCTTCTCTGTGTCAAGCTCATTTCCCCTTTCATTTCCTGACAATCTCTCCACCGCCTTCCTGGCGGCGTCACACTGTGCACGGAAGCTCTGCGCCTGCCGCCCGGATTTCGCGTCTTCGCTGAAAAAGGCGTTTGCCGAGTCAACGATCTCCTGCATCTGCTGCAGGCTCACCCCGCTTTTGTTCAGCTCATATCCCTGCATGATCAGAATTGACAGCATCTCAACCGCGATTTCACTGCGGATTCTCGTCTCCTCCTGCCCTAAGCCATCCAGTTCCCATAGCTCCGTCAGATCCCGCCAGTAGGCGCCGATCTCAGCCGTCTGATTTCCATTCTCGTCTGTCTTCCCGAGCTTCTCATAATAGCTGCTGATCCTTGCGTGGATCCGCGCCGACTTCAGCCATTGTTCCGAATCGCTTCCCACGTCTTCTGCTTCGCCCTGCGTCTCAGAAACCGCCTGTCCAAACCATTTTGCCGCTGCACTCTTTCCTCCCGCGCCCTCATAAAAATACCAGTATGCCAGGCCAACACGATAGGCCAGCCTGCCATAGTCAGGCGAATGCTTTTCCAGCAGTTCTTCCTCTGTCTCTGTCCTTCCCTGCGGCACGGAAAAGATCAGCTCCTTGAACACGTTTTCTTCTTCCATACTGAACGAATAATCTTCTTCAATCCGGTTCAGAAAGCGCTCGCACCAGGCTCCGTCCTCCGGGCAGAG
Source organism: uncultured Lachnospiraceae bacterium (assembly GCA_947627645.1). Lineage (GTDB taxonomy): Bacteria > Bacillota > Clostridia > Lachnospirales > Lachnospiraceae > Choladousia. The sequence continues at coordinate 8,262 of CANQWV010000048.1, read as the reverse complement.
CGCGAGTGCCTGCTTATAGCTTTCGGCGGCCTGCGCAAAACCAAGGCCGTCCGCCTGCTGCAGCAAAAGACGGTAATCCCGGCTCACTTCGACCGCCTTCGCTTCGCTCTGCCCGTCTCTGTGGAAATCCACCGCCGCAAAAATCGCCACAGCAAGCAGAAAAGAAGCCGCCGCCGCACTTTTTCTCAGCTGCTGCCACAGAAGGAACCGCTTCTCCGCTTTCCTCACAAAGCGATACAGGGAAGGCGTATTTGGAAAGCGTCTGTCCGCGTTTTCCTCCAGACAGCGCCGGATCAGTGCGTCCGCGTTTCTTTTCCAGGAAAACCCTCCCGGAACGCGCCTCCCACCGGCTATGTTTCTGCGCGCGGCGTCCTCGGGCCTGCTCCTCAGGAACAGGCGCCGGTCTGCTGTATACTTACCCTCGGAAAATACCCGTCGAAGTGACCCCCGCTGACGGAGCCGGATAGGGCCCGCCGTATGCTTACCTGCGGAAAATACCCGCCTATTCCCTTGGGCAGCCAGGCGGCCGTCCGCCATCCCTCTCCCGGGAGGCGCGCCGTACAGGCAGTAATACAATACCGCACCGAAGCCGTAGATATCCGCCCTGGCGTCCAGGTCTGCCCCCGGATCCCGCTGCTCCGGCGCGGCAAATCCAGGCGTCCCGAAGCGCAGGAGACTCCCTGTCTCTGAAGAAACCGCATGGATTGCCGCTCCAAAATCGATCAGGACAAGGGTTCCATCGTTCCGAAGCATAATATTGGACGGTTTGATGTCCAGATGCAGCACAGGCGGTCTTCTGCTGTGCAGATAGACGAGCGCATCTGACAGCTGCCGCGCGATTGAATAGAACCGGGCCGGCCCCAGCGCCTTCTCCTCTGCACACAGCTCAGACAAGCTCCGCCCGGCTATGAATTCCATGATAAGCCACAGCTCTCCCGACGCCTCCAGCACGTCATAGATCTGCGGCAGGGCAGGATGCCTCAGGCGCTTCATCATATCCAGCTCGTGCCGCCGCTTCACCATGTCATTTTTCAAGAGCTTTGCGGCGCGGAGCTGCTCCGTCGGGCCATGGCGGACCAGATAGACGGTTCCATCCCCTCCATGTCCAAGTCTTCGTATGATCTGATACTTGCGGCCGATCCATTGTCCGGCCTGATATGCTTCCTCTGCCAGCACCATCCCTCCTCTCCTGTGAAATTTTGTCCTTTTGTCATCTGTCATCCGCGCACGCCGGTTTTATCAGATGAAACTCAGATGAAACATCTGCCAGGCTCTGTCTGCCTCCGGGACAGCCTTTTGCCGACCGCAGGCTTACTGGCCGCTGTCTTCAGGGCATCCGTTTTCTCAGTTGTAGCTTTTGCCGCCGCAGACTTACTGGCCACTGCCTTCAGGACATCCGTTTTCTCAGTTGTAGCTTTTGCCGGCCGCAGACTTACTGGCCGCTGTCTTCAGGGCATCCGTTTCCTCAGTTGTAGCTTTTGCCGCCGCAGCACTGCGTATGGCTTTCTCAGGTGTAAATGAATAGGTGGGCGAATCGCCCGGCAGAAAATATCTTTAAGGAGATGCTTTCTGTTGATGATATAAGATGAGATGCATATTACAATGCATAATATGCATCTCATAAAATATGTGATGTGATTATCGCTCTTTTTTCGACAATTGTCAAGCGTTTTTGCAAAAAATGTGAGAGAAAATATGAAAGCTTTGAAAGAGACGAACTGTCCTGCGCCATTCGGCTCTGGCCCTCTACTCTGCCACGGTCTCTGCCAGGCTCACTTCTGCAGCTTCCTCGGGGCTTTCCTTCTGTGAGAAATATGCGTCGATCCCGTCCGCGATTCCTTCTGCCATCAGCCCCTGTACGGAAGGATCCGCCATGCGCGAATCGTCCGACTCGTTTGTCATAAAGCCCATCTCCAGGATCATAACCGGAAGCCTGCTCCAGTTGATCCCGGTCATGTTGTCATAGTACTGGATTCCCAGAGACGAAAATCCAGCCTTCGCACAATACGCAGTCAGAACGCAGTCCGCAAGCAGGTAGGAATCCTCCGCCAGATCTCCGACGTACGGATTCTGCGGGGACGGCGCCATCGCAAGCGCGCCGTTCACCCCGGGATCGTCCGAGCCGTTTGCATGGATGCGGACGTAGATGTCCCCGCCTTCTTCATAGGCCATGGTCGCCCGCTCGGCGTTGCTGATCGCCGTGTCGTTGTCCTCACGGGTCATAATCACCTCGTATCCACGGGCTTCGAGCTCATCGCGCAAAAGCAGAGAGATCTCCAGATTCAGCTCATACTCCGGTATTCCCGTAAAGCGGCCCTGCGTGCCTGTCGTCGCCTTCGCCTTCATCTCTGAGGAACCGGGTGCGCTCGGCTCCAGCGCACTCATATCAACCCAGCTTCCCTGATGACCCGGGTCGACTGCCACCACATACCTCGCACCGGACTCGGACTCAGACTCTGCTTCCTGCTCTATTTCCATATCCGTCTGCAACTCGGATTCTCCCTTCGTCTCTGTCTCCTGCGCTGTCGCCAGACCAGCTGAGCAAGTAACCGCCAGGAACAGCAACGGCAAAAAATGTATCCTTAAATGTATCCTTCTCCCAGACATTCAGCGCTCCTCCATCTCTTTCGCGATCGAAGCTTCACAGGAACGCATCGCCTGAATCGTCTTCTCCATCAGTTCTTCGAGCGTCCAGCCAAGGCGCTCGGCCCCGGTGCGGATCACGTCTCTGGAACAGCCCGCCGCAAAACGCTTGTCCTTGAATTTCTTCTTCAGGCTCGAAACCTCCATATCCATCACACTCTTCGACGGGCGCATCTTCGCTGCCGCGCCGATCAGCCCGGTCAGCTCGTCCGCGGCAAACAGCACCTTCTCCATCTCGTGTTTCGGCTCCTGTTCACTGCAGATCCCGTAGCCATGGCTGCAGATCGAGTAGATCATGTCCTCCCCCACGCCGCCTTCCCGCAGCAGCTCCGGAGCCTTGACGCAGTGCTCTTCCGGATAAAGTTCAAAATCGATGTCATGCAGCAGCCCCGTGATTCCCCAGTAATCGACCTCGTCTCCGTAGCCAAGCTCCTGCGCAAACCAGCGCATCACGCCCTCGACCGTCAGCGCGTGCTGAAGGTGAAACGGCTCCTTGTTGTATTTCTGCAGAAGTGCCAGCGCCTCCGCCCGTGAAATTGTGCTCTCCATTGTATCGCTCTCCTTTTTCGATTTTATGTTTTTAAACGCAGGCGGCAAACAGCTTCTATTTTACCCGTTTGCCATGCCGGACACATTCTGTCCGGCTGTGCTGTCATTATATACGATTGCACTTTCAATTACAAGAAATACATTGCCGCTCCTCTGAAAGCGGCACCATAAAAAGGTCTATTCCATCGCTTATCTCTGTCCAGGCCGATCTCCGGACAGCAGCCTGTGAAGTTTATCAGAGCCTGTAAGAATTGTCCAGTCATTTTTGCTGCTGAAAAAAGAAAAAAGGGCTCCCGCCCGGCCGGAATGTCCCGGCCGCGGCGAAAGCCCCTCCTGAATTCTGATTCATGCATATCGATCTTCCCGTGTACTGCTTCTCTTCACGCTGGGAAATGCTTCCTCGTTTTCTCAGATTTCCCTGACACAGCTTTAGAAGAAATCGTCTCCCTGCAGTGCGTCGAAGCCTTCCTCGCCCGTACGCACCTTCACAACGTTCGCCACGTTGTAGACGAAGATCTTGCCGTCGCCGATGTGCCCGGTGTACAGCGCCTTCTTCGCAGCCGCGATCACGGCAGCCGGGGAAACCTTGCTGACGACGACGTCCACCTGAATCTTCGGAAGCAGGTTCAGATCCATCTGTACGCCGCGGTAATACTCCGCCTTGCCCTTCTGTGTGCCGCAGCCGAGCACATTCGTCACCGTCATGCCCATGACGCCGATCTTGTTCAGCGCCTCCTTCAGCTCGTCGAACTTGCTCTGCTTCGCGACGATCGTGATCTTCGTGATGTTCGTGTCGCTCGCGATCGTCTCGGTCGGAGTCTTCACCTGCACCGGAACCGCGTCGTCCACGTGAACCGGCTTCTCCGGAAGCGCTGCGTCATAGGTATCGCGCACGCCGCCAAAGTTGTTGATGCTGGAGGTCTGCGCGAAGTCCGCGTACGCCGACGCAAGGCCATGCTCGTGGATATCCAGGCCCTCAATCTCCTCCGTCACGGAAGCGCGCAGGCCGATCGTGTGCTTCAGCACATTGAAGATGATGGTCATCGTCACAGCCACCCACGCGATCACGCACACAACGCCGAGCAGCTGCGTGAGGAAAAAGTGGAAGCCGCCGCCGTAGAACACGCCGAGCTTCTCACCCGTGCCGAAATCATAATAAGCAAACAGACCGGTCAGTAACGTACCTGTCATACCGCAGATGCCATGAACGCCAACCGCGCCCACCGGATCGTCCACCTTGAGCTTCTGATCCACGAACTCGATGCCGAGCACCACCGCGAAGCCTGCCACGATACCGATGATCGCCGCACCAACCGGAGTCACGGTGTCACAGCCCGCCGTGATCGCCACGAGGCCGGCCAGAGAACCGTTCAGCGTCATGGAGACGTCCGGCTTCTTGTAGCGGATCCAGGTGAAGATCATCACCGTCACAGTAGCGACCGCCGCCGCAAGGTTCGTGGTGTAGAAGATTCTTGCCGCCCTCGCCGCATTGTCGCCGGACATCGCCAGCGTCGAGCAGCCGTTGAATCCGAACCAGCAAAACCACAGAATGAATACGCCGAGTGCGGCGAGCGTCATACTGTGACCGAGGATCGCGTTCGGCTTGCCGTCCTTGCCATACTTGCCGATACGCGGCCCAAGCACCGCCGCGCCCACAAACGCGGCTACGCCGCCGACCATATGTACCGCCGTAGAGCCTGCGAAATCATGGAAGCCAAGCTGTGCCAGCCAGCCGCCGCCCCAGATCCAGTGACCCGAGATCGGGTACACAAACAGGCTGATCAGCGCGCTGTAGACACAGTAAGCCGAGAATTTCGTACGCTCCGCCATCGCACCAGAAACGATGGTAGCCGAAGTCGCACAGAATACCGTCTGGAAAATCATCGTCGCGAAGTCATCCGTCTTCATGCAGAACAAGTCAATCCCGCCGAACAGCGCGCCCGTGCCGCCGAACATGATGCCGAAGCCGACAATCCAGTAGATCGGCGTGCCGATACAAAAGTCCATGAGATTTTTCATCACGATGTTGCCCGCGTTCTTCGCACGCGTGAGGCCGGTTTCCACCATCGCAAAGCCCGCCTGCATAAAGAACACCAGCGCCGCTCCAATCAGCACCCACGAAGTGTCCAGTCCAGTAGTCAATGTTTTCAATTCATCCATAAATAATTCCTCCTCTCCTCAGCCGCACAAAGTGTGCGATCCGGATGTGCTCCGCGTCCCTCAGAGATCCCGCAAAATCGGGAAACACACCTCTGCCGCGGCAGGCTGTGAAGCATCACCCTCCGCCCTGCGGGCTGCGCATCCCGCCGAACGGTTCGCATCACCGGAGACACTGTTCTCAATGACGCGAAAAAGGCACCGTGGAAATCCACAGCGCCTTCGCTTGATTGACTGTAGTCTACACCCATTTTTCACACAATGTCAACCGCAAATCTAAAATTTTTCTAAATTTGGTTGTATTATAGAAAATGCACAAATCCGGCTTTCAATTTTGTAGATTCTGTACAATATCAAAGAGCAAAGAGCATCCGGAACATCCTGAGGCATTGCGCCATGCGCAGAGAATAAACTACCATCACATTCGAGAGCAGCAAACGCCTGGTACTGCAGCATTGAACCATGCGCAATAAATAAATAAATAAATGAGTAAATAATTTCCCGAACATTTACGCTACAACCCGCTCCGCATCACTGTGGTATGCAGGCAGCTTCTTCGCGCTTCGAACGCGGCCGCCATCCTCCGGCATCGGTCTGAACGCTGCAATGCGGTCCAGCAAGCAGCTCACACCGATCAGCGCAGCCGCAGTCAAAATCACAAACAGCACCCACAGAAATGCCAGTACCGGAAGCGGAGACATACTCACCTGAATCCCAAACGCCGCCAGCACAACAATCTCCTCCAGAAGCCCTGCCACCGCGCAGAACCTCTGTCCCTCTTTCGTCAATTCCCGGTATATGTTTTCTTCGCTTTCTCTTCTGCACTCACCGCTGTACGTTTCCTCATACGTCCTGTAATACCGATTGTACATCCCATAGTACTTATCGTTCGCCCTGTCGGCCTCTCTACTGTGTTTTCTTTTATTCCTTCTTTCGTACTCCCTGACGTCCTCCTGAACGCAGACACTTCTGTATGCTCTTCTGTTCTCCGGCCTGAAATCTTCTTTTCTCCTCATAGTAGTACTCTCCCCAAAAATCCCTCGATTTGTTCGAACGCAAGTTCAGAACGTCTGTTCTGTTTTGCATTCTACTACATCTCGAGGGATTTTGCAAGTACTTTTTCGAACTTTTGTTCGTTTTTTGTCCGTATGAAGAAATCAGCCGCGATACTCTATACTGGCAAGGCTCTCTCTGTTGCTTCGAATCAGTTTACGATACTAGCAGGGCTCTCTCCGTTACTTCGAATCAGCTCGCGCTGCCGGCAAGGCCCTCCCTGTTGCTTCGGATCACCTCGCAATACCGGCAAGGCTCTCCCCGTTGCTTCGGATCACCTCGCGGTACCAGTACGCAGTATCCTTCAGGATCCGCTCCTGCGTGCGGTAGTCCACATAAATAAGCCCGAAACGCTTCTCGTACCCGGCCGTCCACTCATAGTTGTCCATGATTGACCAGTACTGGTAGCCAAGCACCGGAATTCCCTCATCCACCGCCTTCTTAAGCGACAGCAGATAGCGATGCACGAAATCCTGTCTGCCCGGGTCGTGCACTTTCCCGTCGAGCGACACAAGATCCGGAAACGCCGCTCCGTTCTCCGTGATCATCAGAGGCTTCCCGTAGCGCTCATATAAGAACCGGCAGCACCAGTAAAGCACATCCGGCGTGATGTTCCACCCGAGCGCTGTCTTCGGGCTGCCCTGGTAAGAATACCGGTCATACGCGTACAGATCATGCGGCTGCGGCACCCCGCTCGCCTCGTAGACGTTGAAGCCATAGAAATCCAGCGGCTGTGAGATAAGCTTCCACTCCTCCGGCGTGATCGCAGGCAGTCTGTCCCCGAACACCTCTTTCGCCTGGTCAGCAAAATCTCCCTTGAAGATTGGATCCGCCCACCAGACATTGCTGAACATATAATCCGTCTCGTTCATGGAGAAGCTCTCCTGCCGTGCCTGCCCGATTCCTTCCTCCGTAAGCTCCGCCGGAATCACACAGCCGCCGGTCGGCGCCATTCCGACCTTCACCCCGTCCGGACAGTTCCTGCGGATAACCTCCACGGCCCTGCCGTGCGCAAGAAACACATTTCTTGTGACCTGCATCAGAACGTCCGTCGGATTCTGCTCAAACGGCGCATGAAAGCCCGCCGTCATCCCGCCGCCGACAAAGAGCTGCGGCTCGTTGAACGTCATCCAGTATGTTACCTTGTCTCCGAGCGCCTTCGTAACGACCTCGGCATACTGCGCAAACCACTCGACAATCTCCGGGTTCTTCCAGCCGCCCCTCTCATACAGAGCCGTCGGCAGGTTCCAGTGATACAGCGTCACCATCGGCACAATGTCCGCCGCGAGCAGCTCGTCGACCAGATTCCGATAGAATTGCAGGCCTTTTTCATTCACCTCGCCCGCTCCGTTCGGCATCACCCTCGGCCAGCTGACAGAAAACCGATAGCTCTTCAGCCCGATCTCCTTCATGAGCGCCACATCCCCCTTATAGCGATGATAATGGTCGCACGCGACGTCTCCGTTCTCTCCATAGGCAATACGTCCCGGCGTCCGGGTGAATGTGTCCCAGATGCCCGGTCCCTTTCCATCCTCATTCCACGCTCCCTCAACCTGATGCGCGGCCGACGCGGCTCCCCAAAGAAAATCCTTCGCAAATGCCATCTCTCTTCCTCCTACTTTTTATCGGCAGTCCTTCCGCCATAATCTGATCTCAGATGTTCACACTGTCATCTTATTATAATGCAGGCCCGGCAGGAAGGAAAGAATTTTCTCTACGAAAAAAATCTCTTCGGGGTTTCAATCGCCCCAAAGAGACTTTCCTGTTCGCCTTACGGCATATGCCTGCCACACTGATCGTTTCCATTTTCCCTATTATGCACTAGCGCCTACTTCTGCTGCCAGAACTGCTCAACCGCTG
>CANQWV010000047.1 GCA_947627645.1 uncultured Lachnospiraceae bacterium | reverse complement strand
GTTGCTGCTACGGACGGTGTTATGGCTCAGACGAAGGAGCACATCCTTCTGTCCCGTCAGGTAGGCGTTCCGTATATCGTAGTGTTCATGAACAAGTGCGATATGGTTGACGACGAAGAGCTGCTTGAGCTGGTTGACATGGAGATCCGTGAGCTGCTGAACGAGTACGAGTTCCCGGGCGATGACACACCGATCATCCAGGGTTCCGCTCTGAAGGCTCTTGAGGATCCGTCGGGCGAGTGGGGCGACAAGATCCTTGAGCTCATGGATGCGGTTGATTCCTGGGTTCCGGATCCGCAGCGTGAGACAGATAAGCCGTTCCTTATGCCGGTAGAGGACGTGTTCACGATCACTGGCCGTGGTACGGTTGCTACGGGCCGTGTTGAGCGTGGTACGCTTCACCTGAACGAGGAAGTTGAGATCGTAGGCGTTAAGGAAGAGATCCAGAAGACGACCGTTACCGGTATCGAGATGTTCCGTAAGCTCCTTGACGAGGCTCAGGCCGGCGATAACATCGGCGCTCTGCTCCGTGGTATCAAGAGAGAGAACATCGAGCGTGGCCAGGTGCTCGTGAAGCCGGGTTCGATCAAGTGCCATACGAAGTTCACGGCTCAGGTTTACGTACTGACCAAGGACGAGGGTGGCCGTCATACGCCGTTCTTCAACAACTATCGTCCGCAGTTCTACTTCAGAACGACCGACGTTACAGGCGTGATCAATCTTCCGGAAGGCACAGAGATGTGTATGCCGGGCGACAACGTTGAGATGACCATCGAGCTGATCCATCCGATCGCTATGGAGCAGGGTCTTACCTTCGCTATCCGTGAGGGTGGCCGTACGGTTGGTTCGGGCCGTGTTGCGACGATCATCGAGTAATCGAGAGATTGTGAACACTGAATGAGTGCGAAGCACGAATTTAGTGGGAACGTCCGCATCGAACCTTAACGAAACCGAGCGACAGCGATGATTGAGCTTAGTTGAGAGGCGAATCGAAAAATGCAGTAAAATAGGGGCTTCCGGAAATTTCTCCGGGAGCCTTTTTGCGTGGTGGGAAGGTGTGGAATGGGACGAGCGGTGCCAAAACGGTGCCAAAAACAAAAACTGCGGTAAAAATTAAGGCGGGGAATCTCCCCACCGCAGACTGTAGACAGTAACTGACAGTAACGTTAAGCACATAATTAGTGGAAAATGTGCAAGTTTAATGGTATAATCAATATTATGTTTGAACTGGGCATTAAATGTAAGAGTAAAAAGAGAGAAATTAATAAGGTTTGATATATTTTTGTGTCATATAAAATGGAGACATATCATGATCCCAATAAAAATCGAAACCTTGCTGGAAGGGCGCAAAGTAGAGCAAAATCGAATAGAATATAAGGAAGGTTTCAATCCATCAGATCTTGTGCATACTGTGTGTGCTTATGCAAACGACATAGCCGGAGTTGATGGCGGATACCTTGTCATAGGCATAAAAACGGAGAATGGAATACCTGTTTTGCCGCCTATCGGAGTATCGCATGATTTACTGGATGATATTCAATTAAAAATATTCCAGTATTGTAATAAGATTGAACCGCGGTATATTCCGAAAATTGATATAGTAGAATATCAAGGGGCTCAGTTGGTGTATCTGAAATGTGTGGCAGGAGATGCAGGGCCTTATCAGGCACCGGTGGATGTTTATTCTAAAAAAGAGGCGGGAAAAGACCAGGATCGTACCATGAAATATTGGATTCGTCCGGCATCACTGACAACGGAGGCGAAGCAAAGCGAACTGGCAGAGCTGTTCGAAAAATTTGCGTCCTTGCCGTTTGTAGACCGCATTAATAACAGAGCTTCTATAGAGCATATACGCAGGGGGTATTTGGAGGATTTTATCAGAGAAAGTAATAGTTCCCTGATCGGCGAATTGAATACACGCTCTCTGGAAGATCTGTTGGTATCTGAGGAAGTGGCGGAGGAAAAGGATGAGGGAATAGCGATTAAGAATATTGGTCTGCTTATGTTTGGAGAAAGACCGGACAAGCTGATTCCGGGGAGTAAGATTGAATTGGTGCGCTTCCATGATAAGGAGGCAGAAGCGTCGGACTTTACTGAAAAAACTTTTTATGGTCCGATTTGGAAACAAGTCAGAGATGTGTTAGATTATATCAAAGCAACAGTTATAGAGGAAAAAGTGGTAAAAGTGGACGGCAGAGCGGAAGCGGAGCGCTTTTTCAATTATCCGTATAATGCGCTGGAAGAAGCAGTGGTAAACGCTGTTTTGCATAAAAACTATAAAGAGGATGTTCCGGTGGAAATCCGCATCTACTTGGATCAGATACAGATCATCAACTTTCCGGGGCCGGATCGCTATATTGATATGGAAAAATTCGCGGCCGGAAAAATCAGGGCAAGAAGATACAGAAACCCTAAAATCGGAGAATTCTTTAAGGAAATAGACCTGTCTGAAAAGAAATCAACAGGAATATCAAAGATTCTGCGTGAATTAAAAAGGAATGGTTCTCCGCTGCCGGAGTTTGAGACAGATGTAGACAGAACCTATATGATCACGACGATAAGGCAGCATGAGGGCTTTGAAGTTGAAAATAAAAACTTCGGTCAAAAAAATGACCGAAGTTTGAGCGAAGTTTTGACTGAAGTTTTACCACAAAAAAATTATAATAAAGTTTTGCCCATTATTGAATATTTGGAGAAAAATGGGGAAATTACGCCACAGACGGCAGAAATGATGATTGGAAAATCTAAATCAACTGTATACAGATATTTGTCTATGCTTGTAAAGACGGGATATGTGGAAGTGAGTGGAAGCACGAATAATGCAGTATATAAAGTGTTAATATAGTATATTGATCGCTGTGCAGCTTGATACATGGCATAAGGCATCAGAGTTTGAAAAAAACCACAAAAATACACTGATATTGTGGATCATATAAATAAAAAAGTCCCCATTTTATCAGGGTTTGCGACATACTATGTCCCGCCGTAGCAACGTGAGGGAGGCCGTACGGTTGGTTCGGGCCGTGTTGCTACGATCATCGAGTAATCGAGAGACTGTGAACACTGAATGAGTGCGAAGCACGAATTTAGTGGGAGCGTCCGCATCGAACCTTAGCGAAATCGAGCGGCAGTGATGATTGAGCTTAGCTGAGAGGCGAATCGAGAGAAATGCAGTAAAATAGGGGCTTCCGGGGATTTCTCCGGGAGCCTTTTTTCACGGTGAGAGGATGTAGAATTGGGTGGGCGGTGCCATGTGAAATACTTTTATCTATATCTTGCTATTATCATCATTTATAGAAGGGTACGGTAAAACGTCATAAGGACTTATTTTGAAAAAGTAAGCACAAAGATTGGCTTTGTGCAGAGCATGAATCTGAAAAAGGGGCAACAGATCATTGATTTTGCAAAGGGGGAGCTTTTCATGAATGATAGAGATAAGCGGAGGCCGATCTCCGCTGCGTTGAGGGCTGTTTTTGACAATAATTGGTTTTATGTGGCGTGTATTGAGCTGTGGGGCGTTTATGTGCATCTGCCCCTTCCGCAGCTTCCGCTGTATCTGTATCTTCCACCGCTGTTTCTTTTCTGTTATGCGGTATTTTTTGCCTGGGAACTGGCCAGGGGAAGGAGGCTTGACAGGGCTCGGGGCGATGCGTGCGTGCGGCCTGATCCGGCCGCTGAAAGAGGAAACGCGCGGGAGGAGCCGTGGGGGACGGAGCGCGCCGATCATCTGTACGGGTCAGAACCGGAGGAGCGGACTGTCGGGGAGCTGAGCGGGCCGGAGCCGGAGAAGCAGATCAGCGGCAGGGATTTTGTGAATGGGCTTGCCCGTGTCCTGACGAGCAAGAGCAGCTATCTGATTGCGGCGGTCTGCGCGCTTCCGCCGTACTGGCTTGCGGAATATTATTATGACGGATATCCGTTTGCGATTGTCGTGAAGGGAGCTGTTACACTGCTCTCGTTTGCGTTGACCTTTGCGTTTCTGGCATATGAAAAGGCGGGAAAGAGGAAATAGCGCAGGCGGCCGCCTTGCCGCGGCAGACCCGTCCGGGTTTTGAAAAATTCGTGAAAAAAAGCATGAAAAATACTTGGAAAAATTAATATAAATGTAACAGCAATTCTTACATTATATGGTATAATAACTTGCCACCTTGCACTAGAAAGATGAATTTTGTGTTCAGACAAAATTCGACTCCATCCCCGCATGGGGAAATAAAATTAAGAGAGGGAATGCACATGAAAAGAGCTTTGGCAGTAGTGCTTGCGGGCTGTTTGGTATTACAGCCGTTGCCGGGGTACAGTCTGGCGGCCGAGTCGCCTGAACCGGGGATCGTCCTGGTGGAAGACAGTACGGAGGCGGCGGCCGGGGACAGCGCCGGCATGGAGAATTGGCAGGAGAGTGTGGTCCCGGAGATAACGGTGTCGCCGGAAGGTGAGATTCCGGACGCATCCGGGTCGGAGAATGAAACGCCTGGCCTGGATGAGTCGGCGGATATTCCTGCAGACGACGCGGGGATACAGGAGCCGACGGACGGGGAAGTTACCGGGGATGAAGCTGCCGGTAACGCTGCCGGGGATGTCGCCGGGGACGTCGCTGGGGATGAATCCGCCGGGGACGCAGCTGGGGATGTTCCGGGATCGGACGGCCAGACGACGGAAGAGGGAATGCCCGAGGAAGTGATTCCGGGGGATATGCTTCCGGACGATGATTTTGTTTTGGATGATGTTGTGATAGTGGATGATGCCGGCGCCGGTGAGGTGGAGTATGTTCCGGAGCCGGAGTCGGAGACGGAGCCCGGGTCGGAGCCGGGAGCTGAGGCCGAGTCAGAGACGGAGTTTGAGTCTGAGTCGGAGATCAGCCTGGAGGATCTGACCGGAGGAATTCAGACGGTCTCGCTCGATGAGTGGGAGGAGTCTTACATTGAGGTTAAGGTGGCTGCGACGCTTCCGTTTCTGGACACGGAAGAGGTTACGATTGCGCTTACCCCGGCGTCTGAGGGGGCTTCTAACTGCCCGGCGAGAACGGTGAAGATCGCCGTCTGGGACGCGGCTGCAGGGAAGAAGATCCCGGGGGCTTCGGAGAAGTTTGCCGTGGCTCCGGGCAAGTATACGGTGACGCTCACGGCGAAGCAGTTTGCCGCCTACACGCAGGAGGTGGAGGTGGGGCTGCACGAGACGTCCAAGATCGAGGTGAGCACGTCCAAGCTGCCGAGCGCGGAGGGCGTGAGCGCGAAGAGCGGCTGGATGCGCCTGGGCGATGTGACGGGCGATGGCGAGATCACGCAGGACGACGTGGATGCCCTTCTGAGCGCGCTGCGCCTGGATACGGCCAACACGGAATGCGATCTGAACGCGAACGGCGTTGTAGATCTTGCCGATCTACAGCTTGCGGTGCTGAGCAAGGACGACAGCCAGGTGGCGACTGTCGTGAAGTGCGCGGTTCCGAAGCACGTGGAGCACGATGAGAAGACGGTCATTGAGAATCTTGACAATCTTCTGTATGACAATGGAACGACGACGCTGAGACCGGCGGACGGAGAGAAGATCACTCCGGAGAATCCCGTGTCGATCGCGTTTGATTTCGGGACGACGGCAGTGGACGGCGAGGAGCAGGTGGAAACCAAGCTGCCCGAGCTCGAGGGAATGACGCTGCAGGCGCCGGTGGAGCAGGATGAGAAGTCCGGCGCGCTTTCCAGCGATATTACAGGTGGATCCGTTATTGTAGAGGCGGAGGAGAACGGAAAGACCGTTCGCTACGAGATTCCGCTGATCGCGGGGACGGAGCCGGCCGAACCGCAGGAGCAGCCTGCGGCGATAGCTGAGGAGCAGCCTGCGGCAGACGCCGGTGAGCAGCCGGCGGAGGCAGCCGGGGAAGAAGCTGCGGAGGATCTCTCTGCGCAGGAAGAGGCTGCGTCTATTATGCTGATGACGGTCGGCGCGCCGGCCGATATGATCACCATCGATTCGATGGAGGAGATCGACGAGGCGGAAGTGCCGGCAGAGGCCGCCGCGGACAACGCCGCTGTGGCGGAGCCTGATGCAGAGCAGCCGGAGGAGGAAGCGCCGGCGGAGACTAAGAAGCTGAATCCGGCCAAGCTGGAGATGGACGGCTCGTTCGTCCTGGATTTCGGCAGCAAGATCGCCGTGAAGCGCATTACGATCTGCATCACAGGAACGAAGCAGACGGAGCCGCTGGCACAGATTGCCAAGGTGCAGTTTGTCAACGATATGGCGGACCGTATCCCGGCCCCGAACCTGAATATTCCTGAGATCGGGACGATCGTGTCCAGGAACGAGGAGCTTGAGGTGCCGTGGACGGAGCAGACGAATGTGACCGGCTACGAGATCGAAATCAGCGGCCCGGTCAAGAAGGCGGAGCCCCAGACCCAGATCGTGCGTGTCACGAGCTCGCCGCACACGATTTCTTCGATCAACGATAAACCGCTGATCAATTATAAGGATTACAGCATCCGCATCCGCTCGGTCAACGGTGAGTGGAGCAGTCCGTGGACGGACGTGACGGTCGCGCAGCCGAAGCCGGAGAGTGCTCCGGACCGTGTGGACAACGTCGTGGCGAAGGGCGGCTTCCGCTCTGTGCAGGTGTCCTGGAAGGATATGGACGACGCCAACGGCTATATGCTCTTCTACCGCGAGAAGGGTGAGGAGACCTACAAGCCGGTGCTGGAGGGCTATGAGCTCCCGCAGGACGGCGCGGACCGGCTGATGCAGAACAGCTATACGATCACTGGCCTCAAGGATCTCACGACCTATGAGCTCTACGTGATCGCGTGGAACGATTATAACCATGGCGCATGGGGAGACAATCACCCGGGCACGAACGCCGGCCCGCGCGTTGCGGAGGCGGTGACCGAGAGCGGCGACACCCCGCGCCTGCCGAAATACCATCTGATCAACAAGTACAACGGTTCCTACGACGATAAGGCGGAGGGCGCTGTCGGCAGGCTGACCGACCACATCGTGAGCGCGGTCTGCGGCACGCACAACGGCCAGACGATGGTGGAGAGCGCGCTGGATCAGGAGAAGGAAACGAAAGAGGGACTCTATCCGAAGGTCAACGGCAAGCAGAGGCAGTACGCCCGCTGGGCGCTCGGCACCGTGGACAACAGCTATACCTCTTACTGGACCAAGAAGGACTGGGACGATGGCGTGTCCTATCCGGTCGGAGATTTCAGCAAGGGCGTCACGGTGACGTTTGACCAGCCGTACAAGATGAATTACCTCACCTTCACGGCGGCGGATCTGCAGGGGAACGTTGAGACCGCGCAGATCGTGTACTGGAAGGATAAGACCGAGATCGACGCGGATCTCGGCGGAGAAACGGTCGGCTGCAGCGTCGTCCGCAACCTGGACGAGACGAACCGCCCGTACTACGTGGTGAAGTTTGACGAGACGGTCACGGCGCAGCAGATACACCTGTACATCGGCACGACCTACGCCAACATCGAGCTGAAGATTGCGGAGATCCACTTCCACAATTATGATGAGACGGTGGACGGCGCGGTGAAGGCTCTGTTTGCGGACGAGATGCACTCGATGCTGAGCGAGGAGCTCGCGGCGCTGGCGGCGACGGACAAGGAAGCGGCGCTGGCGAAGATCGACGAGGTGCAGGCGATCGTGGAGACGAAAGATGAGGCGACGGGCGAATATCATCCGCTCAAGGATTTCCTGCTGCTCGATCTGGAGGGTGCAAGAGAGCTTGTGAACCTGCAGCTGGATGAGCCGTTCTACGTGGACAACACGATCACGGCGGCGAAGGACGGACACATTAATTTTGGCGGCCTAAATGAATGGCAGCCGCTCGGGAGAGTGGCGGCTTCCGGGGAGAAGCTGATCGTCTATGTCGGCCACAATGCGAAGAGCATCGGCCAGACCTCGAACCTGCGCCTGTACTGCACGCAGTACCACGCGGAGTCGAATGCCCTGGCGAATCACTATACCCTGAAGGTTGGCAAAAACGAGATCACGCTTAAGCAGGTCACCTCGACGGGCGGCAAAGAGCGCGCCGGCCAACTCTATATCGCTTACACCGGAAACAATCCGAAGGATCAGTATGTCGTGCGTATCAACGGCGGCGCGAAGATCCCGGTGCTGAACATTTACAACAAGAGCGAGGCCGAGAAGAAGGCAGCGATCAGCAAGTATGTCACGGAGCTCGGCGAGTATGTGACAAAGATCGAGTCCGAGCATACGAGGCTGCACTACAATGAAGAGGAAGCGGCGAAGAAGGACAAGAACGGTGCGAGCACAAGCTATGTTTACTTCCCGTATGACAAGCAGAACTGCTTCCTGAACGCGACCGACCTGATGGCGGATCACATGATGTACTCCGTGCCGGCGACGCAGATCTGGGATGCGCTTAAGAATTATTCGACAGATGCCGAGAAGGCTGCGGCGGTAGAGAGCGCGATGGATGCGATGGAGAAGACGATGACGCTGTTCTACCAGCACAAGGGCCTGTTCAAGGGAGCCGGCGGCAACCGGGAGACCCCGTCAAGACACCTGAACATCCGTTATATGCAGATGTTCTCGGGAGCCTTCATGTACGCGTCCGGCAACCACATCGGCGTGGAGTTCCCGCAGACGGCGCTGGCCATGTCGACCAGCTGGAACGGCTACGGCTGGGGCGTCGCGCATGAGATCGGGCACGACATCAACGACCCGAACTATGCGATCGCCGAGATCACGAACAACTATTTTGCGCAGCTGCTCACAAAGGCGGCAAACGCGAATCACGCGACGCGCTTTAACTATGAGGACGTCTATGAGAAGGTGACCTCCGGGGCGATCGGGCGTTCGCCGAACGGGGCGGTACAGCTCGCGCTTTACTGGCAGCTCCACCTCGCGTTCGACGATTATACCGAGAAGGCTGCGGACGGCTACCGCGACGACCGGTACATCTTCGACGAGTATCAGCAGATGTTCGACAACCTGTTCTTCGCCCGCGTGGATACCTACTCGAGGAATCCGGGCCAGGCGCCGAAGAACGCGGACAAGAACAAGGCGGTTGAGCTGAAGATGGTTAAGGACATCGACCAGAACCTGATGCGCCTTGCCTGCGCGGCGGCCGGAGCGAAGGGAGCCAATATCCTTCCGTTCTTCGAGCGCTGGGGCATGGTGCCGGATGAGGATACGAAGGCCTTTGCGGCGCAGTACGGCGATCCGGTGGAGAAGGCGTACTACTATGTGAACGACGATGCGAGAAATTACCGTGTGGATCATAAGACCCAGGAGGACACGCTGAAAGTCACCGGAGCGAAGGCAAGCGTGACGGTAGACAGCGAGAAGACGGGCGACAACCGTGTGGTGCTTAACCTGAGCACGAACGCGGAGCACAAGGACGCGATCCTCGGTTACGAGGTGATCCGCAGCACCTACTGGAGAGGAAAGAAGCAGGATGCGGAGGTTATCGGCTTCAAGCTGGCGGACGCGGACGGCAGCGCGACCTACACGGACGTGATCGCGGCGCTGGATAACCGTGTGCTGTACTATGAGGTGCGGGCGGTCGACAAGTTCCTGAACTACTCGCAGCTCTCGGATACCGTGTCGGCGCGTGTGTCCACCGGAGGCGCGCTCGGCAAGAATATGTGGTCGGTCGAGACGACGATCACCGCGGCAGAAGGACAGGACGAAGAGCTCAAGGGCGACGACCATCCGGATGGCGGCTTTGACGGAGACAACAGCACGCCTGCGATCAAGTACGGCATCAGCAAGGTGATCGACAACAAGGTCAACGATGCAGAAGTCGGCCCGTTCCGCGGAACGGCGGCGGTCGACGATACCATCATCATCGATATGCAGAAGATGATGGAGGTCACCTCGGTGCAGTATGCGGGCAAAGCGCTCGGTTCGGTCACGATTTCTGTCAGCAGCGACGGCAGCAACTGGGCGACAGTGAAAGAGAAGTATACGGTCAACGGACCGGAAGAAGGAAAGCTCTACGAGACGATCTGGCTCGACGCGGCCAGGGCGGAAGACAGGGATTACTGGATCGGAACCTACGATGCGCGCTATGTGCGCTTCGTGCTCCACGATCCGCAAGAGGTGGAGATCGATGAGATCAACATCTGCGGTCCGTCCGGCGACGACGTCTCGTTCTACGAGGATGCGAAGCTGAGCGTTGGCCTGGCGGCCGAGACCTACACGTACGCTTATGATGAGAACGGCGCAGCGCTTACGATTCCGGCAGGCGCGCTGATCTTCACGGGCGGCTACAAGGGCAACCCGGCTTACAACATGGTTATGCTGTATGACGACGCTGTGACCGAGACAGAGGACGGAAGCGTCCGGCATGGCAATGTGGTCGGCGCGGATCTCGAAACAGGCAAGGTGTACGCGGAGCAGGTGATCCTCGCGGCCGTCCCGGCGAAGGGCAACCTCGGCGAGACTTCCGACGGAAGCTGGGTATACTTCGTGACGCCGGAGAACGAGTCCGACTGGACCGATGAGGCGAAGGTCAGAGAGCACTCGCAGAAGGTCTATGAGGGCATTCTGAAGGAAGGCAACGGAAAGGTGCGTGCGGAGCTCTACCGTGTGGATAACGCCATCACGCTTGAGGGCGAGCGCATCGTCAGCGATACCGCGTTCCTGACAGTGCCGGGAAGCTTCTCGGATCTCAACGAGATCGAGCTGAAGATCACGGTGCCGGAGCGCAGCTAACAGGCGGAAGATCAGTAAAAGGAGGGATTTGAAATGAAAAAATGGATGAAATATCTGCTCATGTCAGTTTTGCTCGTTACTGCATTTTCCGCGACCACGGCGTCGGCGAAGAATATTGCGACGGCCGAGCTGAAGAAGGCAGAAGGCAGCAATGACGTGACGGTAGCGATCGACTTTTCTGAGAGCAAGACGGAACTGATCACCTCCCTGCGGTTCCGGCTGGTGGCGGCGATCGATGAGATCCTGGATCCGGAGCTTGAGCTTACCAAAGACGATGCAACATTTGACTTTGCAATTAAGGGAGAAGTGACGGACGCTGCGATCTTCTATGATCCGAACGTCACGGACTATATCATCGACATCGTTGTGTCTGACAAGGAGAACATCTTCAAAAGTTCTCCCGGCGCGCCGCTTACGATCGGCACGCTGCACCTGCCGAAGGGCGAGTACTACGGCCAGGTGGGTCTGATGGCGTACGACGAAGGAAGCGAGAACAGCGAGGAAGAGGCGGACGAGGAGACGCTTGACGCAGATGAGGGCCTGGAAGCGGCCAACACAATCTCTGTCCTGGAGTATGTGGAGAGCGCCGGCGTCGAGGTGATGAAGGTGGATCTGAAGGCGTCTGAGAAGGTGGAGATCGGAAATAAGACTCCGGAAATCTCAGAGCCGACGCCTACACCAGAGCCGACTCCTACACCGGAGCCGCAGAAGACACCGGAACCGACGCCCGAGCCGCAGAAGACGCCGGAGCCGGCACCGGAGCCGCAGAAGACGCCGGAGCCGACGCCCGCACCGCAGAAGACGCCGGAGCCCGCGACGGAGCCGACGCCGACTGACACGCCGCAGCCTGGGCAGACAGCGAAGCTCAAGAAGCCGGCCTTTAGCGTGAAGCCGGTGACCGGCACGGCGACGCTTGAATTCAGCTGGAAGAAGGTGTCCGGGGCGGACAGCTATCAGCTTGCACAGTATGACAGCAAGACCAAGCAGTACAATGTTATTGCCACGATAGAAAAGGAGACCTCTTACACTGCCAGCCTCAGCTTCGGCAAGCGCTATAAGTTCAAGCTCCGCGCCGTGAGCAATGGTGCGTACGGCCCGTACAGCGCGGTCGTCACCGCAAAGGTTTCCGCCTTTGACAAGAGCGCGAAGACAAAGCTTCACGCGGGCAGCGAGATCAGGAGCCGCAAGATCGATTTCAGCTGGAAGAAGGTAGCGGGAGCAGACGGCTACAAGCTGGAGCAGTATGATTCAGCAGCCGGAAAGTATAAGGAGCTGGCGACCGTTGAGGGCGGGAAGACGACTTCCTACACGACCACTTCCAATTACGCTTACGCGAAGAAGTATCGTTTCCGGATCCGTGCGTTTGCCTACAATGAGAACGGAAAGGCAGTCATGGGCAGCGCTTACGTCTGCAACTATAAGACGCGGCCGGCCAGGGTGACGAAGCTTGAGGCCAGCTCGACGAAGGCCGGACAGGTCAGCCTGACGTGGAAGAAGGTAAAGCGTGCAGACGGCTATCGCATCTACCGGAGCGAGACCGGCGAGAAGGGCAGCTTCGAGAGAATCTGCCAGATGAAGGGCAATAAGGTATGGAAGTATACCGACTCCGATCTGAAGAGTAAGAAGAAATACTACTACGTAGTAAGGGCTTACACCTATGACGGAGAGGGCGCCCGCAGAGTGGGCAGAAGAGGCACAGCTGTGTCGGCAACTGTAAAATAAAACTATAGGAAATAAGGGCTGGAGGGTGTTCGAGGCAGGATCGCTGCGGGTAGGACACCCTTTCGGCGAATACAGGAGATTCCTGGGCGGATGGCCGAGGCCCCGAAGAAAGAGATTCCTGGGCGGGAGGCCGAACCCCGGAAGAATTGGAGGTTTACGAGATGGGATTGATAAAAGCTGCACTTGGATCTGCGGGCGGCGTTCTCGCGGATGCATGGAAAGAATATTTTTACTGTGAGGCGATGGACGCGGACGTCCTGGTGTGCAAGGGGATGAAGCGTACTTCCGGTCGGTCTTCCAACCGGCACGGGAGCGATAATATCATCACCGACGGTTCGATGATCGCGGTGGCGGACGGACAGTGCATGATGATCGTCGAGAACGGCAAGGTGGCGGAGGTCTGCGCGGAGCCCGGCGAGTACGAGTACGACAGCAAGACAGAGCCGAGCATCCTGGGCGGCGGCTTCGGCGAGACACTGCGCAGGACGTTCGAGGCGATCGGCAAGCGTTTCGCCTTCGGCGGAGAGCCCGCAAAGGATCAGAGAATCTATTATTTTAACACAAAAGAGATCATGGGAAACAAGTATGGCACGGCGACGCCCGTCCCGTTCCGCGTGATCGACCGCAACATCGGGCTGGACGTGGACATTTCGATCCGCTGCAACGGCGAGTACTCCTACCGCATCGCGGATCCAATCCTGTTCTACACGAACGTGTGCGGAAATGTCAGCGATGTGTATGAGCGCTCTGAGATGGACAGTATGCTCAAGGCGGAGCTGATGACGGCGCTGCAGCCGGCGTTCGCGAAGATTTCCGCGCTCGGCGTGCGCTACAGCGAGCTTCCGGGACACACGATGGAGCTGGCGGACGCGCTCAACGAGGTGCTCTCCAAGAAATGGAAGGAGCTGCGCGGCATCGTGGTGGCTTCCTTCGGGATCAATTCCGTGTCTGCGTCCAAGGAAGACGAGGACATGATCAAGCAGATGCAGAAGAGCGCCGTGATGCGCGATCCGACGATGGCGGCGGCCACGCTCGTCGGGGCGCAGGCGGACGCGATGCGCGCGGCGGCCTCGAACTCTGCGGGCGCGATGAACGGCTTCATGGGCGTCAACATGGCGGCGAACGCCGGAGGGATGAACGCGCAGAATCTCTTTGCAATGGGACAGCAGCAGGCGGCGCAGGCCCAGCAGTCGGCTTCCGCGCAGACAGCGCCGGAGGGCAGCTGGACTTGTACCTGCGGCGCGGTGAATACCGGCAAGTTCTGCTCAGAGTGCGGCGCGAAGCGGCCGGAGGGCAGCTGGACCTGTACCTGCGGCGCGGTGAACACAGGAAAATTCTGCTCTGAGTGCGGGGCGAAGAAGCCGGAATAGCTGATAGGAAAGTGATAAATTATGGCTGATATCTTGGAATATAAGTGCCCATGCTGCGGGGGCGCGATCCGTTTCGACAGCGCCACGCAGAAGATGAAGTGTCCGTACTGTGATACGGAGTTTGAGCTGGACACGCTGAGGCAGTTCGATGAGGAGAATATCGGGGAAGACCAGGATCCGGCCTGGGACGAGGACAGCGTCTCGCAGTGCGGCGACGAGCTGGACGGCGAACAGGAGGGGCTGGTCAGCTATGTGTGCGAGTCCTGTGGCGGACAGATCGTGGCGGACCGCAATATGGCGGCGTCGAGCTGTCCGTACTGCGGCAATCCGGTGATCGTCGCAAAGCAGCTCTCCGGTATGCTGCGTCCCGATTTTGTGATTCCGTTCAAGCTCGACAAGAAGGCGGCCGAGAACCGCCTGAGGGAGCATTTCAAGGGAAAATATCTTCTCCCGAAGCTGTTCAAGAGCGAGAACCGGATCAAGGAGATCAAGGGCATCTATGTGCCGTTCTGGCTCTATGACTGCGACGCGCAGGCCGACATCCGCTGCCGCGCGACGAGGATCAGCAGCTGGCAGCAGGGCGATTATATGTACACGGAGACGCAGCATTATCTGGTGGTGCGCAGCGGGGACGTCGGGTTCGACAAGGTTCCCGCAGACGGTTCCCTGAAGCTGGACGACGCGCTGATGGATTCGCTGGAGCCGTACGACTACTCGGAGGCGGTCGATTTTCAGACTGCCTACCTCGCGGGATACTTTGCGGACAAATACGACCAGAGCGCACAGGACTGCGCGCCGCGCGTGAACAGCCGGATGCGCGTGAGCACCCAGAACGCTTTTCTGGCTACGATCGCGGGGTATGCGACCTGCGTTCCGGAGCACATGAGCATTCAGCTGAAGCAGGGCAGGATCCGCTACGCGCTTCTCCCCGTATGGCTGCTGAATACGGTGTACAAAGGACAGACCTACACCTTTGCCATGAACGGCCAGACCGGGAAATTCATCGGGAATCTGCCGGCCGACAAGGGCAAGGCGTTCACGATCGCGGGCGGCGTGTTCGTGGCGGCGACGCTGCTGTCGTGGCTTTTGATGAATTTTCTGCTGTAGGGGAGGCGGCCATATGAGAGCGAGGAACAGAAGCCGGAGATATGGGATATTTTCGACAGTAGGAAAGCCGGGAAACGGTTCAGTCAGTTCGGTGTTCGGCCAAAGATATGGGATATTATCGGCAAGCGGAAAGCTGGTGATTACTGAGCCGGCGAACAGAGAAGCGGCGAACAGAGAAACGGTGAATAGAGAAACGGCGAACAGGGAGTCGATGAATAAAAAGCCGGCGAACAGACAGCCGGCGGTGCGGTGCGCTGCAGGTCTTTTCGTTCTGCTCCTGCTTTGCCTGCACTGCTTCGGCCTGCGCGCGGCGGCAGCCAACGATGCGAAGGTTGCGGATGAAGCCGGGCTTCTGACTTATGAGGAGGAACAAAAGCTGCAGGAGCAGCTTTCTGAGATCGCCGAAGAATATCAGTGCGACGTGGTCGTGGCGACGGTGGACTCTTGTGAGGGGATGGACGTGCAGAGCTTTACAGACCGGTATTATTACCGGAATGACTACGGCTATGGCCCGGAGCTCGACGGGATCATCCTGCTGATCAGTATGCAGGAGCGGAAGTTCCATCTGGCTACCAGGGGCAGCGCGATCGACACGTTCACGGATTACGGACTTGAGGTCATAGACAACCGGATTACGCCGTACCTCCGGGACGGCAGATACGCCGAAGCCTTTGGGACTTTTGCGGATCTTGCGGAGCAATTTCTGGAGGAGGACGCGAAAGGCAGGCCCTACGACACGACCCATACCTATGGAGAGCGTTCGATCAAGTCGGCGGTCTATTTTATGTACGCGATGGGGATCGGGCTGTTTGCAGCCATCGTCACGCTTGTCGTGCTGTTTCAGCAGCTGAAGTCGGTGCGCGTGAAAAATGAGGCACGGGATTACGTGCGCAGCGGCAGCTTCCGCGTCACCCGCGCGAACGATATTTTTCTCTATCGGACGGTTTCGCGCAGAAAGATCGAACGGGAGAAGTCGTCCGGAGGGGGCGGACATGGCGGCGGGAGTACGACGCACTCCGCGCCCGGCGGGGGCGGAAGAGCAGGAGGACGCAGCGGATCGTTTTAAAAAACTTGACTTTTGCGAAAGAATGTGTTTTGCTATATAGAGAAATAGAGAGAAACTTTGAGGTGGTCAACTTCGTGGCAGCCACGCACCCATTGGGTTAAAAGAGATGCAGGGGAACGCCACGCCTGCCGAAGTTTCTCTTTTTTGTGCAATCGAGCCGTGCGTCACTCGCGATCGTAGATCGCTCGTGCGCGGGCTGTCTACGCTACGAGCCGTGCGTCACTCGCGATCATAGATCGCTCGTGCGCGGGCTGTCTACGCTACGAGCCGTGCGTCACTCGCGATCATAGATCGCTCGTGCGCGGGCTG
>CANQWV010000046.1 GCA_947627645.1 uncultured Lachnospiraceae bacterium | reverse complement strand
ATGATTATGACGTTTGACTTGTTCGGGTATGGGAAATACCGGTATACCTTCGTTCCGATGTGCAGGGAGGTCAGGGAGTGTGAGCTGGAGGATGGTGCGGTTCGGATCTTCCTGAGTACAAAGGGGACGAATGAGGATGAGGTACCGAAGGAGCTGGTTGATTTTCTGCATTACGTAGAGAATACGACCGACGCGGAAGCGACCCGGACGGGCAGCGAGCGGATCCGCCGCATCCATGAGCGGGTAAGAAGGGTACGTTCCAGTGAGGAGGTTGGCGTGAGGTATTTGCGATCATTGGAAGAAAAAAATGAGGAAAGAGAAGCTGGCAGGGAAGAGGCCATTCACGAAAATGCCGAGCGAATGCTTCGGAAAGGGTGTTTGAGCTATGCAGAGATTGCGGAATATACTGGATTGACAGAGGCAGAAATCCAGGAACTAGAGAAAAAAATTTTAGCTAATGCGTAAGATGGTGCGGTCCGGATCTTCCTGAGTACAAAGGGAACGAACGAGGATGAGGTGCCGAAGGAGTTGGTTGAGAAGCTGCTGGAGGAGTACAAAATCAGAAAGTAAAGTGAATAACCATGATCAAAAAGCGCCCGGTTACATAGGGGCGCTTTTTACATGATTTTTACATGACTAGGAATGAGTAGTAATTATTTTTACAAAGTCTTTGCAAAGTCTTTGCAAAGTCTTTGCAAAGCCGAATTTTACAGTTGTATTTTATCGAAAGAATTGTTAAAATAAATTCAAATAAATCAATATCATTGAAATACTTTTGTTTTGCGAGGGAGGTAGAATATGAACAGGAAAGAGGTCATGAAACGGATCATAGCGGGCATACTTTCTGCTGCAATGGTGTTCGGCGAAAGTGCGCCTGTGCTGCTTGCGCAGGAGACTGGGACGGATATCGTCGAGGAAAAGATGCTCAGCGAAAAAGCTGAGGCTGAGACAATGGCGGAGACAGGCTCTGTCGCTGAGATACTGGACGATGGACAGGAAGCTTTCAACGTTTCGGATACGGACGCGCCAATGGAGGAACAGGTATCGGCCGCTCCTGAAGCACCGACAGAGGAGCAGGCGATGCCGGATGCAGTTGGGACAAGTTCGGATACCGTGGAAGCGGGAGACATGACAGAGGAAGAGGTGCTGATCGAGGAGGAGTCCGGCGAGGACATCGGCGCGGATGGGAAAACTGCGGGCGACGGCGCAGACATGGAATTGCCTGTTTTGGAAGAACAGGGAGAATTTGTGCCGGAGGACACAGACGATCCGGCTGTGGACGGCGAACTCTATATCGACCTGTCGGACGGGAGCATGGAGGAAGCCTGGCCGGATGAGGAGAGCCAGGAGGACATAGAAGCCGGGGCGGAGCCGGCGCCGATCGATGTATTGCAGTATGGGGATTACAATTATACTGTAACCGACGGGCAGGTAACGATCACGAAGTACAATGGAACGGAAGCAGAACTGACTGTACCGGAGACAATAGATGGATATCCGGTGACGACGATAAGGGGGTTTAGTAATAATGATAAGCTTAAGAGTATCAAGCTGCCGTCGGGGGCGACAGAGATAGGAGACAATGCATTTTATTCCTGTGATAGTCTTAAGAGTATCGAGCTGCCGTCGGGCTTGACATCGATAGGAGCTGGGGCCTTTTCTGCTTGTCCTTTGCTTACGAGTGTGGATCTGCCGTCGGGAGTGACAGTGATAGAGTCGGGATTATTTCAGAACTGTATTGCGCTTAAGAGCGTCGGTTTGCCATCGGGAGTGACATCGATAGGCAGCTATGCATTTTCACGTTGCTTTTCGCTTACGGATATCGAGCTGCCGCCGGGAATAACGTCGATAGATGACATGGTCTTCAATGAGTGTAGATCACTTACAGGGATCAATCTGCCACAGGGAGTGACATCGATAGGAAATAGAGCCTTTGAAAATTGCGGCTTGCTTGCAAATATCAATCTGCCGTCAGAAGTGACATCAATAGGAAATAGTGCATTTCACGGCTGCAGTTCGCTTACGAATATCGAGCTGCCGTCAGGGGTGACGTCAATAGGCGATAATGTATTTCAGGGCTGCAGTTCGCTTGCGAGTGTCGATTTTCCGTCGGGATTAATGTCCATAGGAAGAAGTGCATTTGCTGGTTGCAGTTTTACAAGCATCGAGCTGCCGTCGGGGTTGATATCGATAGAGATGGATGCATTTTACTATTGCAGTTCACTTACGGATATCGATTTTCCGTCGGGATTGAAGTCAATAGGTCATAACGCATTTAGATTTTGCAAATCGCTCACAAGCATCGAGCTGCCGTCGGGATTGCTGTCAATAGGTAAGAATACATTCAGCGATTGTAGCCTGCTTGCGAGTGTTAAGCTGCCGCGGGGAGTAGAGGAAATAGGCTCCTATGCGTTCTACGGGGCAAGCGACGATCTGGTTATTTATGTGTACGAAGGTTCCTATGCGGAGACTTATGTGAAAGATAACAATTACACATATCGCTTGATCGGCAAGGAATCCGTTGATCCGAATTCCGGGGAATCTGACAGCATATTCTATTATTACATTGAAAATGGCAAGGCAGTCATCACCGACTGCGAATGGGATAGAAAAATAATTGATGAACTGATCGTACCGGAAACTCTGGAGGGTTGTCCGGTGACCAGAATTGAAAATGTTACAATCATGGGTGTGCGCAGGTTATCGCTGCCCTCATCCCTTCAGGAGGTGGAACTCAGCCAGCCAGTGTTAGACAGTTATCTGGAGGAGATAACTGTTGCGGAGAATAATCCATATCTGAGCGCAGAGGATGGTATCCTGTATAACAGAGATAAGACAGAACTCATCTTTGCGGCGGCGGACATTTCAAACGCCACGATTCCGGACAGCGTGCTTACAATGGCGGAGGGCGCGTTTGCCAATACGCGTGTGAGAGATGTGTATATAGGGAGAGGCCTGAAGGAGATCAGCGCGAGGGCATTTGAATACGCGATGCTGCTGGAGAGAATAGAGATACCTTACGGAGTGAAAAAGATTGCCGACAGAGCTTTCTCTAAATGCCTGAATCTGGAGAGTATAGCGATCCCCGCTTCGGTGACGAGTATTGAGAGTTATGCGTTTTCAGGATGTACGCAGATGGAATTTGCGACATTCGGCAACGGGGTTGAGTCGATCGGGGCGTATTCCTTTGACGGCTGTCAGAGCCTGACATCCGTGGAGCTTCCTGCTTCGGTGACAAGTATTGGGAGTTATGCGTTTGCGGGATGTGAGCAGATGGAATCTGCGACATTCGGCAACGGGGTTGAGTCGATCGGGGCGCATTCCTTTGACGGCTGTAAGAGCCTGACATCCGTGGAGCTTCCTGCTTCGGTGACGAGTATTGGGAGTTATGCGTTTGCGGGATGTGAGCAGATGGAATTTGCGACATTCGGCAACGCGGTTGAGCTGATTGGGGCAGACATTATGAAAGGGGCCGGAGGAAGGTTTTTCGCAATCCAGGGGACGAAGATATACGAGTACCTCAAGGAGAATTATGGGGATCTGTGCGGAAGCGGGATCATGATAGGGGATTATACGCTGGGGATTTATGTGAAGGAAACGCAATCTCAAAAGTTCCTGAAGCGCGCGGAAAACGCAAACAACGGATGCTATATTTTTATATTGACAAGGGAAATAGACCCAAACCAGGTCACAATACGGCTGATGTCCGCGGAAGATGATCGGGAACTGGCAAGTGTTTCATACATTGAGTATAATTTAGCAGCAGATTTTGCTCTTGGAAAGCTTGACAGAAGTCTTCCGCCGGATACAGAGGTTTATTTTGTCTTTTCCTACGAGACGGTATCGGAGAGTGGAAAGAAGACACAGTATGAGTGGAGCAGCAAGGGAATCTGGTCAAAGAAGACGACTTCGGATTACTGGAGTGTTCAAAATTTGCGGGAAAAGATTCCGGATGATATGTATAAGTATGTACTTGGAGGATTACTGGGGCGCAAATTCAAGAAATCCTCTGATGGGACAGGGGGCGTATGCTTTGGCATGGCTGTTTCCGCCGCGATGGTCGGAAAAGGAAATCCGCCGGCTTCCAGTTTTGAGGGAGCGCAGGGAATGTGGGATGCAAACGAAAACAGCTTTAACACGGAGCTTGGAGTTTCCGCGAAAGAGTTCTGGTGGCTATTGCACTTATATCAGAAGAGTCCAAAGATAAGCCGCAAGATAGAGAAAGGGAAAAATGATTTCAGCGGTATGCTGAATGCGGTAGAAGCGATGCTCAACGGTTCGGGCGATGCTTGTGTGATCGGATTGCCGACTCATGCGCTGATGCCGTTTGCCATCGAGAGGAAAACAAATAAGGACGATTCAACGGAAAACGGTGAAATCGATATCTATGTGTATGACTGCAACTATCCGCAAAGTAATATTGATTGTATCCTCAAGTTGAAAACGCAGGGTTCTTCGATTCTTGGATGGGAATATAATGCAAATGGCCAATCCAGCGACAACGCCGATCTGGATTATTGCGTGATCGACGACAGTTTTTTGGATATGGTAAAATCGTATAGAAAGAGGTATTCTACGATTTTCAGGGAAAAAGCCGATCTCCTGGGCATCGATTTGACAAAGCGTCCGAATATGAAGGTTTTGTGCGGAGAAAGGCAATATACATTTGGCGGGACAAACGGAGGGGATCTGTTGACGCAGGTCAGCAACAAAAACGGAGAGGACACGGAACAGGCGGACATGAGCTATTATTGGGTGGACAGCACGGGAGAAGCCGTGACATTCAGCGGCTTGCCTGCCAATACGAATGTATCTCTTACCGGGGATATTGACGATATCCAGGTCAGCCATTCCAGTCTGGCCGACGTGGAGTTAGACGTTAAAAATTCAGATACGGATAAGGCGGAAGTGACGATCATTCCCGCTGAAGCCGGGGATTATACAGTTCAGTTTGTCTATGACAGCGAGAGCTACCCGGCTTATCCGGATTCCGTGGATATGACCGGGACGAGCAAGGATGAGATACATATCACAGAGGACGGAAACAGTCTGGTGGTAGAAGGTACAGAAACCCTTACGGTTACAAGCGGAAAGGATGGACAGACGCAGGAGGCATCATTTGACAACCTGGAGCAGTATGACCGGATCGAGGTAGAGTTGAATCCCGATGCATCCGGGTCTGAGGAGGGCGTCGTCGCGAAAGGAGACCGCGATGGCGATGGAATCTGTGAAACGAAGATTCCGCAGACCGTTCCGCCGACAGAAATCAGTCTGGACCGGACAGTTGCAGAGCTTTGTGAGGGAAATACTCTTTTGCTGACTGCCACGCTTGAGCCGATAGGCGCTTCGGATGCAAGTATAATATGGAATAGCAGTGACCCCTCCGTGGCAACGGTAGATGACGGAAAAGTTACAGCGCTTAAGAAAGGCAGCACCGTAATCACGGCGAAGGCACGTCTGGGCAAAGCCTTTGCTATTTGCGAAATCACTGTGAATGAGCACGTCTGGAACGAGGGCGAGACGGTGGCAGAACCGAGCTGTACGGAGGCCGGTACGGTGCTGTATACTTGTACGCAGTGTGACGCGACGCGCGAGGAAGAGACTGAAGCTTTGGGACATATGTGGGGCGACTGGGAGGTCACGACGACTGCAAGCGCCACGGTGAGGGAGGTACAGACCAGAACCTGTACCGTCTGTGGGGAGCAGGAGACGAGAGAAGGAGACTACGCGCCGACGAACGGAGGGTCGCAGGGCGGCAGTCAGACACAGGGAGGTGCCGGAACGCAGGGCGGCAACCAGACACAGGGAGGTGCCGGAACGCAGGGCGGCAGCCAGACACAGGGAAGTGCCGGGACGCAGGGCGGCAGCCAGACACAGGGAAGTGCCGGGACGCAGACGGGTACTGTTTCGCAGCCCGTGCTGGAGCTGACGGCGAACAGTCTGAAGATGCAGGTGAAGCAGTCCACCAAGAAGTTTAAAGTGACTAAGATGGCCCCGGGCGACGCGCTTGCCTCCGTGAAGTCCGGTAACACTAAGATTCTCAAGGTCTCCAAGGTCAGGGCGAACGGAACGTTCCGGCTGAAGGCCGGGAAGAAAGCCGGCAAGGCAAAACTTACGGTGAAGCTGAGAAGCGGGTTGAGCAAGACAATCTGGGTGAAGGTCCAGAAGAAAAAGGTGAAGACAAGCAAGATCGGCGGGCTGGAGCGAGAAGTTACCCTGAAGAAAGGGAAAACCTTGAAACTGAAGCCGGTACTGAATCCGGTTACCAGCCAGGATAAGATTACATACAGGACATCGAAGACTTCTGTGGCGACAGTCAGCGCGAAAGGAGTGATCAAGGCACAGAAGCAAGGGACGGCAAAGATTACGGTGAAGGCAGGAAAGAAGAAATTCGTCTGCACTGTCACGGTGGAATAGAGCGTTGGAATGCCAGATGTAGATCCAGGAAGGAAACAGCCTGTGTTTGTGATACGGCTGATCCGTGACAGAACCTGGCGGCGGTATACAGGAAGCGAGAAGGAGTCCTCCGGGGCTCCTTTTTGCCGGGATTTTCAGAGTCGTCTGTAGAATTTTTCATAATTTCCATGTTTGAAAACGTAGGCAAATATGATATGATAAAAAATATCCGTGCTCATGAGCAGTCAGCCTCGTGAAAGCAGGAGGCATAAGAATGATTTGCAGGGGATCCTTGAAGATCCGGACTATTTTTACAGGGGGATACGATGATGAAGCAGCAGATGTTGGAGCATTTTACAAAGGTATTTGGAGATGCGGAGGGTGTGGAGGTCTTCTTTGCGCCGGGGCGCGTGAATCTGATCGGCGAGCATACAGACTACAACGGTGGGCACGTCTTTCCGTGCGCGCTGACGATCGGCACCTACGGGGCGGCGCGGAAGAGAGCAGATCGGAAGCTGCGCTTTTATTCGGTGAATTTTCCGCAGTCTGGCGTGATCGAGTCGAGCCTTGACGAGCTGGAGCCGGGCCGGGCGATTGGCTGGACCAGCTATCCGAAGGGCATTATGTGGGCGTTCGCCGGGCGCGGCATGGAGATGGACTGCGGACTGGATCTCGTGATCTTCGGGAACATCCCGAACGGTTCGGGACTGTCGTCGTCCGCGTCGGTTGAGGTGCTTACAGGGGCGGTTCTGCGCGCGCTGTACGGCTTTGGTGTGAGCAATCAGGATCTGGCGCTGATCGGCCAGTATGCGGAGAACCATTACAACGGCGTGAACTGCGGAATCATGGATCAGTTTGCGGTGGCCATGGGCAAGAAGGACAACGCGATCTTCCTCGACACGAACACGCTGAATTATGAATATGCGCCGATTGCCCTGGAGGGCGCGAAGATCGTGATCGCCTGCAGCAACAAGAAGCGCGGTTTGGCGGATTCCAAGTACAATGAGCGCAGGAGCGAGTGTGAGCAGGCGCTTGCCGAGCTGCAGAAGGTCTGCGGCATCAAGACGCTCGGCGACCTGACGGAGGAACAGTTCGAGCAGTACAAGGACGCGGTCAAGAGTCCGGTGCGGCAGAGGCGGGCGCGCCACGCAGTGTACGAGAACCGGAGGACGCTCCGCGCCGTGGAGGCTTTGAAGAATAACGAGATTGCGTTGTTTGGGCAGCTGATGAACGATTCGCACGTCTCGCTGAGGGACGACTACGAGGTGACCGGGATCGAGCTGGACACATTGGCGGAGGAGGCCTGGAAGATTGAGGGCGTGATCGGTTCCCGCATGACCGGCGCGGGCTTCGGCGGCTGTACGGTCAGCATCGTGAAGGACGAGGCGATCGACGCTTTCATTGAGAAGGTTGGAAAGGCGTACAAGGACAAGATCGGGTATGCGGCAGATTTCTACGTGGTAGAGATTGGGGATGGCCCGCAGATGCTTTGAAAAGGATTCGTATGCGATGAAGGGAATCTTCCGCGCCGAACGCTGAAGGAAAAACGGAGCAGCAGGGGTACTGTATGTGGGTGCCTGAGGCGCGAGGCAGGAGCTTACCGATAGACGTGAGAACGGGAGGAAACAATAGCTATGATACAAGATTACATTGCGAAGCTGGTCCGGTACGGGTTGGATACGGGACTGATCGAGAAGGCGGACGCCATCTACACGGCGAACAGCCTGTTGGCGCTTCTGAAGATCGACGCGCTGGATGAGGCGGCCGAAGAGCTGATCCTCGCGTGGAGTCCGCGTTCGGATTTGAACGGGCAGTCTGAGACAGGCGATGTGGCAGGACAGACTGACGCGGAAGGCTTGGCGGGACGGCCCGACACAGAAGAGTGGACGGGACAATCGGACGATGGAAATCCGACCGGACAGCCGGAGGCAGGAAATCCCGGGGCACAGCTGGAGGAGATCCTCGGCGCGATCTGCGACTATGCGTACGAGAAGGGTCTCATGGAAGAGAATACGGTGGGTTACCGCGATCTGTTCGACACGAAGGTGATGGGACTGCTTGTGGACCGTCCTTCGAATGTGGCGCGCAGGTTCTGGAAACTCTATCGGAAGTCGCCGAAGCAGGCGACGGATGCGTACTACAAGTTCAGCCAGGATACCGATTACATCCGCCGGTATCGTATCGCGCGTGACCGCAAGTGGATCGCGCCGACCGAGTACGGAGATCTGGATATCACGATCAACCTCTCGAAACCGGAGAAGGATCCGAAGGCAATCGCGGCGGCGCGCCTCGCGAAGCAGAGCGCTTACCCCAAGTGTCAGCTCTGCATGGAGAACGAGGGTTACGCGGGGCGGCTTGACCACCCGGCG
The DNA here is from genome assembly GCA_947627645.1 of uncultured Lachnospiraceae bacterium. Lineage (GTDB taxonomy): Bacteria > Bacillota > Clostridia > Lachnospirales > Lachnospiraceae > Choladousia. Next base: position 7,506 of record CANQWV010000046.1, on the reverse strand, counting down.
CGCGGGAATCACCGCATCATCCCGGTGACGATCAACGGGAGCCCGTGGTTCTTCCAGTATTCGCCCTATGTCTATTACAACGAGCACTGTATCGTGTTTAACTCACAGCACGTCCCGATGAAGATTGAACGCGCGACGTTCGCGAAGCTGTTGGATTTTGTGGCGCAGTTCCCGCACTATTTTGTCGGTTCGAACGCGGATCTGCCGATCGTGGGCGGATCGATCCTGAGCCACGACCATTTCCAGGGCGGCTGCTATGAGTTCGCGATGGCGAAGGCTCCGGTGGAGAAGAAGCTTACGTTCAAGGGATTTGAGGATGTCGAGGCAGGCATCGTGAAATGGCCGATGTCGGTCATCCGTCTGGATTGCTCCGAGAGGGAGCGTCTGATCGAGCTGGCCGACCGCATTCTTCTGGCGTGGCGCGGCTATACGGACGAGGCGGCGTTTCTCTACGCGGAGACGGATGGCGAGCCGCACAACACGATCACCCCGATCGCGCGCAGGAGAGGGGATCGTTTTGAGCTGGATCTTGTCCTGCGCAACAACATCACGACGGACGAACATCCGCTGGGCGTCTATCATCCGCACGCGGAGCTGCATCACATCAAAAAAGAGAACATCGGGCTCATCGAGGTGATGGGTCTCGCCGTGCTCCCGGCCCGGCTCAAGGATGAGCTGGAGCACTTGAAGACGGCGATGCTGGAGGGGCGCGATATCTCAGCGGACGCGGAGCTGTCCAAGCACGCAGACTGGGTGAATGAACTGAAACAAAAGTACGGTTCGTTCCGCGCGGACACGATCGACAAGGTCGTGCAGGACGAGGTCGGCCTGGTGTTCAGCAAGGTGCTGGAGCACGCCGGCGTGTTCAAGCGCACGCCGGAAGGACAGGAGGCGTTCGGGCGGTTCGCGCGGTTTGTGAATGAAGAAGGATAGAAGAAAGGAAAACACATATGCGAGAGCAACTGACAGAAAGCGACATTAAGAAAATAGAGGAGGAGATTGAGTATCGCAAGCTCGTGGTGCGCAAGGAAGCGATCGAGGCAGTCAAGGAAGCGCGGGCGCACGGCGACCTGAGTGAAAATTTTGAATATCATGCGGCCAAGCGCGACAAGAACAAGAACGAGAGCCGCATCCGTTATCTGGAGCGTATGGTCCGTACCGCGCAGGTGATCTCGGACGACTCGAAGGAAGACGAGGTCGGGATCAACAATACGGTGGAGATTTATTTTGAGGAAGACGATGAGACAGAGACCTACCGGCTCGTCACCTCGGTGCGGGGAAATTCGATCAACGGTCTGATCAGCATCGAGTCTCCGCTTGGAAAGGCGATCCTCGGGCACAAGGCCGGCGACCGCGTACACATTCAGGTGAATGAGCAGTACGGCTATTACGTGCAGATTAAGTCGATCGAGAACACAAGCGACGACAGCAATGATAAGCTGAGAGGATTTTGATCTGCCACCGACTGAGTATTTAAGCTGGTAGTGTGGGAAACTAAGATCAGGAAAGAGGGCATGACAGATGGAGCAGCCTGACAGAGATACACAGGCGCAGGCTCAGAGGCGGGCTCACGCGCAGAGGCGGACGAAAGAGCAGCCGCAAGCGAAGCCACAGGAGCGGTCGCAGACACAGACGGATCAGCTTGGCACAGAGCCGGTGGGCCGCCTTCTGCTGAAGCTGGCGGCGCCGGCGATCGCGGCACAGATTATCAACCTCTTATACAATCTGGTGGACCGGATCTACATCGGCCACATTGCGGGGGTCGGGCAGATGGCGCTGACGGGGGTCGGCGTCTGCGTGCCGCTGATCACGCTGATCTCCGCGTTTGCGAACCTGGTTGGCATGGGCAGCGCGCCCCGCGCCTCGATTTTTCTGGGAAGAGGGGAGAAGGACAAGGCCGAGCAGACGCTCGGCAATTCTGTCACCCTGCTGACGCTGATCGCGCTGGTGCTGACAGTGGTTTTCCTGCTGTTCTCACGGAATATGCTGCTGATATTCGGTGCGAGCGAGAACACGATCGGCTATGCGGTGGACTATATGCGGATCTACAGTCTCGGCACGCTTTTCGTGCAGTTCACGCTTGGGCTGAATACGTTTATCACGGCGCAGGGCTTCGCGAAGACCAGTATGCTGACGGTGATGATCGGAGCGGTCTGCAATATCATCCTGGACCCGATTTTTATCTTTGTGCTGAAGCTTGGGGCGTCGGGCGCGGCGCTCGCCACAATCCTCTCGCAGGGAGTATCGATGGTCTGGATCCTGCGGTTTTTGACCGGGCCGAAGACGGTGCTGCGCATCCGCAGGGCGAACCTGAAGCTTTCGGCGGGGATCATCCTGCCGGCGCTGGCGCTCGGGCTCTCGCCGTTCATCATGGCGTCGACGGAGAGCCTGCTGTCGGTCTGCTTCAACTCGTCTCTGTTAAAATACGGCGGCGACATCGCGGTGACGACGATGACGATCGCCTCGAGTGTGATGCAGTTCTCGCTGATGCCGCTTCAGGGGCTGACGCAGGGCTCCCAGCCGATCGTCAGCTACAATTTCGGCGCGCGCAATATGGCACGCGTGAAGCAGGCATTCCGCATTTTGCTTTGCGCTAGCGTGTGCTATTCGATGACGCTGTGGGCGCTTGCGATGTTTGTGCCGCAGATGTTCATCCATATGTTCAACAGTGATCCGGAGCTCATCGAGTTTGCGGTGCCCTGCCTGCGGATCTATATGCTGATGACGGGCATTTTCGGAATTCAGATCGCGTGCCAGCATACCTTCATCGCGCTCGGCAACGCGAAGAACTCGCTGTTTCTGGCGCTGCTGCGCAAGATCATCCTGCTGATTCCGCTGATCTATCTCCTGCCGGCGCTCTTTCCGGCAGACAAGACGCGCGCGGTGTTCACGGCCGAGCCGGTCGCGGATTTCCTCGCAGTGATGACGACGGCGTGTATGTTCGCGTCGTACTTCCGGAAGATTATGCGGGAGCACGGTGCGCAGGCCGGATGAGCCACGGAGAATATATGACAGGAAGAGGCTGGCAGGTGAGCGAAGCGATACATGAAAAAATGCCCTCGCCTGACCGTTGCTGTCGGTCTTTTGCGAAGGCATTTCCCATCGCTGCGGGAAGGAAAACGCAGTGACTGCAATCGTTTGTTACTGTTCACTCTGTGAACAGTAACAGCGCTTTGCGATGCACAAAAATGCTGCATTCGCAGCATTTTGCGCTTCAGCCCTCGGGATTTCCGTGCATTTTGCACGGAAATCACCTCGCGGGACAGTGGAGAGTGAGCAGCAACAATCGTTTTCTTCCTTGTGCAGGAAGGATTTATCAGGAATCCGGAAACTCCGGACTTGTTGTTTGGCGAGGCCGTCGTCAGCGCAGACGCGCCGTGCACTGCTGTGGCCTCTTTGTTTTGATAGGTAGAGTTTAGCGGAAAAATGTGTCAAAAATGTGGCTAAAATCGAAAGGAAAACAAAAGTAAATCTGAAAAAAGCAGAAAAAACAGAAAGAAAATGAAAAGCCGGGCATGAGCTGAGCAGATAATAGGCTCAATCAAAAGAGTCCGGCGAGAGGAAGGGAGGCGATCGGCTTGCAGGATCAGACGGAATACAGGCAAAGTGAAATAGAAGAGACGCCGGAACATTCGGCGGCGGAGCAGAACGCCTCCGGCTTTGACATCAAGGAAGAATTGAAGAAGCTCCCCGGACGTCCGGGGGTGTACATCATGCACGACGAGCGGGACGACATCATCTACGTCGGCAAGGCGATCAGCCTCAAAAACCGGGTGCGTCAGTATTTCCAGAGCAGCCGAAACAAGGGCGTGAAGATCGAACAGATGGTGGAGCGGATCCGCCGCTTCGAGTACATCGTGACAGACTCGGAGCTGGAGGCGCTCGTGCTCGAGTGCAACCTGATCAAGGAGCACCGCCCGAAATACAACACGATGCTCAAGGACGACAAGAGCTATCCGTTTATCAAGGTGACGCTCGGCGAGGAGTACCCGCGCGTTCTTTTTTCGCGTACGATGAAGAAGGACAAGTCGCGGTATTTCGGGCCGTTCACGAGCGCGGGCGCGGTCAAGGACACGATCGAGCTCATCAGCAGACTGTACCGGCTGCGCAGATGTAATCGCAGTCTTCCGCGCGATATCGGGAAGGAGCGTCCCTGCCTGTATCATCACATCGGGCAGTGCAACGCGCCCTGCCAGGGAAAGATCACGAAGGAGGAGTACCGCCGCTCGGTCGACGAGGCTCTGGACTTTCTGAACGGAAACTATGCGCCGGTTCTCAAAATGCTGGAGAATAAGATGAATGACGCGGCGGAGGCAATGGAGTTTGAGAAGGCGGCCGAGTACCGGGATCTGATCGGCAGCGTCCATCAGGTTGCGCAGCGGCAGAAGATCACGCACGGCGACGGCGAGGACAAGGACGTGCTCGCGATGGCGGTGGACGGCGGCGATGCTGTGATGCAGGTATTTTTTATCCGCGGCGGCAAGATGATCGGAAGGGAACACTTTTATCTGCGCGTGGCTCCGCACGATGAGCGCTCTACGATTCTCGACAGTTTTGTCAAGCAGTACTATGCCGGGACGCCGTTTGTGCCGCGCGAGCTGATGCTGGAGACGGACATCGAGGATCATGAGATCGTGGAGGCCTGGCTCTCGGAGAAGCGCGGCCAGCGCGTGTATCTGCGCGTTCCGAAGAAGGGGACGAAGGAGAAGCTGGTCGAGATGGCCCAGGAGAACGCCGCGATCGTGCTGCGGCAGGACAGAGAGCGGATCAAGCGCGAGGAGGGCCGGACGATCGGCGCGGTGCATGAGATCGAGCAGCTGCTTGGGCTGGAGCGCGCGATGCGTATGGAGGCGTACGACATTTCCAATATCAACGGTTTCGAGTCGGTCGGCTCGATGATCGTCTACGAGCGCGGCAAGCCGAAGCGCAGCGACTACCGCAAGTTTAAGATTAAGTCGGTGCAGGGGCCGGATGACTATGCGAGCATGGAGGAGGTGCTGACGCGCCGTTTCCGGCACGGACTGGAGGAGCGGAAGGAGCTTGCCGCAAAAGGCATGGGCGACGAGATGGGCAGCTTCAGCCGTTTCCCGGATCTGATCATGATGGACGGCGGCAGGGGGCAGGTCAACGTCGCCCTGCGTGTGCTGGACACGCTCGGAATTTCGATTCCGGTCTGCGGCATGGTGAAGGACGATTTTCACCGGACGCGGGGCATCTATTTCGAGAATGTGGAGCTGCCGATCGACACACACTCCGAGGCGTTCCGGCTGGTGACGCGCATCCAGGACGAGGCGCACCGCTTCGCGATCGAGTATCACCGCAGCCTGCGCAGCAAGGGGCAGGTGCACTCGCTTCTTGACGATATCGAGGGGATCGGCCCGACGCGCAGAAAGGCGTTGATGCGCAGCTTTAAGTCAATCGAGGCCGTGCGGGACGCGACGCTTGAGGAGCTTGCGGGCGCGCCGTCCATGAACGCCAGAAGCGCGCGGCAGGTGTACGATTTTTTCCACTCGGAACATACGCAGACGATCACCGTCCAGCTCGGGGATACGCAGTAGCTGCTGTTCACTCCGTGGACAGCAGCCATACAAATTCGTGGAGCGGAAATTTATTGACAATTTCTTGACGAGCTTTAAAATGTTTGTTATAATACCGACGAATGAAAGGTAGAGAAGATACTGTACGTTAAGTGTCACACGATGGGAAGGTCTTTATGTGAACGAAGGAGGTTCTCCGCGTTACGGTATCGCTTCCGCTACTGCGTAGAAAGGACGTTGGGTTCTTTTGCGCAGTTTTTTTGTTGCAGCACGGAGAGAAAATGAAACCATGAAAGGAGATTGAGGCAGGTGGGCGACAAATCAGAGATCGGGATCACATAAAGGACGGCACTGTTGTTTGGGTCAGACCGAACTACTTTCCGCTGGGAGCGCAAAAAGGTGTTTCAGACGTTATAATCAGAGCCGAAGCACCTGCTGCTGAACCGCAGGAAAAGGGTTTGGGCATCAAAAGGTTTTAAAATTATAGGGAGGGAAAGCATATGTTTCGTAATGAGATAGAGGCAGTGGGAAATACTGCCAAGGGAAAGCTTGGACTTTTGGAAAAAAATCTGACAGGATATGTTCTGATGTCGATTCTTGCAGGCGTGTTTATTGGTTTCGGAAGTATCATGATGGGGATTGTGGGCGGCCTCATGGCCGGGCAGCCGGCGCAGAAGCTGATCTGCGGCATCGTCTTTTCCGTTGGCCTGTGCCTGGTGACGGTGGCCGGCGCAGAGCTGTTTACCGGAAACAATTTCGTGATGGCGGTCGGCAGCTTTACGGGGACAGTTCCGTGGGCAAAGACAATCAAGCTCTGGGTCGTCTGCTACATAGGCAATCTGATCGGTTCCTTGGCGACGGCGGTGCTCTTCGTACTGACCGGGCTGGATACGGGCGATACCGGCACGTTCCTGTCGAACGCTGCGGCGGCGAAGATGGCGGGCACTCCGCTGAACCTGTTTACGAAGGCAATCTTTTGTAATATGCTGGTCTGCCTCGCAATCTGGTGCGGAGCCAAGCTGAAATCCGAGGGCGCGAAGATCGCGATGAATTTCTGTTGTGTGGCGACATTCGTCACCTGCGGCTTCGAGCATAGCGTCGCCAACATGACGTTCTTGACGATCGGACTGATGAACCCGATGGAGGCGACGGTCAGCATCGGCGGTTTCTTCTACAACCTTCTGATCGTAACTGCAGGAAATATGGTAGGCGGCGTGCTGCTTATCGCGCTTCCGTATTATCTGATTGCGAAGGATAAGTAGAATTTATAAAGAATTGCCTGACGAATGATGAAAGAAAAGTGCAGAGTATCTCCGGATGAGGCCGATGCAGGTGCCCGATCGAAGACACCTTGCACTTTTTGTCATTTTGATACTCCGCGATATCGTATCATTTACTTGACGAAGCTACGGTGCAGGTTTAAAATAGGAACAGAAAAATTGGGAGGATAAGAAGATGGCAAGCAGCGTAACGATCGAGAAGCTGGCCGAGCAGATGAAGCTGGTCAACGCGATCCCGGAGATCGATATGAAAGGCAAACGGGTCGTGACCTCTGAGATCAACCGTCCGGCGCTTCAGCTTACCGGTTTTTTTGAGCATTTCTATTCCGAGCGCGTGCAGATCATCGGGTATGTAGAGTACACGTATCTGGCGCACCTGTCGAAGGAAGAGAAGATCCCGGTCTATGAGAAGTTTCTGTCGTACCATGTGCCGTGTATCATCTACACGACGATGATCGAGCCGGATGAGGATATGCTCCGTCTGGCGAAGCAGTACGAGGTGCCAATCTTCACGACGAAGAAGACGACCTCGGATTTCATGGCGGAGATCATCCGCTGGCTGAATGTCGAGCTGGCTCCGTGCATTTCCATCCACGGCGTGCTTGTGGATGTGTACGGCGAGGGCGTGCTGATCATGGGCGAGAGCGGCCCCAGGTATATGGATGGCGGGGGTCATAGAAGACGTCGTT
>CANQWV010000045.1 GCA_947627645.1 uncultured Lachnospiraceae bacterium | reverse complement strand
TGGAAAAAGATCCTGATTCCCATTGTGAGCCTGGCGCTGGCCGTGCTCCTGGCTGCGCTCGTGTTTGCCGGGTTCCTGGCGCTCTGGGGGATTTTCCGCCTCTACGCCGTATCGGCAAACCGTTTCGCAAGACGTACGAAAGGCCGGACTGCGCTTTATTTTCTGATTTATACGGCCGTGTTTGCTTTCATGGCCCTTCTCGTATTTTTCCCTTTCCTCAAAAACGGAAAGACGCTTATCTGGAGGCAGGATACCGTTCCGCAGTACTATCCGCGCGCGGTGTATTTTACCAACTATGTCCGCGATCTGATCTCAAATTTCCTGAAGGGGAATTTTGAGCTTCCGATGTATGATTTCCGCTTCGGGATGGGGAGCGAGGTTGTCTACAGTATGGAGCCTCTGTACTATCTCAACGCGCTGTTCGGGGCGAAGTATGTGGGGGCGCTGCACAGCGTGCTGATCCTCCTGCGTTTCTACTTCGCCGGGATCACTTCGTCGATTTTCTTCCTGTATTTCAAGAAAGATTATTTTACAACGTTTATCGCGAGCGCGGTCTATGTCTTCTGTGGGTTTTCGCTCTACGGAGGAGCCAGGCATCCCATGTTTATGATCGCGATGGTGATGCTTCCGCTGCTGATCCTGGCGATCGAGGAGATCCTGCGCGGCAGGCGATGGTATCTGTGCACGATCTTTGTGGCGCTGGCGATGTTCAGCAATTATTATTTTCTCTATATGAGCACGTTTGGCATGGGGATTTATTTCCTTGTGCGCTATTTCGGCGGATCCGGGAAGAAGAGCCTGAAAGGCTTCATCGGAAAAGGGCTGGTTATCAGCGGGAGCTATCTGCTCGGGATCGCGATGTCCGGCATCATTCTGGTGTCTAACATCGGGGTGTACGCCGGGTCCGGGCGAAGCGGGAGCGCGATCATCAAGACGCCTTCGCTGTTTTTCTACAGCGCACAGTGGCTGCTTCGCTGCTTCCTGACGCTGCCGACGTCGGTGAACGCTCCGGGAGACTGGCTGAGGCTGGGCTTCCTGCCGATTTCATTCTTTGCCATCGTGCTCTTGTTCCTGCGCAAGGGCCGACGGGAGCTGAAAATCCTTTCGATAGTCGCCGTGGTCATGATGGCGCTGCCGCTCTCGGGCTTTGTGCTCAGCGGCTTCAGCTCGGTCACGAACCGCTGGTGCTATCTGATCGCGTTGCTTGTCGCGTATATCGTGGCCGACTGCCTGCCCGAGCTGTTCCGGATGAGCAGGAGGGAGCTTGCGGTCTGCGGAGCAGCGGCAGGGGTGTACGCCTGCTTTGCCTTTTTCGGGAATTGTCTGGTCACACAGTACACGAAGCTGGCGGCGATTTTTCTTGGGGTCATTTTTGTGCTGCTGTCCGTCCTGCAGGAGAGCGCGGGCCGGATCTCGCGCCGCGGCAGGCAGTGCGCGCTGATCCTTCTGACCTTTGTCATGATATTCTATAACGGCTATACGCTCTTTGAGCTGAACCACGTGGTAGGGGAGTATCTGCCCCCGGACACGGTAGAGCGTTATTCGGGCGATACGCCCTTGCTTGCGACGCAGGAGCTGGGAGACGACAGCTTTTACCGCGTCGGGTCGAGACAGCTTGGCTACAATACGATCTCGTCGTCGATCATGTACGATTACAACAGCATTTATATGTTCAACAGCACCCTGAACGGAAACATCATGGAATACCTGGAGAAGATGGGAAACACCACCTACAGCGTGACCCAGTTCATGGGACTGAATAACCGGGCGTTTCTGAACGCGCTTGCCGCCGTGAAATATTACGCGGACTACGAGGGCGGCACGAGACCTCTGCCCTATGGGTATGAGGAGCTGAAACGCACGGAGGTAAACGGAAAAGAGACGATCGTCAGCGAGAACAAAAATGCGCTTCCGCTTGGCTATACCTACAAGGATGTCATTACGCAGGAGGAGCTGGAGGGGTACAGCGTGGCACAGCGGCAGGAGCTTTTGTTGCAGAAGGTGCTGCTGGACGACGAGACGGCGGAGGAGCTGCGCGGGGCGGACGCTTCGTCCCAGGATTCTGCCCTGACCTGCCAGAAGGTGAAGCTGAAGTCTACGAAGGAGCGCGGGATCACGCTGCTCGAAAATGGCATGGTGGCGGGCACGCAGAACGAGGAGACAGACGGAGGAAAGAAGCGCAAAAAATACCGCCTGCAGCTCAAGTTTGACGGACTTCCGAATTCGGAGACGTATCTTGTCCTGAAGAACGCCTACATCGAGGGAGATATGTCGGAGAGCTCGATCAACCTCGACCTGAACGCAGGCGATGCAGAGTATGAGTATCGGTTCCGCTCGAATGACGACCGCTACTGGACGCAGCAGAAGGATTACGTGTTTAATCTCGGATATTACGAGGATCCGCTGAATTCGGTCTGGCTCAGGATGGACCGAGAGGGAATGATCCACTTTGACAGCCTCGAGATTTATTGCCAGCCGATGGACAGGCTGGAGGAATACACGCAGGCGCTCACAGAGGATGTGCTGGAACAGGTCGAGCTGGGGACGAACCGGGTGTCCGGTGAGATCAGCCTGGACGAGGATAAGATTCTTGCGCTCAGCATTCCGTACCAGAGAGGATGGACTGCCTATGTGGATGGAGAGCGGGCGGAGCTGAAGCGTGCGAACTATATGTATATGGCGCTTCCGCTTAAGGCGGGAACACACAAAATCGAACTGACGTATGAGATCCCAGGGGCGAAATATGCACTTGTCATCATGCCTTGCTCAGTGGTATTATTAATCATATTATGCTTCGCGTCGTGGCTGCTCAGGCGGAGAAAGCGGCGGCGGGAGAACACAGGAGAATCGGATTGAAGTACTCAATAGTCATACCCTGCTACCGCTCGGCGGCCACGATCCGCAAGGTTGTGGAGCTGACGATGCAGGAAATGGAGAAATTGAATAAAAAGGATTACGAATTTGTGCTGGTGGACGACTGCTCGCCGGACGGCGGGGAGACGATAGCGGCGCTGCTTTCCCTGGTGCGGGACTATCCCTGCGTGAAGGCGGTGGAGCTCGCGCGAAACGCGGGCCAGCACAACGCCGTGCTGGCCGGGCTGAACTATGCCGATGGCGACGCTTATGTCGCGATGGACGACGATATGCAGACGCACCCCTCGCAGCTTCCGTATCTGTTCGCGGAGTTTGAGAAAGGCTATGACATCGTGTACGGCTATTATCCGGAGAAAAAGCACAGCAGATTCCGCAATTTCGGGAGCTATGTCAACTATATGACGCTGCGCGTTTTTTTGAAGAAGCCAAAGAATCTGCGCACATCGAGCTTCTGGATCATCCGTCGCTTTGTCCGCGATTATGCGGTGCAGTATAAGAGCGCGTACACCCACATCCAGGGTCTGTTCCTGCGGACGACGCGCAACATCAGCTCTGTGCCGGTAAAGCACTTCGCACGGGAGGTCGGCAGCTCGAACTATACGTTCAAAAAGCTGGTGAAGCTCTGGTCGAACATCATTGGATTCTCAATTGTGCCGCTGCAGATGGCGATCTACACGGGCTTTGCGTTTTCAATCCTGGGTCTGCTCGGAGCGCTCGGCGTTGTGATATTGAAGCTGGTGCGCCCGATGACCTATATCGGCTGGCCGTCCATGATGGCCGCGATCTGCTTTTTCTCCGGCATCAATCTCCTGTTTATGGGGATGGTAGGCGAGTATGTGGGCCGGATCTTCCAGGGGATGAGCCGCAATCCGCAGTATGTGGTGCGCGGTGTGCATGAACACGAGAGCGTTGGGGAGGAGCGCGCGCAGGCGGTCGGATCAACTGTGGCTGCGCGGGCCGGAGACGACGTGGAGTGTGCTGCGGACGGAAATGCGGCAGAGCTGCAGGGAAGGAAAAAAGCCGCGGCTGCGAAGAGCGGCCAGAAGCTTGAGATAGAAAAAGGCAGCCGTGAAGACTGAGAAAGCAGCGACGGCGGAAAATAGTCAGGGATTTGCGGCAGAAAACGGCGGCCGGGAAGACTGAGAAAGCGGCCGCGAAGAGCAGTCAGGGATTTGTGGCAGAAAACGGCGGCCGGGAAGATTGAGAGCGAAGCGGCAGCCGCAAAGAGCGAGAGGGAGAACGTATGAAGAAATTAATGATTATGGGGGCCGGTATCTATCAGGTACCATTGATTCTGAAGGCAAAAGAGATGGGGATCTATACGATCGCGGTCAGCATCCCGGGAAATTATCCGGGGTTTGCGCTCGCGGATCAGGTCTGCTATGAGAATACCGTGGACTACGAGCGCATCCTGGAGGTGGCGAAGCGCGAGAAGATTGACGGCATCGTCACCGCGGGGACGGATGTGGCGGTCATCACGATCGGAAAGGTCTGCGATGAGCTCGGATTGCCGGGCTTGAGCTTCGAGGCGGCGCAGATTGCATCCAACAAGATCCTCATGAAAAAGAAATACGAGGAGTACGGAGTGCGGACTGCGCGCTTCCGTGAGGTCTCCTTTGCCGATAATCTGTACGAGAAAACAGAGGGCCTGGAGTTTCCGCTGATCTTCAAGGCGGTCGACAGCTCGGGCAGCCGCGGGATCATCCGCGTGAATTCCCGGGAGGAGTTCGAGGCGGCGCGTGAGATTGTCCGCGCGAGCTCGCGCACGGATTTCTTTATCGTGGAGGAATTCATCGAGGGCGAGGAGTTTGGCGCGCAGGCGTTCGTGTACCGCGGCGAGGTGAAGTTTATCCTGCCGCACGGCGATTATGTGTTCCAGGGCGATACCGGCGTGCCGATCGGCCATTTCGCGCCGTACGAGCTCGCGCCGGAGATTGTTGAGGACACGAGAGTGCAGCTCACGAAGGCGATCGAGGCGATGGGGCTCGACAATTGCGCGATCAACGCGGATTTCATCCTGAGGGACGGAAAGACCTACGTGCTGGAGCTCGGCGGGAGATCCGGGGCGACCTGCCTCGCGGAGCTGGTATCGATCTACTACGGCTTTGATTATTACGAGAAGCTGATTCAGGCCGCGCTCGGCGAGGACGTGGAGTTCCCGCAGGAGCACGCGGTGCCGAACGCGAGTATGCTGCTGCGCAGCGACAGGGACGGAGTGATCACGGCGATCGAGAACGGCAACGGTTCGGATGAGGATATCTATGAGATTCAGTTCGACTATGGCGTCGGGGACGCGGTGAAGAAGTTCCATGTGGGACCGCACCGCATCGGGCACGTCATCACGAAGGGCAAGACGCTGGATGCGGCGGTGGAGAAGCTGCACGAGGCGCTCGGAAAGATCCGGATCACGGTGGAATAGGACGGAGCAGATTCGGGAATCATAGGGAAGATGTGGTTTGCAAATGCTTGGAAAAGGGATGTGAAAAGGATGCTCAGTGGTCTCGCCGAATGATCTGCAGGATTGATTTCAGACTCGGCAGGGCGAAGCGCGCGCCGAGCGGCAGCAGGCAGACGAAGAGCGCATAGCGAATGGGCGACGGGGCTTCGAAGAGAAGCATCGTCGCGATACAGAGAACAAAATACGCGCAGGAGATAAACGCCGTCCGGGGCAGCGGGATCAGCTGTTCGCCGGTCAGGCGTTTTTCCATGTAGGCCTGCATACACATGAGGACAAGGTAGCTGAACGCGGTCGTGTAGGCGGCCGCGCGGTAGCCGAACAGCAGGATGAAGATGTAGTTCAGCACGACGTTCAGGAACATGACGGACACGGTCGAAGCGGCGACGAAGCCGGTTTTCTTGTGGTAGTTCTGGATCGCCGTGTAGCTGTAGCTGTAGAAGCGGAACAGCGTGCCGGTCACCATCGGCGCGACCAGGAAGATCGCTTCGTGGTAGCTTTTGCCGCCGAGGATCAGGATGATCTCGGGGGCGAACAGGACGAGCAGCCAGGAGATCACGCCGAAAATGTGCATCAGGATTTTCCAATAGCGTTCAATCTCGTGGCTTTCGCCGCGCGCGATCTTTTCATACATCCAGGGGAGCCACGCATTCCAGACGGCGTCCTCGAGGATCCAGATGATGTAGGAGACGGTGGTCGCGAGGGAGAAGATGGCTCCGCAGATTTCGCCTGTGATCGATGAGACCATGAGGCGGTCGGCCTGGTTCATGATCTGGATGGAGAGCACCTCTGGGATCAGTGGCAGGCTGAACTTCAGCGCATAGCGCCAGTAGCCGATATTTACGATTTTTTTGCCCTGCGCGAGCATGAGTACGGCGACGAAGAAGCCGCCGAGGATCATCGGGATGTAGTAGCCGCCGATGCGCAACGCCACGAGAGCGTCCTCGTGGCCGTTTTTTTTGCCGAGCCAGATCAGAAGGACGGACAGCAGCGTGGCCGGGACGACGGTCGCGGCCGTGAACAGAGTGCTTGCTTTGTAGCGCATCATCTGCTTCTCCCTCCGCTGGAAATAGAATATACTGGTGTGCGCGTACAGATACAGGAACATGATGTAGAACATGAAGTCGGTCAGCACAAAGTTCATCGCCAGGCAGAGATTCTGGATCGGATCCTTGAAGAGCAGAAACAGCCCGAAAAACACGCTGATCGAGAGATAAGACAGCGTCTGCACGCTGGAGACATATTCGTTGAAGCGCTCCTTCACGTCATACTTCGCGCGCTCGACGCTGCGCCACAGGCAAAGTGAAAAGACCGGCATCAGGATCAGCAGCCAGGACTCGAAGATTTTGACTTGGTTGAACTGCGGCTTCGAGAGCAGGCGCGTGTAGACCGGCGTCATCAGAAAGGTGATCCCGCGCACAAAAAGCTGCGCCGCGACATAAAAGATCCCGGCGGTAAAGGCGGTCTTATTCAGAGATTTCTTCGACTGGTCAAACATAGGCGCATCCTCCATGAATTAAGTTTCAGAACGCCCGCACGAAGCAGCGCAGCTTCCCGTTCGGGTCGGGCGGAAGGACGTCGAGCCATTCGATCCGGACGCGGAACTCGTCGCCGTAGAGCTTCTTCAGTCGTTCGAGGAAAAACGCGGCGATCTCTTCGTTGGAACAGGCTGTATCCCTCGGATCCCGCACGAGCTCGACGCGCAGGTCGTGATACGATTCCTGCACATAGCGGAACTGGGCGATCCCCGTGATGTCGTTCGGAATCTTGCGCAGCTCCAGGACGGAGGTTTCGCTGCCGTCCTCGTGTTTGATCAGGTCGTTCAGACGGCCCTGGATTTTTGTGACATAGCGAAGGCCGTCTTTCCGATAGGAGGTGGCCTCGTCGCCGATGTCGTAGTTGATGAGCGGAAAGTCGGTCTTGAACAGCGGCGTCAGGATGACGCGGCCGTTGTCTGCAAGACGGTTGTCCTTGTCGTAAATGTTGACGACGTGTGTGTCGTTGCAGATGACGAAATAGTCCTTGCCCGGATGCTTGATGATGCAGCTTCCGGTCTCGTCGCTCCCGTAGGCGTCCACGAGGTTCGGGCCGAAGGTTTTGGAGAGCGTGCTGACCGTGAGATCGTCGACCATCTCGCTGATCGGGATGTACCATTTCGGCTGATGGATGGTGAGCCCGTGTTGCTGCGCGAACAGGGCGATGCGCACGATACAGTTCTTGCGCAGGCAGATCACATCCGGCGCGTACGCGTTGATCTCTGCGATGACCTCGCGCATCCCTTCGTCGGTCTCGCAGCGCTTCTCGGAGAGCTTGCGGCGGCGCAGGATCCCGAACTTCTGCAGGAAGGAGTCGTTCGCCTTTTTCTCGCTGCGGTAGCTCGACTCGAAGGTGAGCATCTTGCCGAAAAACGGGTTGTAGCCGAACGACATCAGGACGCGGATCCAGTTCGCGTTCGTGTAGGCGTGTTCGCGCTGCGACTGGTAGAGCCTGAGCGGGGTTCCGGTGGAGCCGCTCGTGCTGGTGGCGTCCCAGGTATCGCGCGTCTCGGGGTGCGTGTCGTAGAGCTCCTTCATCCAGGCGCGCAGCTCGTCCTTGGTGAGGACCGGAAACTTCGCAAGATCCTCCGCGCAGTGAAAATCGTCCGGCGTCAGGCGGTTTTCCTCAAAGCGCTTCCGGTAGAACGGAATCTCATACGCGCACTTCATAAGCTTGTGCACATTGCGGTCCTGGCGCGCTTTGATCTTCGCCGGATCGCCTGTGAGCCTGCGGTCGAGCCGCAGGAGATAGGCGAAGGTATAGACGTTGAAAAGTTTCTTTTGCATCTGAATTCCCATACCGGTCGCTCCTTGCATTCCATTTGTAGAGGGCAGCGGGCCGCGGGATAAAGAACCTCTGGCAGGGCTCGCTGCTATGCACGAGTATAGCAGAATTTGCTGTTCGTTACAAGAAATTCATATTATTTAGCAAAATTTCAGAATTAGGAGGGTTAAAAAAGACGGGGAAGTGTGGTAAAATGTCCGCGGAAGCAGTGGGCTGTGCAGAACAGGGCGGATTTATGGCGCGAAGCGCACAGAGGGCGAAAGCCGCAGGCTTTTCAGGCCTGGCACGGTCTGGCAGTTTAAGGATCGATAGACATCTCAGATAAGCAGAGGACGAAAACGTGGAAAAAGAAGAGATTCAGGTAGAAGATTTTGAGGAAATAGAGATCAAGCCGAAGGAGAAGCAGGGAAAGGATCTCTGGCGCAGCATCAAGTCGCTGCGGCAGAAGCTGCTCCGCACGAAGGTGATCTCGGAAGAATTCCAGCTCCCGGAGAAGATCATTCCGCCGATCAAACGGTACACACCTGCGGGATCGGACGGGCTGACGGAGGAGCAGGTGCAGGAGCGCATCGCGCAGGATGCGGTGAACCATGCGGTGGAAGCGCCGTCCAAGTCGAAAAGAGAGATCATCTGCAGCAATATTTTTACGTATTTCAACCTGATCTTTTTTGTGATCGCAGTGATGCTCATTTTTGTGGGATCGTTCCGGGATCTGACATTCCTCCCGGTCATCATCGGCAACACGCTGATCGGCATCGTGCAGGAGCTGCGCTCGAAGAAGGTGCTGGACAATCTGCGCATCCTGAATGCGCCGAAAAATACGGTGATCCGCAGCGGCGTGGAGCGGCAGATCCCGGCGGAGGAGCTCGTGCTGGACGATATCGTCGTCTTTTCAGCGGGGAACCAGATCCCGGCGGACGCGGTCGTCGAGGAGGGGGAGGTTCTGGTCAACGAGTCGCTGATCACCGGCGAGGCGGACGCGATCTCGAAGAAGCAGGGGGATATGCTGCTTTCGGGAAGCTTTATCGTGTCGGGAGCGTGCCGCGGCCGGGTGGAGCGCGTCGGTGAGGAGTCCTATGTGTCGCAGCTCACCTTGAAGGCGAAGGAGATGAACGATGACGAGGTTTCGGAGATGATACGGTCTCTGGATCGTCTGGTGAAGATCATCGGCGTGCTGATCATACCGATCGCAATTATTCTGTTCAGCCAGCAGCATTTTATCAATGACACGCCGATCCGGGAGAGCGTGACGGCCACCGTCGCCGCGATCCTTGGCATGATTCCGGAGGGACTGTATCTGCTCGCAAGCGTCGCCCTGGCGGTGAGCGTGATGCGGCTCGCCATGCAGAAGGTGCTTGTTCACAATATGAAATGCATCGAGACTCTTGCGCGCGTGGACGTGTTCTGCGTGGATAAGACGGGGACGATCACAGACAATACGATGACCGTCAAGAAAGCGATGCCGCTGCGGGCAGGGCTGCGGATGCCCGGGACAGAGACGGCAGATAGGGCGGACGCCGCCGGGACAAATGCGTCCGGCGCAGCCGCGGAGAATGCCGGGGCAAATGCGTCCGGCGCAGCCGCGGAGAATGCCGGGATCAATATGCCTGGCGCGGCTGCGGGGAATATGGTCGGAGAAAGCGTAAGCGTGGCTGCCGGAGCGCGGGAGGCAGTGGAGGCGCAAGCCGCGGCGCCGGAACAAAAGCTGCGGGCAGCATCAGCCCAGGCGGAGCAAGGACTGCAGGCAGGTTCGGCTTCGGCTGCGGATCAGCGGCCGCAGATTCCGCTCCTTGAGGCGGCAGGAACCATGACACAGGGAGAGGCGCCTGAGTTCTCCGCGGAGGAGGCGGCAGAGTTCGAGCTGGCGATGGGTGATTTCGCGGCGGCGATGGCGGCGGACAATATCACGATCAAGGCGATCAAGGATTTCTTCCGCAAGCGCAGCGGCAAGCGCCCGGAGCGGGTGTTCTCGTTCTCGTCGGCGACGAAGTACAGCGGAGCGATCTTCGAGGACGCCAGCTATGTGCTCGGCGCGCCGGAGTTTGTCCTGCGGGAGCAGTATGCGGAATACGCGTCTCAGATCGAGTACTGGGGACGCCAGGGCTTCCGGGCGGTCGTGTTTGCGAAGTACGCGGGTACGCTGGATGGCCAGGCGCTGCGCGACAAGGTGACGCCTCTGGGAATGATCCTGCTCGCAAATCCCGTGCGTGAGAACGCGGCGGAGACATTTTCCTATTTTGCGGATCAGGGCGTGGAGATCAAGGTGATTTCAGGCGATAATCCGGTTACGGTGTCAGAGGTGGCGAAGGAAGCAGGGATCCGCGGCGCGGAGGCCTATGTGGACGCCTCGACGCTCACGGACGAGCAGCTGGAGGCCGCGGCGGGCCAGTTCTCGGTGTTTGGGCGCGTCACGCCGGAGCAGAAGCGCTGCCTGATCAGCGCGCTGAAGGCTGCGGGCCATACAGTGGCGATGACCGGGGATGGCGTCAACGATGTGCTGGCGCTCAAGGATGCGGACTGCAGCATCGCGATGGCCTCGGGCAGCGACGCGGCGGCCCAGGTGGCGCAGCTCGTGCTGCTGGAGTCTGATTTCTCGAAGATGCCCGCAGTGGTGGCGGAGGGAAGGCGTGTCGTCAACAACATCGAGCGCACGGCCAGCCTCTTCCTCGTGAAGAATATTTTCTCGCTGTTTATGTCGATCCTCTCGATCGTTCTGATGGTCAATTATCCGCTGGAGCCGTCGCAGATCTCGCTGATCAGTATGTTTACGATCGGCATACCGGCGTTTGTGATGTCGCTGGAGCAGAACACGGAGCGCATCAAGGGGCATTTCCTGAGCAATGTGCTCTTTAAGGCGCTGCCGGGCGGCCTGACTGATTTTATCGTGGTCAGCGGGCTGTATCTGTTTTGCATGGAGTTCGGGGTGAATGCGAACGATGTCTCGACGTCGTCCACGATCCTTCTGGCGATCGTCGGGCTGATGATTCTTTATCAGATCGCCTCCCCGATGACGAAATATCACTGGTTTCTCTGGTTTGGCATGGCGGCCGGCCTGCTCTACTGCATGATTTTCGTCAGCAGGATTTTTGCGATTACTACGATCTCGAAAAAGTGTGTGATGCTGCTGGTGATCTTCGCGATCATCACGGAGCCGACCTTCCGCTACCTGAGCAGCTGGATCAAGAAGCTTTCGAAGATTTATATGAAGAGGCGGCAGAAGGTACGCGTTTCTTCCGCTTCCGCACAGTGACGGGTAATGCTGCGGCCTTGTCCGGGTGGAAGGCTGGCGTCTGAAATCGAAAACTGTGCTTAAAATTGCACCAGAATTGTATGCTGTTTTCGCAAATTATAGTGGATTTTGCGCAGAATTTTTGATATACTGGATGAGAAATGAGCCGCGCAATGCTCCTGTGGTATGATTTTGAGAGGTTGGAAAAGGAGAAAGACAGGCGGAAGATTAAGAAAAATAAAGAAGAGAGAAAAAACGCAAAGAAGAATACAGAGAAAACCAGAGAGAAAAGTCAAAGTCAAGAGAATAATCATAATCAGGAAAAGATCAGGAGAAAACGAAAAAGAATAACGAAAAAGAATAACGAAAAAGAATAACGAAAAAGAATAACGATAGAGAAGAGGGAGAAGAGGCATGAGGCGTGTACTTTTGAAGCTGAGCGGCGAGGCGCTCGCGGGAGATAAGAAGACCGGCTTCGATGAGCCGACGGTTACGAAGGTGGCTCTTCAGGTGAAGACGCTGGCAGAGCAGGGCATGGAGATTGGCATCGTGATCGGCGGAGGGAATTTCTGGCGCGGCCGCTCCAGCGAGCATATCGACCGGACGAAGGCGGATCAGATCGGGATGCTGGCGACGGTCATGAACTGCATCTATGTATCGGAGATCTTCCGCTCGGTCGGGATGCGGACGGCTGTGATGACGCCGTTCGCCTGCGGCGCGTTCACGGAGCTGTT
Source organism: uncultured Lachnospiraceae bacterium (assembly GCA_947627645.1). Taxonomy (GTDB): domain Bacteria; phylum Bacillota; class Clostridia; order Lachnospirales; family Lachnospiraceae; genus Choladousia. The sequence goes on along the minus strand of CANQWV010000045.1, from coordinate 5,120 downwards.
TTCCAAAGACAAGGTGATGAAGTATTTTGCGGACGGCACGGTGGTGTTCCTCGCGGGCGGAACAGGACATCCGTATTTTTCAACGGACACGGCCACGGTGCTGCGCGCGGTTGAGATCGAGGCAGAGGTGATCCTGCTTGCGAAGTCTGTGGACGGAGTTTACGACAGCGATCCGAAGGAGAATCCACAGGCGAAGAAGTTCGACGAGATCTCAATCCAGGAGGTGATCGACCGAAAGCTCGGCGTGGTGGACATGACGGCGTCGATCTTGTGTATGGAGAACCATATGCCGATGCTGGTGTTTGGGCTGAACCAGGAGAACAGCATCGTCGACACGGTCAATGGGACGCTGAATGGGACGCGTGTGACGGCGTGAGGTTCGACCGATATATGACGATGCAAGATTAAGATGCGGTTGTGTGCTGAACGGGGCGCGTGTGACAGCGTGAAGCCGGATTGGCCGGAAGAGTTGTTCCGGCGCGAACACAAGCTGAGATAATGATCGGCGCAGGAAGAACATAATTGCAGGAAAGAAATGCTGAAAAGGTTGTACGAGCACAATTGCAGGAAAGAAATACGGAAAAGGTTGTACGAGCACAATTGCAGGAAAGAAATACGGAAAAGGTTGTAAGAACACAATTGCAGGAAAGAAGTACAGAAAAAAGTTGTAAGAGCGTAAATTGAAGAAAAATATGAAAGAAAAACTTATATACCAGGAGGGAAGAAAGATGGATGAGAGAATCAAGGTTTACGATGAGAAGATGACGAAGACGCACAAGAATCTTCTTGAAGAGTTCGGGACGATCCGCGCGGGACGTGCGAACCCGAATGTGCTGAACAAGATCCGGGTGGATTATTACGGCACGCCGACCCCGCTGCAGCAGGTGGGCAACATCACGGTTCCAGAGCCGCGTGTTCTGCAGATCCAGCCGTGGGAGGCCTCGATGGTGAAGGCAATTGAGAAGGCGATCCTCACGTCGGATCTCGGCATCCATCCGTCGAATGACGGAAGGATCATCCGTCTGGTTTTCCCGGAGCTTACGGAGGAGCGCAGAAAGGATCTTGTGAAGGACGTCAGGAAAAAGGGCGAGGCAGCCAAGGTGGCGGTTCGCAACATTCGCAGGGATGCGAACGATTATCTGAAGAAGCTTGGCAAGACGGACGTGTCCGAGGACGAGATCAAGGATCTTGAGGACAGCGTGCAGAAGCTGACGGACAAATATATCAAGGAGATTGACAAGTCCGTGGAAGAGAAATCCAAAGAGATTCTTACCGTATAAGTACAGGGGACTGTCGCAGGATGATCCGTCCTGGATTGCCGCGGCAGTCTCTTTGCGTGTACTGAGTCAGAAGCTGTGACAGAAAATCCGACCGGCAGACAGGGTATTTTGAGGAGGAGAGCATATGGTAATTCCGCAGCATGTAGCGATCATCGTGGATGGGAATGGGCGCTGGGCGAAGAGCAAGGGTATGCCGCGCAATTACGGGCACGTGCAGGGGGCGAAAAACCTGGAGGTGATCTGCGAGGACGCCTACAATATGGGCATCAAATATCTGACGGTGTATCTTTTTTCAACTGAGAACTGGAAACGCCCGAAGGACGAGGTGGACGCGCTGATGAGACTGTTCCGCAGGTACACGAAGACCTGCATCAAGACAGCGCGGGACAACAACATGAAGGTGCGCCTGCTCGGCGATCCGACGGCGCTCGACCAGGATCTTCAGGACAGCCTCGCGCGGCTCGTGGAGTCCTCAAAGGACAACACCGGCCTGAATTTTCAGATTGCGATCAACTATGGGAGCCGGGATGAGATCGTGCGGGCGATCCGCAAGGCCGCGCGGGACTGCGTGGATGGAAAGCTGCGGCCGGAGGAGATCACGGAGGAGCGCTTTGCCGGATATCTCGACACGGCTGAGGTGCCGGACCCGGATCTTCTGATCCGCACGAGCGGAGAACAGAGGCTGTCGAATTATTTGATGTGGCAGCTCGCCTATACAGAATTCTATTTTACGGAAGTTCCGTGGCCGGCGTTTACAAAGGATGATCTGTGGCAGGCCATAGAAAAGTACAACAGCCGTGAAAGGCGCTACGGCGGGGTCAGGGAGGAATAAAATGCTTCGCATAAAGCTGACTGGCAGAGCCTTTCGTCTGCGGCGGGGTCAAGGAGGAATGAGATGTTTCGTACAAGACTGATCAGCGGGATCGTGCTTGTGGCTATCGCGCTTGTGGTGATCATCACCGGCGGGCCGGTGCTTGCCGCGACGCTTCTGGCAATCTCGGTTATCGGGATGGATGAGCTGTACCGGGCCATTGGGGTTGACGATAAGCGTTTTTCCCCGCTCGCGGTCGTGGGTTATCTGGGTTGTTTTGGCTATTATATAATTGTAATTTTGGGTCTGTCGGCATATACTATGACAGTGCTGATCGCACTCCTGATCCTGTTTATGTCAGTCTACGTGTTTACGTATCCGCGCTATCAGACGCAGCAGGTGACGGGAGCTTTCTTTGGCGTGGTCTATGTGGCGGTAATGCTCTCCTATATCTATCAGCTTCGGATGATGGAGGACGGAGCGTACCTGGTCTGGCTGATTTTCCTCGGCTCGTGGGGCTGCGATACCTGCGCCTACTGTGTGGGAATGCTGATCGGCAAACATAAGATGTCGCCGAAGCTGAGTCCGAAGAAATCGGTCGAGGGAGCGGTCGGCGGCGTGGTCGGAGCGGTGCTGCTCGGCGTGATCTACGCGGCTGCGATCTCCGGCAGGCTCGAGACCGAGGGCAATCATATGCTGTACTTTGGCGTGATCTGTGCGGCAAGCGCGCTGATCTCGATGGTGGGCGACCTGGCAGCCTCGGCGATCAAGCGGAATCATGGGATCAAGGATTACGGGACGCTGATTCCGGGACATGGAGGGATTCTGGACCGCTTCGACAGTGTCATTTTTATCGCTCCTGTCGTATACTATCTGGCGCAGGGATTTTTTCTGCTGCATGGATGATGCTGCCAAGGCTGTCTGAGAAGGGATGATTCTTCCGGCCGCGGCGGGCATGGCGGGACAAAACAGTCTGCTATGCAGGAGAAGCGTGGAACACGAAAGGATGAGTAGAGAGTGAAAACGATTGCAATTCTCGGGTCGACGGGCTCGATCGGAACCCAGACGCTTGAGGTAGTTCGTGCGAACGGAGATATACATGTGGCGGCGCTTGCGGCCGGGCGGAACATCCGTCTGCTGGAGCAGCAGATCCGGGAATTCCGGCCGCGCATCGCGGCGGTGCGGGAGGAAGAGGACGCAAAGGCGCTGCGCGTGGCGGTGGCGGATCTTCCGGTGGAGGTGCTCTGCGGGATGGAGGGTCTGAAGGCCGTGGCCGTCTGCGAGGAGGCGCAGATTCTTGTGACTGCGATCGTGGGCATGATCGGGATCGTCCCGACGATTGAGGCGATACGGGCAGGCAAGGACATTGCGCTCGCAAACAAAGAGACGCTTGTGACGGCGGGGCATATTATCATGCCGCTCGCGAAGGAGCACGGCGTGCGTATCCTTCCGGTGGACAGCGAGCACAGCGCGATCTTTCAGGCGCTGAACGGGGAAAATCGCGGGCAGATCGACAAAATCCTGCTGACGGCTTCGGGCGGACCGTTCCGCGGCATGACGCGCGGGCAGCTTTCCAAAGTGAGGCTTGAGGACGCGCTGAAGCATCCGAACTGGGCGATGGGGCAGAAGATCACGATCGACTCGGCGAGCATGGTGAACAAAGGGCTGGAGGTCATGGAGGCGCGCTGGCTGTTCGGGACGCAGCTCGACCAGATTCAGGTCGTCGTGCAGCCGCAGAGCATTATCCATTCGATGGTGCAGTTTCAGGACGGGGCGGTGATCGCGCAGCTTGGCACGCCGGACATGAAGTTGCCGATCCAGTACGCGCTCTATTACCCGGAGCGGCGGTATCTCGCGGGCGCTCGTCTGGATTTTGCAAAGATCGGAAGCATTGCCTTCGAGAACCCGGATCCGGAGACTTTCCTGGGTCTGAAATATGCGTTCGAGGCGGCCAGAGCGGGCGGCTCGATGCCGACGGTGTTCAACGCGGCCAATGAGCGCGCAGTGGCCGGCTTCCTCAGGCGGAGGATCGGCTTTACGGATATCTATGAGGTCATACGGTACTGCATGGACCGGCATCGTGTGATCGAGGCTCCCAGTGTGGAAGAGATCCTTGCGACAGAGAAAAGCGTTTATGAAATGATTGAAAGCAGGTGGGATATTTGAAGATCATCATTGCGGTGCTTGTATTCAGCGTCATCATTATCATACATGAGCTGGGGCATTTTCTGCTCGCGAAGAAGAATGGCATCACGGTCGAGGAGTTTTCGCTTGGCATGGGGCCGCGGCTTCTGAGCTTTGAGGCGGGCGGGACACGTTATTCCTGGAAGCTTCTTCCGTTTGGCGGCTCGTGTATGATGCTCGGCGAGGACGGCGAGGATATGAGCGAGGGCTCATTCGGCAGCAAGCCGGTCGGCGCGAGGATCGCGGTGGTGGCGGCAGGGCCGCTTTTTAACTTCCTGCTGGCGTTTGTGCTGGCGATTTTCATTGTGGGAAACATCGGCTACGATGCGCCGGTTCTCAAGTCCGTGACCGATGGCCTTCCGGCTCAGGCGGCAGGGCTGAGAGCGGGCGACCGCATCACGAAGATGAACGGCAAGCGCATCCGCCTGTACCGGCAGGTCTCCAACTATGGGATGTTTCATGAGGGAGAGACGGTGACCTTTGAATACGAGCGTGACGGAAAGACCTATGAGGCGACAGTGACGCCGGTTCTCACAGACAATGGATACAAATATGGAATCTCGGGGAGCGTCAATTACGCCCGCGTGAGGACGAACCCGCTGCAGACCCTTCAGTACAGCGCGTATGAGGTCTATTACTGGATCGACACGACGCTGCAGAGCCTGAAGCTTCTGTTTCGCGGCGGCGTCGGACTGGACGATATGTCGGGTCCCGTGGGCGTTGTGCAGGTGATCGGCGACACCTACGAGGAGAGCAAGCCGGAGGGGACGCTGTATGTCTGGCTGAACCTCTTTAATATCTCGATCCTGCTGACGGCCAACCTCGGCGTGATGAACCTGCTGCCG
>CANQWV010000044.1 GCA_947627645.1 uncultured Lachnospiraceae bacterium | reverse complement strand
CGCACGATCGCGACACGCTGCTTCTGCCCGCCGGAAAGCTGGATCGGGTACGCCCCGGCTCGATCCTTCAGGCCCACGCGGTCGAGCAGCGCGAGCGCCTTCGCCTCAGCCTCGTCCTTACTCATGCCTTTCACCTTCATCGGCGCCAGCGTCATGTTTCCGAGGATCGTCATATGCGGGAACAGGTTAAAGTGCTGGAACACCATGCCCATCTTCTGACGAAGCAGGTCGATGTTCAGGTTGACCGTCTTCCCGCTTTCATTCACATATTTTTTCTTCGTGATGTCGATGCCGTCGAAGATGATGGAACCGTCCGTCGGCTCCTCCAGCAGGTTCAGGCTGCGCAGAAACGTCGACTTGCCGGAACCGGACGGCCCGATCACCGCCATCACATCACCCTTGAAGATCTCGGTCGTGATCCCGTCGAGCGCCTTAATCGTTCCCATATTATAATGCTTCTTCAGATTGCTTACCTTGATCAGGCTATCTCTTGTCGCCACGGCTCATCCTCCTCTCGAAATACGCGATCAGCTTGGACGTCGGGAAGCACAGGCAGAAATAGATCGCCGTCGCCACCAGGAGCGGCTCGATGATGATGAACGTCGCGCCCTTGACCGCGTTCACGGCCGACATGATGTCCTGCACGCCGATCGTGTAGGTGATCGCAGATTCTTTGATAATGATGACAAACTCGTTTGCAATCGCGGGAAGGATGTTCTTCACCGCCTGCGGGAGAATGACGTAGCGCATATTCTGCGACTGGGAAAGTCCCAGGGAACGCGCCGCCTCCGTCTGGCCTCCGTCGATCGACTGGATGCCGGCGCGGATGATCTCGCAAAGATACGCGCCGGAGTTCAGCCCCAGCGCCACGACGCCCGGGAAAAAACGGTCGAAACGGATGAAGCCAAACATCAGAAAGGACGGCAGCTTGATCAGGCTGAACACGCCGTAATAGATGATGAAAACCTGCACGATGACGGGCGTGGACCGCAGGATCTCGACGTATGCGGTCGCGAGAAAATTCAGCGGATTGAATCTGCCGACCGCCGCCAGGAAGCCGCGCTGCTTCCGGTGTCCGTTCTTATCAAGCCCGAGAAAACGCAGCGGGCAAAAATTCGACAGGCGCATCAGCGCCAGGATCAGCGCAATGCAGAAGCCGATCACCACCGTGAAGACGGACAGAAGAACCGTCACCAGGATACCCTGCCAGAACAGCTGCGCGTAAGGCAGCAGCTTCGGGAAATTGCTCAGTTTGATAAACGAGTCCATATATGGCTCCTTTCATTTTCTGCTATACGAATACCGGCAGGGACGGGAGCAGCCCTTGGCAGACGCTTCTGCAAACCTTTCCAGGAAGCGTTTTGCTCTTTGCGGACGGTGTTCGTATAAAGAGAAGAGCCGCCGCATCAGAAAAAGCAAATGCGACAGCTCCTGCGTCTTTGCATGAAGTGCTTTTTCCTGCTGCAAAATAAACTGACGCAATGCATTTGCCATCTGCAGCAGATATGTGGCTTTACCTGATGATTACTCGGTAGCAGCCTCGGTCTCAGCCTCTTCCGGCACCTGACCCTCTTCGTTCAGAACGCCCTCGTACTTCTCGCCGGTTGCAAGCTCATTCGCCTCCGCGACAAACTGATCCATGGAGCCATCCTCAATCGCGAGCGCGATCGCCTCGTTGACCGCCATCAGAAGCTCAGCGTTATCCTTGCACACGCCTACCGCGGAGCCTGCCACATCGTACGGAACATCCAGCACGATCTCAAGATCCGGATAAACCTTCTGATAGCTCTCCGCCACAGCCGTCTCAATGTAAGCCGCGTCCAGCTTGTCCGCCAGAAGCTCAGCGATGATATCCGTCACCTTCACAAGCGGAACGATGTCGGCGTCCGGAGTGTTCTCGTTCGCCAGATCCATCTGAATGGAACCGATCTGCGCGCCGACAGAAATCTCCGGCTTGTTCGCGTCGTCAAAGGAAGTGAAATCTCCTGCCTTGTCTTTTACCGTCACGAAGGACTGGCCTCCCTCATAATAGATGTCCGAGAAATCCATCGCGTCCATACGCGCCGGATCCGGGGAAAGGCCTGCCATACCAAGGTCTACGGACTTCGTCGTCAGCTCGCTGAGCACGCCGTCGAAATCGAGCGGGATCACCTCAAGCTCCAGCCCCATATAATCCGCTATGTACTGCGCCAGCGCCATATCGAAGCCGGCCAGGGACGGGTTGCCGTTCTCGTCGATCGCGTAGAACTCATACGGCGCGAAGTCCGGGCTCGTCGCCACGGTCAGCTTGCCCGGCGTCACCGTCTGGACGTCGAGCACACCGCCCTCGGTCTCGCCCTCCGCGAACGCGGTCATCGACAGAGCCATGCATGCAGCCATCGAAAGTGCCAGTAATTTCTTTTTCATAACAAACTCCTCCTCTTCCTGTTGCATATCCTTCCTTGCGGAAAAATATGCATAAATATGAAAAAATATTGGTTTTTATACATTATACCGGATTTTTCAAATAATTCAAGTAGAAAAGACGAGTTTTTGTCTTTATGCCGGCTACTTCATCTCTTCCCTTCGCTTTTTCTCTTCCGAAGAATCTCTTCCGCCCTGGTCTTCATTTCCTTAAAACGCTGTTCGCCGGTTTCCCGCATCGTCGCATTGATACGCCCGACCCCCGGAATCGGCTGCATATTGTCGTCAAGGAACCACCAGTCATAATAGTACTCTGCGCCGAATCCGTCCTCGTCCGGACCCTCATAGCTTTCAAAAGCGCTGGCGACGACGAGATCCTCTCCCTCTGATTGTTTGATTTCATATTCCCTGTCCGGGTCAAAGAATGCAAATCCAAGATCGTTCAGGAGCCTCCCCGGGATGGAATAGCTGTAATATCCGGCCATGTAGCTGCTGTTCTCATACAGAACCGACTCCAGCTGCTCCCCCGGATGCGCGGCAAAATACCGCTCAAACCATTCCGCCGCCCCGGCGTTCCCCCTGCGGTACGCGCGGTAACGCCAGTAATTTGCCGCGCGGGTATAGAACGGCGAGGCATCCGGCTTCTGCGCCCACTGCCCGAACCAGTCCGCCAGCGCGGCCATCGCATCCGCACTGCCCCGCGCACAGTCGGCGGTCAGCTGCCTGAACTCCGGTTCGGAGGCGTGGTCCAGATTTGCCGGATCTTCCGGATGCTGAACCAGAAACGGCTGCCCCTTCAGGTGAAAAAACCTGTCCGACGCACTCAGATCCCCGTAATGGATCTCCTTTATATTCTCGCAGCCGCCAAACGCGCAAGTCCCGACCTTTGTCCCTGGATTCAGGATCGTGACCTTCTCCAGCTGCCCGCACCTGTGGAACGCTTCCTCTCCGATCTCGCGGACCGAATACGGAATCGTGATCTCCCGCAGCCCGCACTCGATAAACGCGAGCCGTTCAATCGTCTCGAGTCCCTCCGGCAGGTGCAGAATCTCAAGCTCCCTGTGCTCAATAAAGGCCTGCCAGGAAATCGTCTTCACGGTGTCCGGCACAGACCACTCCTTCCCCGAGACGGATGCCGGACAGAAGACCAGGAGCGTTCCAGAAGCATTCAGCACAGGCGCTTCGAGGCTGCTCCCGTGAAACGTCCATCCCTGATAGACCCTGACGCTGTCCGGGTACGTCACCCGCCGGAGCTTTCCGCATCCGGTAAACACATTGGATTCGATTTCCTCGATCCCTTCCTCCAGAACAATGCTCTCCAGATTCTCACATTCGGCAAACGCGCGGACTCCGATCCTCCTCACTGTCCCGGGAACGACGACGGATCGGATCTCCTTGTTCCCGTCGAACAGCCGTTCCGGGATCTCCTCCATGGTGTCAGGAATCATCACATCACCCGAAAGCTTCTTCGCCTGTTTGAAGTCGATCACACCCGCTCCGGAATGTCCGCTCTCAGTCTCCGGCTCTGACGGCGGTTCCGACTGCGCACGGGATAGCCCTGACGACGGTTCCGACTGCGCACGGGATAACCCTGACGGCGGTTCCGACTGCGCACGGGATAACCCTGACGACGGTTCCGGCTGCGCACGGGATAACCCTGACGACGGTTCCGGCTGCGCACGGGACGGCTCCGGAGTCGGAGCTTTTTCCGGCTCCCTGTTCTCAGACCGGACGGTTCGCGTGGTCTCACGCCTCCCGCGCTTCCACAGTTTCGACAAAAATCCCATCTCACCACACCCTTCCTGATCACATCAAATACCACATTGACAATTCTGCAGCTGTCCGCATCTCACAGCATTCCTCTGCGGCATTTCTCTTATATTTTCGACGTCCGCCCGGAAATTTTCAAAAATCTCCGGGCATGCTTTTCCTGCATTCGTAATTATAATACAACGTCAATGTAAGATTTTCAACTCATTATACACTCGCCTGCTGCCTCCGCAAGATCGCCCAGGTTCCCGCAATCCCCGCCGCGCACACCGCCGCGAGGAGAATCCACTGCAGATAGCCCGGGATGCCGCCGACCAGCCGCCCAACTGCATTCCCGATCCTGCCCCAGAAGGAACGCGGGGCTTCCTCCGCCGCGTCGTGAATCCGCGGGACGCCGATACAGAGGAACATCCACGCGATCCAGGTCGCCGCGAGGACAAGCTTGCCGAAGCGCAGGAAGAACGCGCCGACAAGATCGGCCACGATCACCAGCAGTACGATGATCGGAATCCCAAGCCGAAGCAGATAAGGCAGCAGTTCCATCCCCACATCCGCGCCCGCATACTGTATGCGGTTCAGCGCTTCCTCCACCTTACACAACAATACCGTCAGCGCAAAAACCTCCGCTATTGCAAGCAGGGACAGCGCAAAATGTGACACAAAAAACTCCTTTCGCGTCGAGCCCATCGACAGCTCGACATCGAAATAGACGACCACTTCTGCAAACATGAAAAACATCATCATGATCCCTGTCGCCATAAGCGCGCAGCACGATCCGAGCGGAAAATAGGCCTTTTCCTCTATAAAGTGCATTGCAATCGCAAGCGCCGCTGCTCCGAACACCCAAAACCCAAGCATGATCCCTGCAATCTCGGCAAAAATTTTCCTCTGCACATAAATCTGTCGTTTGATCGCTTTCCACATATCCTTCTTTCCTCCCATCGTCGCCTATCCCTGAGCCTTCGCCCATCATTTTCTCATTCACCAGGCGAATATCCTGTCACGCTGTCTGCCCATGTATACAGCGTCCGTTTCTCACCGCTTCTCTCTATACAAACTCCATTTTTTGCTTGTGACCGTATCGTCTGCATACGTACGTGGTTTCATCTGTTTTCAAAGTCGCTTTCTATATACAATTCATTCTTCTACGCTCGCGCCTCGCTGTTCCGCGTGAAGAAGCGCGCGAATCCCGCGGCGCAAAGATCAAGCGCAAGTCCTGCCGCGCACATCCCCGCGCACACGACCGGCAGGAGTTGTTCTTTCCCGATGCGATCCAGCGACAAGTGATCGAACGAGACAAGCCCCATGCCGATCAAGCCGCCGATCAATGCGTATACAACTATCATGATCACCGCGCCCACGCCTCTCCAGCGAAGAACCACCGCCCCGAGCGCAATGCCGAGCGCCGAGCCCAACAGCTGTATTCCGAATGCGATCAGCAAAAACCACAGCAATCCGATTCCGAACAGTTCCTCTGTCGGCGGATTATTTCCGATGTACCGGCCAATCCACCAAATCAGCCCCGCAAACAAAGACGTAAGCAGCGCGGTCGCTCCCTGGCTCAGAAAGAACGTCCGAATAATTTCCTTTCTGGTACTTCCCATGGAAAGCAGCACAGAAAAGTAAACCTGAAACAGGCCAACTCCGGTCATGACCTGGATCAGCACTCCCAAAAACAGGAGCATTGCGGAAAACTGAAACAAAAGCGTCTGCCAGACTTCCACTCCGTCTCCTCCGCCAAACCCTCCACTCAGCAAAACCATGCCCAGTGCGATCGCAGCCGCAATCCCCACATAAGTAAGCGACGCCATACTCCACAGCTTTATCTTTTTGATTCCTGTACTCATACATGTTCCTCCCCGCAAAGCGCCACAAACAGCTTCTGGAGACTGAGCTTCTGAACGCTCACGTCATATCCCTGCGGCAGCGTCTGCCCCGGGGAGAGCAGCACCGCGACGCCCTTGCTGCGGCCCAGCTTCTCCTCATGGTGGACTTCAAGTCCTTTTGTCGCTGCATCCACCTCTTCCTCGTGTCCGCTTACATGATACGCCCGCTCCAGCAGCTCCTCCGTGTTCTCTTTCAGGAGGATCTGCCCCTCGTCGAGCATGATAACCTCCTCAAACACATCCGCGGCCTCCTCGATAATATGTGTCGAGATCACGAACGTGCGCCCGGTCTGCGTGAACTCCTCCAGCAGAAGCTGGTAGAAGCGCTCTCTCGCAATCACATCCAGCCCTGCGACCGGCTCGTCGAGAAAGGTAAATTCCGCCTTGCTCGCCAGCGCCACGACGATCGTCACCATCGAGACCATGCCCTTTGAAAGCTTGTTGATCCGCTTCTTTTTCTCAATCCCGAATTCCTGTATCAGACGATCCGCCGTCGCCTGATCCCAGTGTGTGAAATAGGTCGCAGCGATCTCCAGATACTCCTTCACCTTCATCGCGGCCGCACCGCTTGTGCCCGTCTGGCTCAGCTCCCGCGAAAAGCAGAAATGCTCCAGCACCCTCGGATTCTCCCACACCGGCTGTCCGTCGAGTTCCACCGTGCCCCTCGTCGCCGGATTCTGCGCCGTCAGAATCGACAGCAGCGTCGTCTTGCCCGCTCCGTTTCGCCCGATCAGCCCGTAGATCTTTCCGGATTCCAGCTCCAGATTGACGTCATGCAGCACATTCTTCTTCCCGTATGTCTTCACAATTTCCCTTGCAGTTAATTTGCTCATCCTTGCTATCCTTTCCCACGTCCGTTCACCGTGAATCTGTCTCTATCCTCTCCTGTTTCTGTTCTTTCCTGTTTCTGTTCTTTCCTGTTTCTGTTCTTTCCTGTTGCCTGCCCCTTCTTCTATGCGGCAGACCATGCCTTTCACTTTTCTTTATCTCGCCCGATCAGTCATGCGGCAGTCCATGTTTCTTATCCGTCCTCGTCCTGACTGATCATCTCGACCAGCTCCCGTCTGCTGATTCCCAGGCTCTTTGCCTCGGCCAGCAGGCTCTTCACATAGTCCTCATAAAAATTCTTCTTCCGCTTTTCCGTGATCTGATGCTTCGCGCCCGTCGCCACAAACATTCCGATCCCCCGTTTCTTATAGAGAATGCCCTCGTCCACCAGAAGATTGACGCCCTTTGCGGCCGTGGCCGGGTTGATCGCGTAGAGCTTCGCCAGCTCGTTCGTGCTCGGGACACGCTCCTCCTCCAGCAGAATATCACGGAGAATGTCGTTCTCGATCATCTCACGGATCTGGATATAAATCGATTTTTCCTGTGTCAGAATCTCATTCACTCGCTCTCACTTCCTTCACCTCTGCTTTGATCCTTTTCAGATATAGCCTTCCTTGCCCGGTTGCCCTTCATACCTATTGATTTTTCCTTCATTCCGACCTTTCTGATTTCTTTGATCGACGATTCTTTTGTTAAGTGCTTTTTTGTTAATTAGTCTTCCTCTCAATCAATTCTTCTGTTAGTCGGTTCATTACTTGTGTAATTAACCATATCACCAGACAACTCTTTTGTCAAGCAAAAAAGAAAGAATCTCTGAAATTTTTCAAAGACTCTTTCGCTTGGCATTTATCATTCATTTTTCTATCTAACGCACGCACTCCAGCTCCGCCATGGCATCACGCCTGCAGCCGCACCCGAGAGCTCGCAACCACCGCAGCGCAGACCGTGCCGCCCGCGACCAGCGAATCCCTGGTCTGATCCGGCAGGAGAATCCCCTTCATCCCGAAACAGTAGATCAGGAACAGAACCGTCGCCACAAGGAAGATCGCCAGATGCCACAGAGCAAAGCGTCTTCTCGCAGACGCCCCTGCCTCCTTTGCCGCCTCATAGGAGACGCCGCTGATCCAGTAAACGCTCTGCGTCGCCAGGATCATCACAAAAAGCACGTCCAGAAACACCAGCACGATAATGCCCAGATTCTTGCCTGCTCCGATCAGCGGAAAATATCCTCTCCCACCGTACATATAAAAAAGTATCACGGCCGCCAGCAAAATCAGCCACACCCGGAACAACGTATAGGATTTTTTCTGACCTTTCTCTATTGTCAAGCCTGCCACTTCTCCCTTCCCGTCGGTTCGCCCCATCCTGTTCTTCCTATGGGCCGAGTCTTCCGCCATATTCCGAAACTCTTTCTTCCAATGTCCGATGCTGCTTCCCGGCTTCCTTCAGTATAACAGTTCCATCTATTAACTCGATTTCCAAATAATCATTGTATATACATGGTATATCTCACATATGATACGCCTGTCAACTCATAAATTCATGAAAATTCTCTTTCAGACAAGCGGAAAGCTGACACGGCTGCATTCCTTTTTCCCTCGCGACAAACTTCAGATTATTTTCAAGCACCTCCGAAATATCTCTGAAGGACACGGAATCTGTCTCCTGCCCGCGCATCCACGCGATCGAGGAAAGCCCATCCGTCTCCAGAAAGATGCGCTCTGCCGGAACCTCGCGCAGCATACGCTGATAGAAAACGGCGCTTCGAAGCACTGCCTGCTGTTCCGTCTGAGGCCAGCCTGCACCTCCGCTCCAGGAGCCTGCATTTCCAGCCACGGCACAGCTCTCTGCCAGATCCGGCCCCAGTGTGAAATAGCAGCCGAGCTCAAGAAATGTTTCAAACTCTTTTTCATCGCCGGAGTACCAATGCACGCAGACCTTCCCGGGGAAATCGCGGATCATCTCCGCGATCTGCCGCTCCTGCCCTTTCGTGTGCAGAACGATTGGCTTCCCAAACTCAGCCGCGATCTCAAGCTGCCGCGCGAATACACGCCTCTGCACGGTAAGCGGAACCTCGCACCAGACGGAATCCATGCCAATCTCCCCGATGATCGGACAAGCTCTGTAATGTTCCCGACAATCCCGTGGATCAAAGCGGTCGCTGTACCAGGGATGGATGCCGAAGCTGAGCGTGACACTGTTTAGCCCTGCCCGCATGAGAGGATACGAGCTATCTGATTGAACCTTATCAATCGTCTGCAAGTCAGCGTTCACACATCGCCGGCAAGAAACATCCGCACTTCGCGTCTCCTGCTGCCCCGCTGACTGTCCAGCAGCTTCTCCCTGCGCAAGGCACCGCCGCATAAACGCCCACTCCTGCGGCGTCCCACAGCTGAACACGGTATCAATCCCATATTCTCTACGCACCGCAAGCTCCTGCGCCGCAAGCGCGGACATTTCCTGCTCTGTCAGCTTACCCCGGTGTTCCTCAGACAGGCATAACAGATGCGCGTGCATATCTATCATACAAACCGAATCCAAATTGTTTTTCTGTATCACAATGCGCTCACAGCCCTTTCCTACTACAGCGGATTTATGGCTAATACCCCTTACAGCCAGTAAGGAATTAACCATCTGTTTGTTGATATATAATCATAACACCATTTGCAGGCAAAGCAAATCATTTATTTCCCAAAGACAAATTTTTACACGCAGGTCTGCGCATAGAAAAACCGATGGCGTCTGACTGTTTCAGTCTGCGCCATCGGCCTGCCCTCTTTTACGGCCGCAAAGCCGCGGCCGATTTTATCCTATGTATTTTTGCCGGGCGCAGCATCAGGCAGCTTTCGCCCCTTGCAACTCATCAATGTCCACCGTGTTACGCGCGATCTGGGCGCCATACATCTTAAATGTACCGTAAAACAGCTTCAGTTCGTCTTTCAGGTAACAATTTACTTCCTGCTGCCGTCCATAAAACTCCAGCACCAGATCGTAGTTTCTTGCCACCTTCCCGTCGAGTACATCCACCCGCTTCGTCAGCACGTCCACCTTCTCGTCGAGTACATCCACCCGCTTCGTCAGCACGTCCACCTTCTCGTCGAGTACATCCACCCGCTTCGTCAGCACGTCCACCTTCTCGTCAAGTACATCCACTTTTTCTTCAAGTACATTAAATCTTTCATCCAGTGTAGTGATCTGTTCGCTGACTGTATCGACCCGCTTATTGAGACCGGTCAGCTCCTGCCATATCGGCTGAAGCTTTTGATCGAGCTTTTCCTCAAGCATCCGGTCAAGCTTTTCCTCGAGCTTCTGGTCGAGCATATCAGCGATGGCCTTAAGCAAATTTTCCTCTTGCATATGCCATACACCTCCTTGCTGTTTCAGTGTAGCACATAAGCAGAAAAAAATCTACTGAATTTCGACCAAATTCGATTTTTTCTTTTTTCAAGCCACTGTATCCAGTCTCAGCTCTGGTCTTTGATCACCCGGTAAATCTCCGCCCGAAGCTCTCCCTGCTCATACAGCCACTCCCGCGTGCGGTTCTGCTCCGCGACGACAAATTCCCTGCGAATGCCTTCGCCGGGCGTGCCGAAGATCAGGATCCGGTCAGAGAGGTAGATCGCCTCGTCCGTGTCGTGCGTCACCAGCAGGATCGTCTTTTTCAGGCTGCCGCACAGCTCCCGCAGCCAGTCCTGCATATCGCCGCGCGTGATCACGTCCAGCGCCCCAAAGGGCTCGTCAAGCAGGTAAATATCCGCGTCGCACATCGCCGTGCGCAGAAACGCCGCCCGCTGCCGCATACCGCCGGAGAGTTCTGACGGATACTTGTACTCGCAGCCCTCCAGACCGAAGCGCGCCATCTGCTCTCTCGCACGCTCCCTGACCGCCTCCTTTTCGTGATGAATCTCTCCGTAGAGACAGACATTGTCCAGGATCGTCCGCCACGGAAACAGCAGATCATTCTGCGGCATATACGCGAACTGGCGGTTCACGCCGCCCGTCTGCACGCCGTCGATCAAGATCTGCCCGCCCTGCGGCTTCAGGATCCCGGCCAGCACGTTCAGAAGCGTCGACTTTCCGCAGCCGGAGGGGCCGAGAATGCTGACAAACTCGCCCTCCGCCACCGCAAAAGAAAGATTCCTGAGAATCGCTTTATCTGCGTAAGAAAAATTCAAACCATCTACACTTAATTTCATTGACAAGTCAATCTCCCGTAATTCAGAACCTTTATCCTTCTTTTCGTCGGGTCAAACCTTTTCGATCACAGCAGTCACTGCGCCAGAAACTCGTTCGTGTAGCACTCCGCCGCCGGAAGCGCTTCGCCGATCACGCCGTACTCCTGCAGGAACGCGCTGTAGTTGTCCCACACCTCGTCCTTCATCATGCCCCAGACGTCCGTGTCCTCCATGAATTTGTCCGCCAGGTATTCCTGCGAGATCTTCAGCATCTCCAGGTCGTAGTTCGGCGCGTACTTAGAAAGAATCTCCGCCGCCGCATCCGGATCCGCGATCGTATCGGCATAGCCTTTCTCCGTCGCGCGCAGGAATGCGGAAACCATCTCCGGATCCTCCTCGAGCACCGCGTTGCTCGCGATGATGATCGGCGTATAGTAATCCAGACGCTCATCCAGGTCACGGCAGGCCATATAGTTGAGCTCCACACCGTTCATCTCCGCCATCACGGAATCCCACGCCTCAAAGAACCACATCAGATCGCAGCTCTTGCCGAGCGCCTCGAAACCGCTGCCATCAGAAATCACCATGTTCAGCTTTGAGAAATCCTTGCCGGCCTGCGTCATGCACGCCTCGAGCACCGCCGACTCACCCGGACCTCCCCAGCCCGCGTAGGTCTTGCCCTCGAAATCCGCCGGGGACTCGATGCCGCTGTCCGCAAGACTCACGAAACCGGAGGTATTGTGCTGGATGATCGTCGCGATTGCCTTGATCGGAAGCGGATCCTCCGCCGTGAGCGCGATCGTCACATCCTCCTGGTAGCTGACGCCGAATGTGCCCTTCTGCTGCGCCACAAGCGTCGCCGTCGCGCCGTCGGTCGGCTCAATAATCTCCACATCCAGCCCTTCTTCCTCATAGTAACCCTTCTCCAGTGCCACATACATACCCGTGTGGTTGGTGTTCGGCACATAGTCCAGAATCACTGTCACCTTCTTGAGCTCCGCATTTTCATCTGCCGCTGCCGGCGTTGCCATGCCAAGCACCATCGATGCCGCTGCCGCAAGAGCAAAGCCCCTTTTCCATGTTTTTTTCATTGTTGTCTCCTCCTCATCTCTGTCTTTTCTTTCCGGCTCCTACAAAGCCGTTTTTCGCAAGCTTCGCAGCCTGCGTCGTACTGCCTTTTCACATACGCACGAATCTGAGCGCTCAATTCGTTTCATGCGAGTGTGTTGGTAAAGCGCCGTCCTTCCTGATATTCCAGGATGTCGGCTCTATGAAAATCCGTACGGGATTTACATCCTTATTCTCCGGCCTGCCAGGCTTTTTGCTTCTTCGTCGCCCGAAATCACCTTTTCCCATTCGGCCAGGCTGTCAGGCTTTTACCGTCCTGCGTCAATCTTATGGTCTGCATACTCTTGCTCCTATCCAGCTGGCCTTTCAGGCTTTCGCAGTCCTGCGCTAACCTTATAGTCTGCATACTCTTGCTGCTATTCAATTGGTCTGTCAGGCTTTTGCCGTCCTGCGCCGCCGCGCCGGAAGCATAAGAAATCCGAACAGCTTCACCAGCCCGTTCATCAGCAGACTCAGCAGGATGATCATCAACACGCAGGCGAACACCTTGTCCAGCATATAGCCGTTCTTCGCGCGGATCAGATAATAACCGAGACCGCTCTGCGAGGCAATCCACTCGCCGACCACCGCGCCGCTGATGCTGTAAGTTGCGGCCACCTTGAGCCCCGAAAGCAGCGAGATGACAGCCGACGGGATCTTAACAATCCGGTAAATCTGGAGCTTCGAGCCTCCATATGTGCGGACGAGATTCAGATACCCCTCGTCCATCTCGCCCAGTCCGTCGCTGAAGCTGACCACGATTGGAAAGAAGCACATCAGAACAACCGTCAGGATCTTCGGCGCGTAACCAAAGCCCATATAGATGATGAAAATCGGTGCGAGCACGATGACCGGAACCGTCTGCGTCACAACCAGGATTGGATATATGCTCTTCTTGAAAGTCGGCATCGCATCGATCAGCACACCCATGAGAATGCCGATCACGAACGAGATCGCCATGCCCGCAAGCGCCTCCATCACCGTCACACCTGCGTGCCGCAGCAGCTCCGGCAGCTCAGTAACGAACGTAGTCAGCATATCGCTCGGCGCCGGGAGCACGTACAGCGGAATCCCCGCCAGCTGCACCGCCAGCTCCCAGATAACCAACAGACCCAGGATCACAAAGACCGGGGCTGCTTTTGTAAGATTCTTCATAATATAATTCCTCCTGCACGCTCATAGGCGTTTCACGCTCCAGCGCCCCCTGAAACGGACTGAGCCATGCCCGAGCTCGAAATTGCTTCGCCTTTTCGAGCTCGCGGGCATTCGCCCTATAGATCCGCTGTCCCGTGAACTCGCCTGCAAGCAGGCGTTTCACGCTCCAGCGTCTCTGCATGGCTCATTGCTTTCGCGAAAAAAACTGCCGGCAGAAATACCGGCAGTCCAATAAGCTCACAACAAACGCAAGAACCCATCGTTCCCGCGATTCGTTCCTATTTTCCTGCGCCAGCATTATCTGTATCAGGTTCGAAGGGTCAAAACCGTAAGGTTTACTCTCAGGCCCATGGCCTCCCCGTTTTCATACGTTACTATACCACAGCCGTCTTTATAATACAAGACGAA
This sequence comes from uncultured Lachnospiraceae bacterium, assembly GCA_947627645.1. Lineage (GTDB taxonomy): Bacteria > Bacillota > Clostridia > Lachnospirales > Lachnospiraceae > Choladousia. Next base: position 3,724 of record CANQWV010000044.1, on the reverse strand, counting down.
AATATTTTATCTTTCTTCGTCGTTCAGGTTTTTCCCTTAATTTCTATTGACATATTATCATATAATATTTATAATTAATAACATGATGTCTGCTTATTGTTTTATGTGATTATAATATATTTACCCGGGCAGCCGGGGGACGTGCTCTCACCCGTTCCGAGTCTTGCGGAAGGTGGTGATCATTATGAGTACATATGAAGAATTTATGATAATCCTGACCATTGGTCTGCTGATCGTCGCGATTCTGAATCTGACACATAAGAAATAGCCGTCCTGCTCTCGTCAAAGTTTAGGAACGGCTATGCCTTAACTAAAGTTCGCCGGGACAGGTGAGCGCCTTCACCTTCCGGCTGTCCTGTTAAATATATTATAGTTTCTGTTCTATTATTTGTCAAACAAAATTTTCGTTTTATCTCTCCTGTTTGTCAGGTTGTTATTGTTCACTCCGTGACCAGCGACGCGAAGCTAGTCCTTTAGGATAACCAGCCCGTTTTCCAGCCCCCACAGAACCACCAGCGTGCCGTCTTTCACCTCGATGTAGCTCTCCTGCCCGGTAAATTCATTGCTGACGCCGCGCGTGATATCGCAGGTAAGCGTCATGTCGGTCAGCGAATACTTAAGGCCGCGCTCCCAGACTCCTTTCGCCGGCTCGCTTAAACAGAACACGGAGATCATTCCCTGTGCCTGCGCGCCAAAGCAGATTCTCTCGTCCGTAATTGCTGTGATCACGTTGCCCTGCCCAATCAGGTAGGCCTCCACACCCGCACGCGACAGGCCCATCAGAAGCTGAAGGTTCGCGATCGTGTGATCCAGCCTTCCTCCGAGCCCGCCGTAGAGAAGGATGCGTGTGCAGCCCTGCTCCTGCGCGTAGGCCGCCGCGAGTGCCATGTCCGTATCGTCCTTGATCGGCGAATGCCGGATAATGTGCCGATGCTCCGGCGCTACCTCAAGCGAGTCAAAATCACCGAGCAGTACATCCGGCTCGATTCCCAATTCCTTCAGATACGTATATCCGCCGTCCGCCGCGATCACCAGATCATCTTTGCCCGGCCTTTCCATCATTCCGTCGAAGCTGCCCGCCCCGACGATAATGCCCGTTTTCCTGTCCATCTTTTGTACCTGCTCCCTTTCCACCGGCTCACACTATTTCTTCACCAAAAAAGCCATTTGTACTGTATGCAGCCCATTTCAAATACATTTCCTGATAATTCTTTTTTATAAACTTTTGAATTTTATGGAGTTCTCTGTCATTTAGCTTGCCTCTGTTCTGAACTACAGTGTCCCCATCCGCTTTCACAAAAAATTTAGCAGAGCCCGATTCTGTCAATTCCCTGTCGCTGGCATGTACATGCATACATTCAACCGTGCAGAATGATGTAAAATACAAATAATAACCAGCGACCATATAGTCGTAATACTTTGGCATATCAATCCTCCAGAAATTCCGCATTATTGTGTAAATACTCTTTTGCAATCCAAATTTCAATGTCATTCATACTAGTCTCGAGTACCTCGCCATTGCTGTCAAAAACAGTTGCCATATCCGGATTATTCAGGTTTAAAACCCGCACAATCTCACCCTCTCTTGTAAAGGCATAACCGTTGACAATCATTCCTGCGTTTTCTGCCACTTTCATACGATCAATCATATTGAATCCTCACCTTCTTAATCGGTTTCAAAAAATCCTGCGGATCATAATACAGTTTTTCTAATATAGGAACCAAATCTATATACTCTTCTTCGGCTTCCTGATTATGTGCGTACTTTGCCATGACAACCAGATATCCCGCATCCCATTTCTTTATCTGTGTGTACCTTTCCAAAGAATACGGTGCGCGGAATCGAATCACATATTTTCCATATTTAAAAATAGTATACGCATTGCTGCTACTCAAAATCGCCTCATCTGCCATATAGTTTTCCTCCTTCCATACCTTGTGAAACAGCGAAGCTGTTTCCCCATCCCGAAGGGATTTGAATTACGGGGTGCCCTAGGGGTATGTTTAGGGGAACTTCAGCTTGATCCTCTGTTTAAGTACACCCTTCATTGACACTAAGCTATAACAAATACGCTCCTCGCAATCCTCTTGCCGCTCTCCGTCCGCATGGTCTTCTCGATAAAGTTCTCGATGTTCTCCCTGCTGTACCCGCTCTCCGCGGCATTGACAAGATAGTCTGCTTCAATCAGGATCTGATAATCGATCCCCTCAATGTTCTGAAGCGTATGGTGATGGCCCACAAGGTAAGCCACACGATTAATCTGCTCTTCGTTCATTCCTGTATCCGACAGAAACTCCCGCACGAGCGGCCCGCCCTCTTCCTCCTGATATTTCCCGTTCGTATTGCCGTATTTCTCACGGCAAAGCGGACAGGCAATGTCGTGCGTGATGGCGACGACCTCCAGAATATACTGCGTGTCCCGATCCAGATTTTCCAGCTCGCCGATTGTCCTGGCGTACGTCCATACCTTAATAAAGTGCTCGATGTCGTGGATGTTCCCATCTGAAAAATCGATCATTTTCTCAAGTATCTGCGCAACATTCATGTTCTGCTCCTCCCATTGCCAAAATATCTTCTTAAATCCTAATTTTAGTAGGAGTGAATCTCAAATTTCATCCTTCCGTCTATTTTCCCTGCGTCCAGCTCTGTCACTCTGCCGGCCGCCCAGTTATTTGTGCTGCGCCTATCCAGCCAGTGCAGCCATATACAGTCCACCTCATAAATAACCGCAAAGTACGATTCTCCAATTTCCGAATCAATTATAACTTACATCTGCGCGTTAATCAACTAACTGTTTTCATAGGATGTAAAACAAGCGCCCTGCATATTGCCGCAGAGCGCCTGTCTGAAATCATTTTTTCAAATATTACACCGGATACGCCTTGTTCGCGTTGTCTGCGACGGTCGGGTCTACCTTCTTCTCCTGCGCCTGACGGTACTTGAAGAAATCGGTCGCCACCTGCGGGAACAGCGCGTAGGACAGAACGTCCTCCTCCTGCTCGGACCACTGAGCCATCTCGCCGCGCAGCGTGTCGAGCTCGTCCGGGATCAGGTCTGCCGGACGGCAGGTGATCACTTCCGCATCGCCGATGCACTTCTTCTGAACCTCCGGGTTGAACGGCTTCACCGTAGCGCCGTATTTGCCGCTCAGGATATCCTTCGTCTCCTTCGTCACCATCTTGTATCTCTCGCCCTGGATGACGTTCATAACCGCCTGGGTTCCGACAATCTGCGAGGACGGCGTCACGAGAGGCGGCTCGCCGAGGTCTTTTCTCACCTTCGGAACCTCCTCAAGCACATCGTAGTACTTGTCTTCCGCGTGCATATCCTTGAGCTGTGAGGTCAGGTTGGACAGCATGCCGCCCGGCACCTGGTACAGCAGCGTCTTGATGTTGACGCCCATGTTCTTCGGGTTGAGCAGGCCGCTCGCCAGTGCATCGTCGCGCATCGGACGGAAATAGTCCGCGATCTCATCGAGCAGCTTGGAATCAAAGCCTGTGTCATACGGCGTTCCGCGGAAGGTCTCCACCATCACCTCGGTCGCCGGCTGCGACGTGCCGAGCGCGAACGGCGACATGGCCGTGTCGATCACATCCACGCCAGCCTCGACCGCCTTGAGGTAGGTCATGGAAGCGACGCCGGACGTATAGTGCGTGTGCAGCTGGATCGGAATGGAAACCGCTTCCTTCAGCGCGGTCACGAGCTCGGTTGCCTTGTACGGTA
>CANQWV010000043.1 GCA_947627645.1 uncultured Lachnospiraceae bacterium | reverse complement strand
TTCGGCGGCGACAAGCAGATATCGGCTTCGGCGGCGTGGACCATGTGCTCGCGAGCGGCCAGGATGTCAACATCATGGTATTTGATACCGAGGTTTACTCGAACACAGGCGGACAGTCCTCCAAGGCTACCCCGACCGGCGCGGTTGCGCAGTTCGCCGCGGGCGGCAAGGAAGTGAAGAAGAAGGATATGGCCTCCATCGCGATGAGCTACGGCTACGTGTACGTTGCGCAGATCGCTATGGGTGCAGACTTCAACCAGACTGTCAAGGCGATCGCAGAGGCTGAGGCTTATCCGGGACCGTCGCTCATCATCGCTTACGCTCCGTGTATCAACCACGGCATCAAGAAGGGCATGAGCAAGGCGCAGACCGAGGAAGAGCTGGCTGTGAAGGCTGGTTACTGGCACTGCTTCCGCTACAATCCGGCGCTCAAGGCTGAGGGCAAGCCGGCGTTCACCCTGGATTCCAAGGCTCCGACCGGGGACTACAAGGAATTCCTGAACGGTGAGGTCCGCTACAACTCCCTGATGAGAGCGAATCCGGAGAGAGCAGAGAAGCTGTTCGCGCAGTCCGAGGGCTATGCGAAGGAGAGATACGAGTATCTCAACAAGCTGATCACGCTGTACGGAAACGAGTAAGAGCTTCCGGACAAACGGCGCTATGCGGCGCTTTCGGAAGAAATAAAAGAAAGTAAATTTGGGCACCCCGCGGGTCGAATGGCTTGCGGGGTGTTTGAGAATGAGGCAGGAGGAGAACACGATGAGAGCCAGCGGCATATTGTTACCGATCAGCAGCCTTCCGTCAAAATACGGGATCGGATGTTTCTCAAAAAGTGCATATGAATTTGTAGACCAGTTGAAAAGGGCAGGACAGAGATACTGGCAGATCCTGCCGCTTGGGCCGACGGGTTACGGGGATTCCCCCTACCAGTCTTTTTCCACGTTTGCGGGCAACCCGTATTTTATCAGCCTGGAAGACCTCATTGAGGAGGGGGTTTTGTCGCAGGAGGAGTGCGACAGCGCGGATTTCGGCAGCATCCAGGAGAGCGTTGACTACGGAAAAATATACAAGGCGCGCTTCCCGCTTCTTCGGAAAGCGTATGAGCGCAGCAGGATCAGCGAGGATCCGGGATTCTGGAAATTCATGGAGGAAAATTCATGGTGGGTACGCGACTATGCGATCTTCATGGCGGTCAAGGATCTGTTTGGCGGAAAAAGCTGGGATAAATGGCCGGAGGACATCCGAAAGCGCTGGGGCTACTCGATGGACTACTATCAGCGTGAGCTGTATTTCGATATCGAGTTCTACGAGTACCTTCAGTATGTGTTTTTGAAGCAGTGGAACCGGCTCAAGACATACGCAAATGAGAACGGGATTCAGATCATCGGCGACATTCCGATCTATGTCGCTTTTGACAGCGCGGACACATGGGCGAACCCACAGCTCTTCCAGCTTGACAGCGAGAATATGCCGACGGCGGTCGCGGGGTGTCCACCGGACGGCTTTGCGGCGGACGGACAGCTCTGGGGCAATCCGCTGTACCGTTGGGATTACCACAGGGACACCGGGTTTGGCTGGTGGATGAGCCGCCTCAGCTACTGCTTCAAGCTGTACGATGTGGTGCGGATCGATCATTTCCGCGGATTCGACGAGTATTTCTCGATCCCGTTCGGAGACGCTACTGCCCATAACGGTCACTGGGAGAAGGGGCCGGGGATGGAGATTTTCTGGAGGATGAGGGAATGCATGGGCGACCGGGCGGTGATCGCCGAGGATCTCGGCTATGTGACGGATTCCGTGCGCCAGCTCGTGCGCGACACGGGCTTTCCGGGCATGAAGGTGCTGGAGTTCGCGTTTGATTCGCGGGACACGGGGAGCGCCAATGATTACCTGCCGCACAATTATCCGGTGAACAGCGTGGTCTACACAGGCACGCATGATAATGAGACGTTGACAGGGTGGTTTGCGGGGATCCGCCCGGAGGAGCGGCGGATGGTCCGGAGCTATCTGAACAATTTCCGGGACAGCGGCGAGGAGATTTACTGGGATATGGTTTGCACGGCGATGGCAAGCGTCTCAAGGCTTTGCGTGATCCCGCTGCAGGATTACTTTGGGTATGACAACAGCTGTCGGATGAACCAGCCGTCCACGCTCGGGAAGAACTGGAAGTGGAGACTCAAAGAAGGCGAACTGACGGAAGAACTGCTCGAAAAGATCCGGGAGCTCACGGCGCGGTACGGGAGACTGTACTGATTTCGAGGGAGAAGGGCCTCGCATGGGCGCGGCATACTTTAGAGGCAAAGGGGGATGGACATGATCCGGCTTCAGGATATCGCGGATATGGCCGGCGTCAGCCGGACTACAGTGTCAAACGTGCTTCATGGAAAGACGAAGAGAGTCTCCCAGGAAACCATCGACAAGATCAAGAAGATCCTGGAGGAGAATGATTATCAGCCGAACATTGGCTCGATGATGCTTACCGGAAAGGGCTCGCGGATTATCGGCTTTGTGATCGGCTACGACTATACGCACGGGTATCCCTCGACGATGGATCCCTTTATCGGGCAGCTGCTTGCGTCGATTCAGAACCAGGCGGAAAAAATAGGATACTATGTCATGATCATCGGCGGCAGCACGGAGAAGCATGTACTGGAGATCGCGTCGCGGTGGAACGTGGACGGCCTGATCTTTATCGGATATTCGGAGGGACGTTACCGTGAGCTTCGCCGCAAGCTGAACAAGAAGGCGGTTCTCGTGGATACTTACACGCTGCAGAAGGAGTACGACTATCAGAACGTAGGGATTGACGATTACAGCGGCGGATACCAGGTCGGGGAATATCTGCTGGAAATGGGGTATCCGAATGCGCTCTACGTTGTCGAGGAGACGAAGGTGCTGGCGAACGAGGCGGTGCGCAGGCTCCGTTCAGATAAGCCGTTTGCGGGGCTGTGCAATGAGAAGCGGTGGCAGGGCTTCAAGGCGGCGATGGAGAAAAACGGGAATTTTTGCAGTATCCGACGTTTCATCGTGGTTCCGAGGGAGGCGCAGCTGAGAAAACTGCAGTATGAGCGCATGCTCCCGCAGTTCCTTGAGGCGGGCGCGCTGGGGTTCGGCTCCGATTACAACGCGATCGAGATGATCAACTTTCTGCACGACCATGGCATAAAGGTGCCGGATCAGCTGTCTGTGGTCGGATTTGACGACTGTATGTACGCTGAGTTTATCCGTCCGAGGCTGACAACGGTTCGGCAGGATGTGCTTCGGAAAGGGATCACGGCGGTTGAACGGCTTCGGCGCATGATAGAGGGGGAGACGCTGCCGGAGATGTATGTCTCGGCTCCGGTGGAGCTGGTCGTGCGGGACTCTGTCAGAAGAAGGGACGGATAGTCTGAGGACGTGTTCGCTCTTGTGCATAACGACTAAAAACAGGAAAATAAATTTGTAAGTTTTTGAAGTTTCGCAGGAAACCTATTGCGGTTGCCTGCGACTTTTGATATATTGAAATAGTACAAAAACAGAATAATTATGGAATAATTTTTGCATACAGACATACGGCTGGTGCAAAGTGCCGAAGGACAGATCGAGATGAATTCAGTAGACATGGAGGATGGGCATGAAGAAGGTTTGGTGGAAGGAAAGCGTTGTTTACCAGATTTATCCCAGATCATTTTGTGACAGCAACGGGGACGGTATCGGGGATCTGAAGGGAATTACCGGCAAGCTGGATTATCTTCAGAAGCTGGGGATCAATATTATCTGGCTGAGCCCGGTTTACAAATCGCCGAACGACGACAATGGCTATGACATTGCGGATTATCAGGAGATCATGGAAGAGTTCGGCACGATGGAAGATTTTGACGAGCTTCTCACCGAGGCGCATCAGCGGGGGATCCGCATCGTGATGGATCTGGTCGTGAACCATACGTCGGATGAGCACGCCTGGTTTGTGGAGAGCCGTTCTTCCAGGGACAACGACAAGAGAGATTTTTACATATGGAGAGAGGCGAAGGACGGGAAGGAGCCGAACAACTGGGGCAGCTGTTTTTCGGGCCCGGCGTGGCAGTGGGATGAGACCACGCAGATGTACTACCTGCACTGCTTCTCGAAGAAACAGCCGGATCTGAACTGGGACAATCCGGCGGTGCGCGACAAGGTGTTCGAGATGATGACCTGGTGGTGTGAGAAAGGGATCGACGGGTTCCGCATGGATGTGATCTCGATGATCTCAAAGCCGGAGGGGCTTCCGGATGGGCCGGTGGCAGAGGGCGCGCTGTACGCGGATTCAGGAATTACATGCAATGGTCCGCATGTGCACGAGTATCTCCGGGAGATGAACCGCAGAGTCCTCTCGAAGTACGATATCATGACGGTGGGGGAGACTGCCGGGGTGACGGTCGAGGAGGCAAAGAAGTACGCCAATGCGGAGGGTACCGAGCTGAACATGGTGTTTCAGTTCGAGCACGTGGGACTCGACGGCGGCGGCGCGGACAAATGGGCGAAGAACAAGATCTCTATACCGGCGCTCAAGGCGAACCTTACCAAATGGCAGAAGGAGCTTGCGCAGGTCGCGTGGAATTCGATCTTTTTCTGCAACCACGATCAGCCCAGGGTGGTGTCGAGGCTTGGCGACGACTCGCCGGAGTCGGCCAAGTGCATCGCGACCATGCTTCACATGATGCAGGGTACGCCGTATGTGTACCAGGGCGAGGAGATCGGAATGACGAACTGCCCGTTCGGGCCGATTGAGAATTACCGGGACATCGAGAGCATCAACGCTTACCGAGAGCTGACAGAGGCGGGGCTTCGCGAACCGGAGGAGCTGCTTTCCTGCATCGCATACAAGAGCCGCGACAACGCGCGCACGCCGATGCAGTGGGACGATTCTGAAAATGCAGGCTTTACGACGGGGACGCCGTGGATCATGGTGAACCCGAATTACCGGCAGATCAATGTGAAGAGCGCGCTCGCGGACGAGGATTCGGTCTTCTATTACTACCGGAAGCTGATCCGGCTGCGCCGCAGCAGCGAGTGGTCAGAGGTGATCGTCTACGGGGATTATGACCTGCTTCTGCCGGAGGACGAGGCGGTGTTCGCGTACACGCGCAGCCTGAACGGGCGGAGGCTGCTGGTGCTGTGCAACCTCTCTTCGGACAGTGTAAAGATCGCGCTCCCGGCCGAAGCGGCGGCGGAGCCGAAGGCGCTCCTGATCACGAATATGCCAGATCCGCCAAAGCTGGCGGTTTCTATGAAGCTGTCCGGATGGCAGTGCGCCGTGTATGAAATTTAGTATGTTAGTAATCTTAACATAAATAAATGGGCATGACCCAAAAAAAGAAAGGAAGGAAGAGAACTATGAGAAACAAAATGGCAAGAATGTTTGTAACAGCAGCGGCGATCATGGCTGTGACGGCGGGACTGAGCACATCTGCGGCGGCAGATGAGATCCGTCTTGTGAACGGCAAGATCGAGGTAGACGCTCAGCTGAAGAAGCTGGCCGAGATGTACAAGGAAGAGACCGGAGTCGACGTTACCATCGAGTCTATGGGCGGCGGCATCGATATCCAGGGCACACTGAAGGGCTACTATCAGAGCGACAATATGCCGGATATCTTCGTAAACGGCGGCGCTACCGATTTCGCGAACTGGGAAGGCCTTCTGGTTGACATGAGTGATCAGGCATGGGCGTCAGACACAGACGCGGCTTACATCGACGACCAGGGAACCATCGGCTTCCCGTACACGACAGAGGCTGTCGGCCTTGCGTACAACGCGGATATTCTTGAGAAGGCTGGCATCGATCCGGCTACCCTGACAGGTCCGGATGAGATCAAGGCTGCGTTCGAGACGATCGACGGAATGAAGGATGAGCTCGGCATCAAGGCGGTTGTCGGCTACTGCGCTGAGGTTGTGAACCTTTACTGGTCCACAGGCAACCATCTGTTCGCGAACTATCTCGACGGTGGTCTGGCTCGTGACGACACCACTTACATCGATATGCTGAACGACGGCGGCCAGCTTGACATGGATCGTTTCGCCAAGTTCGCTGAGTTTGTAGGACTTCTGAATCAGTATTCAGATCCGGATCTCCTGGTTTCCGGTACATATGACCAGCAGATCCTCAACTTCGCGTCTGGCCAGTACGCGTTCGTTACCCAGGGTTCCTGGATCGGCGCTACGATGACTTCTACAGACGCTGACGCATACGCTTCCGCCGGCAACTTCAAGTGCGGCATGGTTCCGTACGCGTTCGAGGAAGGCATGGACACGATCCTGACGAACTCCCCGTCCTGGTGGGCAGTATACAAGGATGGCAATGTAGAAGCTGCGCTTGCATTCCTGCAGTGGCTGTCTGAGGATACGGCTCAGGAAGTTCTCGTAAATGAAGCTGGTTTCGTAAGCCCGTTCAAGTCCTGCACATTCGTCGCGAATGATCCGTTCGCTCAGACGATCATGGATTACCAGGGAGCCGGCAAGACTTCCGCATGGCACTGGCTGAGCATGAAAGAGGGTATCGCACAGAATGCGACCGGTCAGGTATTTGGCATGTACGCGCAGGGACAGCTCGATGCGGCAGGCTTCGCGGATGCGATGCAGTCGGTAATCTCTGACTACTACGCACAGTAAATTGTGCAAACGCTGTGAGCCGCGCAGAGACGGTGAGGCGGGAAATACCTGTCGGCAGGCTTTTCGGGCTCGACTCATAACTGAATAATAAGCGGCGGCGGTGACAAGCCGCCGCCCGCTTTTCTGTTTTTGAATAGCAAAAGTAATCTGAAGAGGGAGGGACAGATGCAAATGGATACCAATAGCGGAAGTAAAAAATTAGTATCTCTCATTTGTCTTATCGCGGGCGCGGTCCTTGCCGCCGTGGCGCTGATCCAGGATATTTCGGGAAGCGGCGCAAGCTGGAGGGGAGCGGCCCTGATCATCGGTGCGGTCGGCATTTTATTTGGAATGTATTTGTTTCCGACGCAGAAGCACCACAGAAGCATTATTAATTTTATATTTGTATTTCCGCTGCTGTTCACGTTCGGCGTGACAGTTATCATCCCGCTTTGCCTGGGCGTATTTTATTCGTTCAGTGACTGGGATGGTATTCGGATGACGCAGATGGTAGGGCTGGATAATTACATATCGATGTTCAGGGATCCGGCTTTTTTGTGGTCGGTGCTGATCACGATCCTGTTTGTGGTACTTAACATGATCCTCGTAAACGTGGTGGCGTTCTGTCTGGCGCTTCTGTGCACACAGAAGCTTAAGGGAGTTTCGTTCTTCCGCGCCGCGTACTTCCTGCCGAACCTGATCGGCGGCATCGTTCTCGGCTATGTATGGCAGTTCGTATTCAACAACGTGCTGCTGAAGTTCACGAACAATATCTCCCTGCTGGCCAGCACGAATTCGGCGTTCGCGTGTATCATCATCGTATATATCTGGCAGTACGCGGGATATATCATGCTGATCTATGTGACCGGTCTGACCCAGATCCCGGGCGAGATCCTGGAGGCGTCCCAGATCGACGGCGCGAATGCGTTTACGACTTTATTTAAGATTAAGATTCCGATGATCGCGGCGACGATCACGATCTGTACATTCCTGACGCTGACGTCCGCGTTCAAGCAGTTTGACGTGAACATGGCGCTGACGAACGGCGCAGGCGCGGTGACAGGGTTTATGGGTAAGTTCCTCACGAACGGTACGCAGATGCTGGCGCTGAACATATATAACACGGCAATCTCCAAGAACAGCTACGCGCTTGGGCAGGCGAAGGCGATCCTGTTCTTCGTGCTGCTGGCGTTCGTCTCCATTATACAGGTGAGTATTTCCAATAAGAAGGAGGTCGAGATGTAATGATTAGCAAACCGAAAAAGATTGCGCTGACAGTGGTAGCGATCATTATCGCGATTTACATCCTGTCCCCGTTCTATCTGGTGCTGACCAACACGTTCAAGAACGCGAACAGCATCGTGGCGAATCCGGTGGGCCTCACCGGGATGAGCTTCTCTCAGTTTGCGACAAACCTGAATGCAGTCGTGAACAATTCAAACTTCAATTTCTGGTACGCATTTGCGACCTCTGCTGTCATCACGGTGGTATCTCTGGCGCTGCTGGCGTTGTTCGGAGGCATGGCCGCGTGGGTGATCTGCCGCAACAGGGCGAGATGGTCGACCCTGGTTTATATGACTTTTATCGCGTCGATGACGATTCCTTTCCAGGTGGTTATGCTTCCGCTGATCTCTACATTCCGTGATGTGGGCAAATTCCTGGGGATCTCGATGCTGCAGTCCATTCCGGGCATCGTGTTCGCTTACTGCGGATTCGGCGGAGCTATGACCGTATTCATCCTGACCGGATTTATCAAGGGCATTCCATATGACCTGGAGGAAGCCGCGTCGGTGGACGGATGTTCGCCGGAGGGAACGTTCTTCCGCATCATTTTCCCGCTGCTTCGCCCGGTTATCATGACCGTTACCATTTTGAACGGTATGTGGATCTGGAACGACTATCTTCTTCCGTCCCTGATGCTTGGACAGAGCGGCAAGGTAAAGACTCTTCCGGTGGCGGTGCAGTCGTTCGTCGGCTCTTACGTGAAACAGTGGGATCTGATCCTGACGGCGGCGCTGCTGGCAATGATCCCGATGGTCATTATCTTCCTGATCGGCCAGAAGCAGATCATGAACGGCATGGTAGAGGGCGCTGTGAAGGGTTAATATTTTAATGCAAAATCAACGAGAAGCTGTCGGCAGAAAATCAAGCAAGGCGGCTCAGTACAGCAATTCCATTTGGTTCACAGCCGCAAAAGGGCAGGAACATCTCCGGGAAGGACCTTCAGGGGCGTCCACCCGGAGATTGTTTCTGCCCTTGCGGCGTCCGGAACCGTGAAACTGAATGACATTGCTTAGTACGAGCCGCCTGCCGTTATTTGTATTTTACAGTTCGAGCACGACCGCCTGGTAGCCGCCGAGCGTGAGCTCAGCCCCGGCTCCGTCGAGCTCTGAAAGGTTATTCAGGAGCACCTTTTTGTACGGGGCGTCCAGCTTCACTGTCTGCGGTTCGTTCTGGAAATTTACCGCAACCAGAAGCGTCTGTACGTCGGTCTTGCGTGTAAACGCGATCAGATTGTCGCGCTCTGACTGGAACGGCGTCGTGACGCCGTAGACGATCACATCCTTATACTGTGGATCTTTGCGCAGCGCGATCAGCTTCCGGTAGAACTGGAACACGGAATCCGGATCGTTTCGCTGGCTTTCAAGATTGATGTCGGCGTAGTTCGGGTTCACGCGCAGCCACGGCGTCCCGGTCGTGAAGCCCGCGTTCGCTTCGGCGTTCCACTGGAACGGAGTCCGGGCGTTGTCACGGCTGAAGAGGGAGATGGATTTCAGCGCCTCGCCCTCCGAGAGTCCGGCGTCAAGCGACACCTGATACTGATCGATCGTGGAGATATCGTCAACCTCGTCGATTGAGCGGAATTTCATGTTCTCCATGCCGATCTCCTGACCCTGGTAGATGAAGGGCAGGCCTTTCAGCATAAACATTACGGTCGCCAGCGCCTTCTTGCTGGTATCGTTCACATCGCCCTCCGGGATATAGCGGCTGACGCCGCGTGGCTCGTCATGATTCTCGATGATGTTGGAATAGAAGCCGACGCCTTCGGAGCGCTTCTGGGCGGCGAAGATACAGTCGCGGTACGCGTTCGGGGTGATAGGCCTGCAGTCGTACCAGCCCTTGTCGCTCTGTCCCCAGACGTTTGAACTGAAGTCGTACATGGATGAGAAGTAGCCGTCATCGCCGATGAAGTTCACGAGCTCAGATGGATCCTCGTCAAATACCTCGCCGACCGTGAACGCGTCGTACACGCGGAAACAGCGATCGCGCATCTCGCGGAGAAAATCGCCGAGTCCGACAGCGTCGGCGATCATGTTTTGCGCTTTGCTCATCCCGTCCGGGCGATCCACCGGATAATCTTTGTACGGGAGCGCTTTCTTGATGTTGATGATCGCGTCGAGGCGGAAACCGGCGATGCCCTTGTCCAGCCACCAGTTGATCATCTTGTAGAGTTCCTCGCGCAGCTTCGGGTTCTCCCAGTTCAGGTCCGGCTGTTTCTTGTGGAACAGGTGCATATAGCATTTGTCGGGATGCCCGGGGAGCGGCTCCCACACGCTTCCGCCGAAATGGGAACGCCAGTTGCAGGGTACCTTCCCGTCCTTCATATCTTCTATGTAGAAGAATTTTCCGTACTCACCGTCCGGATCCTCGCACGCCTTGCGGAACCACTCGTGCTCGTCGGAGCAGTGGTTGACGACCAGATCCATCACGATGCCGATATCGTATTTTTTCGCCTTGGCGATCAGTTCGTCCATGTCGTCCATTGTGCCAAAGCGCGGGTCAATGTTGTAATAATCGGAAATATCATAACCCTCATCGGCCAGCGGAGAGCAGTAGCATGGGGAGATCCAGACAATGTCGACGCCCAGCTCGTGCAGGTAGGGGAGCTTCTGGATGATCCCGCGCAGATCGCCGATGCCGTCGCCGTTGGAATCGTAGAAACTCTTCGGATAAATCTGATATGCCACTTTTTCATGCCACCATTTTTTTTGCATAATCATTGATCCTCCATTTGTTTTAATTTTTATACATTTTAATACCTGCGAGACGGAAAATCTAGCGTAAATCTGACTTAAAACTACGTTATTTTGACTTCTATGGGGTTGATTTCCTGAATCGGCCGGGTGTGCAGCCGCACTGGCGCCGGAACGCGCGGATAAAATTTCCGAGATTGTTGAAGCCGCAGTCAAGGCAGATTTCCATGACGGGCAGATCCGTGTCGCGCAGAAGCCTGCAGGCACGCCTGATGCGGAGCTCTGTCAGATACTCAATGGGGGACCGTCCGATCGCTTTTTTGAAGAAACGGCAGAAGTACTGCTCGTTCATGCCGACCTCCGCGGCGATGTCGCGGATGTAGAGCTTCTCCCGGCAGTGTTCTTTCATATAAGAGAGCGCTTTTTTGATCGCCAGAATGCGGTGGTCGGTTCCGGCTCCGGAGGCGTCCGAGAGGAGTCCATTTTCGATGAGAGCCGCAAAGATAGCGTACAGGTAAGCTTTGACCCGCAGATACTGCGCTGTGCCGGATAATGTGTACTGATCCTGAAAATGCCGTGAATCGGCTGTGCCCGGAAACGCGGCGCTGATTTCTGTAAAGGCTTTCCGGATCGTGTCGAAGCAGGCGTCGGTACTGCGGACGAGCGTCGGAAAGGACAGCTCGCCATCCAGCAGGGGAGCGAGAATCTGGATCTGCGCGGGATCGTGTTCGGCGAAGCTGAGACTGGGGAGCGCAAAGACGAGCGCCTGCTCGTCAAACGGTTTTTCTGCATAGATGTGGTGGAGTTCCCCGCTGCCGATGAAACAGAAACATTCTTCGTCGACCTTATATTTCTGCATATTAATTTCCAATTGAAAGCAGCCCTTTCGGAAATAGAGGATCTCCGTCTCCTCGTGCCAGTGGTGC
This sequence comes from uncultured Lachnospiraceae bacterium, assembly GCA_947627645.1. Lineage (GTDB taxonomy): Bacteria > Bacillota > Clostridia > Lachnospirales > Lachnospiraceae > Choladousia. Next base: position 6,157 of record CANQWV010000043.1, on the reverse strand, counting down.
TTTACCTGGAATACAGGGGAACCGTGCAGCTGATCGCTCCTGATCTGGTAGAAGGCGAAAGGGTAATCCTGTGAGCCGTGCCGCCGCGTTTCGCGGAGCATGACAGCGGTCTGTGGTTTTGCGAACGCCATAACCATACATTCTCCTTATCTGCGGATAGGGTTTGCTGAAAGCGCCTGTCGGATCATCCGGCTTTTCTTTCTGAGCCGTTCTTTCCGGCGGAGGATCGCAGACTACGTCTCAGTTTTGCTGTTAATGCCTTTATTGTGGATGTTTTGGATGAAAATGTCAAGTGGGATGGTTGATACTTTTGTTGACATATAAAAAGAAGTAAATTATAATATACTATATCGTGATTCACTTTTTTGATGCTGATTTTGGAGGGTATTATGTTTATCGGACGTGAGCAGGAGCTGAAAAAGTTAAATCATATGTATGAGAGTGATAAGCTGGAGGCCGCGATTATTTACGGGCGTCGTCGTGTCGGAAAGACGACGCTGATCAATGAGTTCTGCAAAGGGAAGAAGACTATTTTTTTCGCCGCGCAGGAGAACAGCGCTGAACAGAATCTGGCGGTTCTGTCCGACGCGATCACTGAGACGCTGTCGGGACAGGAGACAGTGGGACAAGATGCAACAGGTCAAAATGTGACGGGCCAAAATGCGACGGATTTGATTGCGTTGGGGCGTCAGGATGCAACGACTCAGAGCGCGATGGGATATAACATGACAGGTCTCATGTTCCGCAGTTTTGCGGACGCTATGACTGGGATCGCACAGGCCGCAAAAAACGAACGCCTGATCTGGGTGATTGACGAGTATCCGTATCTCGCTCAGGCGGAGAAGGGGATCTCTTCTTTGCTGCAGAATTTTTTGAACCATCAGTTTAAGGAAACACGACTGTTTCTGATCTTGTGCGGATCCTCCATGAGCTTTATGGAACGTCAGGTGCTGGGGTACCAGAGCCCGCTCTATGGCCGAAGGACAGCACAGTTTAAGATCCTGCCGTTCGATTATCTGGATACGGGGCGATGGTTTCCAGATTATTCCTGCGAGGACAAGGCTTTGATGTATGGGATCACAGGCGGGATTCCGTTGTATCTGGAGCAGTTTTCGACAAGGCTCACTGTCAGGGAGAACCTGTTGGAGAATGTTTTCCAGAGAAACGCGATGCTGTATGAGGAGCCATCCAACCTGATCAAGCAGGAACTTCGGGAACCGTCCACCTACAATGCGGTCATTACCGCGATTGCCGCCGGAAAGACGAAGCTGTCGGAGATCGCGAGCACGGTTGGGATCGAGACCGGGCTGTGCGCGAAATATATTTCCAATCTGATGACGCTCGAAATTGTCGACCGGGAGACGCCGATCACAGCTCCGACGGGAAAAAGAACCTATTACCGGCTCTGCGATCAGTTTTTCCGTTTCTGGTACAGCTTTGTCCCGCGCAGCATATCGGCGATCCAGTCCGGAAGGATTGGGCAGAGCTATGCGGCCGCGATAGAAAGCCGTCTGCCCGACTATATGGGAGCGGTGTTCGAACAGATGTGCAGGGACTATATTCTGTATTATGACGCCGGCCTCCCGTTTGCCCTGGGAAACATCGGCCGATGGTGGGGCGGCAATCCGAAAACGCACAGTCAGGCACAGATCGACATTGTGGTTACATCCGCGGAGGACGACAGCTGTGTGATCGGCTCCTGCAAGTACAGGAATGCTCCGGTGGATATAGACGAACTGGAGTTGATGGAAGAGTACGCGGAGGCAATGGGGCATTTTGGACGGAAATATTATTATCTGTTTTCAAAATCCGGATTCACGGACGCGCTTATTGCGCGGGCGGAGAAAGAAGGGCAGAAGGTTCGCCTGGTCACACTGGAAGATATTTATCGGGTTCTCCCTTAAAAATTGATCGGATTCTCTTTTGAAAGATGGACGGAAGCGAAAAAGAAAACGCCAATTCTGAGAGATATTTGCAGTCCTTGGACGGCAGCCGGGAATCTTTGCTGAAACGTAAAGCGGCAAATATGAAAGCATATAATAAGCAGAAAATATGAATGCGAATGATAAAGTGGCATATTTAAAGTTGGATAAAAAACTGGCCAGAATCCGAAAAATCCCAGAAAAAAATCTACACTTTTTTGAAAAATGACCGGTTTTGTTACCAAAATGTGACTACGGTATGTTATACTGTGTGCAATACTAGGCGTGGAGTATGCGCCGCGTATTTTCATCATATATGAGGTTTCATATGAAGTTTCGTTTGTTTTAGAGGAAAAAAGGAGGAGGTCTACCTGTGAAAAAGCAGACGTTTATTCTGGAAATAAATGATACGAACGCTCACAGCTGGCAAGGCAGCGTGAAGTGGGTGCAGGGAGACGACAGGCAAAGCTTCCGAAGCGTGGTAGAAATGCTTCGCCTGATCGATTCCGCGATCCATACGGAGGAGACCATTTCGGCCGGGGAATCGCCCGGCAGTCCGGGAAATCCGCCGGATCCCTGGGAGGGCGCAAGTCCGGGGGATCTGACCAGTCCAGACACATCGCCGGGCTGAACGCCCAGGGAGCTGGACGACTGACACGATACAACCGGAGAGCAATTTCCGGAACAGATAATATGATAGAATAAGAGCAGTCGAAAAAGATTTCAGAGATTTCAGAGAACATTCAGAGAACCGAGAATTTTAGAACTCAAAAACTCCAAAACAGAAAGGGGAACATCATGAAGAAGACAAGTCGTTTAAACAGATTGTTAACGATGCTGCTGGCACTGACCATGATCGTCAGTTCTCAGGGAATGACGTCGATGGCAGCCGTGATCGGCGGCGTGACCGGCGGCACGAAGCAGACGGAAGCTCCGCAGACGGAGACCGAGGCTGTCACGGAAGCTGTCGCGCAGACTGAGGCAGCGCAGGAGACCGAGCTTGCGGGCGAGGCCGAACCGGAGAGCGAATCGGAAGGCCTGACAGCGGCGGAAACCGAGGCCGAGACAGAGCTTACGGTGGAGACGGAAGCGGTAGTCGAGACGGAAGCTCCGGCGGAGACGGAGGAAGAGATCCCGGCGGAGACGGAGATTGAGCCGGAAGCGCTTGAGCCGGAAGATACAGGACTTGATGAGATCATCGAGGACGAAGAAGAGCCGGAAGGCGTATATACATATGAAGATGAAAAAGTAACTGTGACGGCTACAGTATCCGATCCGGCAGCATTCCCGGAGGGGACGAAGCTGGTGGCGAAAGAAATGAAAATGTCGCAGGAGGAAATTGCGGCAAAGCAGGAGGGACTTGAGGATGGCAAAGTCCTTTTAAGTGTGGTACGCTATGATATTCATTTTGAAAATGCGGCAGGAGAGGAAATTGAGCCTGCGAATGACGCAACGGTAGATATCAAGCTTGTTCAGCACGAGATTAAGAAACAGGTAGAGCAGTTCGATACGGCGGAGGTAAACATTGCTCATGTTTCTGATGATGGTACAGTAGAGGAACTGCAGGCGAACGATTCGGCTGTTTTGGAGAATGGTGATGTACAAGAAGTAAATTTTACAGCGGAGAGTTTTAGTACTTATGAGTTTTCTGCGGTTGCCGATCATGCTCCTTTGACTATTGAGGTAGAAGGCGGTAATCTTGGAGATGGAACATTTTATGCTGTTGTTTCAAAAATTGATGGGACAAAGCAAATCGTACAGGAAATTGAAGTCGAATCCGGAAAAGCTGAGCCGATTGAAATTGAGAAATTATATAATCAAAAGGGTACAAATGTACAGAATGGCATCAGTTCTTATCCGGTAGTAGGCGAGAGCTATAAAGTTGAAATTTATGCGTTGCCAGGAGGAGGCAGTGAGCCAATTCCGGAAAACACAACTTACAAAAATGTGTCAAAGGTAATGAAGAAAGCTGGCTATTCGCAGATACATGAAAAAGAATATATTCTGGGAACTTGCATGATTGCAAACATTCCAGAAATCACTCTGACGGGTGATGACGATGTATTGAAAATTCAGCTTGTGCAGACGGGTACACCAGTTTCTTATAAAGAGGTTATAGACAAGCTGGAAAAGGCTTACGGCTTTGGTGTGTTTACAATGAAATACGAGCAATATGCACACACAGAAGCGACAATTGTAGCGGATGAGGTTGTTGATATACAAAGTGAATATAACTTTAGCTATAGGAACTTTGATGATGTAAATAATAAAATTACAATTACAAAAACTTATACCAATGATATCGATGGCAGTCCGTGTGTTGGAAGAACTGTAGAAATAAATCTTTATCGTGAGGGGATGAATACTCCTGTCGATCACAAGAGTTTGACGACGGATGCAAGTGGTTCCTGTACGTTTGTATTTGAGAAACTTACAAACGGAACATATTATTTCCATGAAGTGCTCGGAGGAGAAGAAGTGGAAACATCCTCCGTGGTAACCGTTAATGGGGAAGATATTACGGTTGAATATGGAAAAAATACAGATTTAAAGATTGATCAAAAGGGTTATTTTCATTATTCTTATTTCAATAAGATTGCAGAAAAAGATGGTGAAAAGAACTATGGTGTGCTAACGAAAGCCCGAAATTGGGAAACCCCGATTAATTATGTGGTTTTGGGCGATGACGCTTGGAACGAATTTTATAGTATAATAACAAGTGCTGATCCTAAAAACGGACAGGCGTTTACCGCGCAATTAGGAAGCACTCCGGTAAATCAGGTTCGAGTTTGGGATGAGGATACGATTTCTTTCGGTCCCGAAAATGAAAGAATATTTGTCGTCAGGGCAGGATCAAACAGTTTTGAAACAATAGATATTCCGTCTTATTTTGGAGAAGATGGAATATTGCCAAATGCTTCCAGCGAAATTGCTTATTTAGGAACCAGCGATGATGTTGTGGTTTATCGTATAACAGCAAAGGAGTTGGAGACGAAAGGCTCTGATTTGAATCTTTCATCACAGGAAGGCAAATTTATTATTGTCAATGTAGATATGTCTGATGCGGGTGATAAATTCACATATCCGGGGAATTATATGGTTGATAACGACCGTATATCTACGGAATTTGACAGCAATCCTAAGCATTCCCGTATGCTATGGAATTTCTATAATTATAAAGAGAATAAGCCTTATGACAAGGAGTTGACTCAGGGTTCAAGTATGACCGGTATTGTTTTAGCACCGTGTGCTACTGTGCGCGGGGCAAGCGGTAACTTGCGTGGGTCGATGATTGCAAATCACTATATTCATAGTACAGGTGAAATCCACCAGCTTCTGCCGGATATAGAAGCGAGGAATATTCCTGGTAGCGTGGCAAATACTATTGGGAAAAAGCCGCAACCGAAAGAGACGACGGCGGACGTGACGGCGAAGAAGACGATCAGCGGGCGCGACCTGAAGGACGGCGAGTTCACGTTCAGCCTGACGCCGCTGACGGCGGGCGACGAGAACGGGGCGCAGAGCGGCGTGAAGAACACGGCAGGCGGCGACGTGGTGTTCGAGTCCCTGAGCTACAAGAAGGTGGGCGTATACGAGTACCTGCTGAAGGAGACGGCGAAGGACGGCAAGGGCGTGACGGTCGACACGCGGGAGTACAAGGTGGTCGTGGACGTGAAGGACGACGGCAAGGGCCATCTGAAGAGCGAGGTGAAGTACCTTGACGCGGACGGCAAGGAGCTGGAGGGCGGCGTCACGTTCGAGAACGAGTACGACACGACGGACGCAGAGATAAGCGTGGAAGGCACGAAGAAGCTGACGGGGCTTGACCTGGAGAAGGACCAGTTCGAGTTCGAGATGAAGCTCGTGACCGTGGACGGCGCAGCGCCGGCGACGGAACAGACGTACACGGCTTGGAACGGCGTTCCGGGGGCAGACGGTGCAGGCAAGTTTGAATTTGGCCCGATCAAGTACAGCAAGGCGGGCGTGTATGTATATGAGGTGAAGGAAGTCAGCGAGAGCGGGGACGGAATCACCAAGGACAACCACGTCTTCACGGTAACCGTGACGGTAACGGACAACGGGGAAGGCCAGCTGGTGGCGGTGAAGACGATCAGCCCGGACGGCGCGATCGAGTTCGTGAACGAGTACCATGCGGACGAGACGACGGCGGACGTGACGGCGAAGAAGACGATCAGCGGGCGCGACCTGAAGGACGGCGAGTTCACGTTCAGCCT
>CANQWV010000042.1 GCA_947627645.1 uncultured Lachnospiraceae bacterium | reverse complement strand
AGTTCTGGAATCCGCTCTCCGCGACTACCTCAACCGCTATCTCCCGGACGACATCTGCGTGCAGGAGGTAAAGGCTGTGTCCGAGCGTTTTCACAGCCGGTACAACGCAGTGGGCAAGACTTATCGCTACACCTGCTATGACGCCCCACAGAAGCCTGTCTTTGACCGAAAATATGTCTATACCCTGGAGCATTCTCCGGATCTGGAAAGGATGTGTCGGGCCGCCAGGTATCTGACCGGAACACACGACTTTGCCAGCTTCTGCGGCAACCCGAAAATGAAAAAGACCACCGTCCGCACGATCGAGTCCATCGAGATCGCAAGATGCGGCGCGCGGCTTGTGTTCACATACCGCGGAGACGGCTTTCTCTATCACATGGTGCGCATCCTCACCGGCACTTTGCTCGAGGTCGGTTTCGGTCGGCGCTCCCCTGAGAGTATGCCGGATCTCCTCGCCGCCAAGCAGCGCTCGCAGGCAGGCTTTCTCGCCCCTGCGCAAGGCCTGTGCCTGATGGAAGTGCGCTACTAAAAGAGATCTGATTATCCTTGCATAGATCTGCGCGCAAAAAAACAGACGGCCTTTCGCCATCTGTCTTCCTTTCCCATAGTATCCGCAAAATTCACGAACCGCATCTGCTGTCTGCCTATTCTGCTTCGGCTCTTAAGACTTTTTCTCTCTGGCCGCAACTGCGCTGTCAATCAGGCGGATCAGCTCCAGCGCGCTTCGAAACTGCTGGGTGATGTTCTTTTCCGTCCAGAGAATCGAACCCTGCCAGGTTGCATTCTCGCAGCGATCGATCTGGATCACAAATTTTCCTGCTGATTTCTTTTCCATCCTGCTTTCCATCCTGCCACCTTCTGTCTCCCAGCCTGTATTCTGCCTGTCCGCCGCTGTTTTATGCCCAGAATCACGCCATCAGAAACAATCTCCTGAAGCGCCGCATAGCAAAACTGTCTTTGTCCCAAAAGCTCATGGAATGTGCCCTGGCCATACAATTCTTACATTGCAAAGCTCACGGAACTCATGTTGCTTCCTTCCTCTGCCTCAGCCGTCACATTGTTCACGCCCGCCTCATCGATGCTGAGCACTTCCTGCGTCTCGACCGTGTTGTCGATCTGGATGGTCTTGAACTCGATCTGCGCATACACACTGCCATCCGCAAGCTCTGTCTCGACGCCGTCTACCGTAAAGGTCACATCGTAAAAGCTGTACTGTGCATCCTCGCCGGCCCCTGTGTTCGCCGCCGCAGCCGCCTTCGCTGCCTCGTACTCCACACTGCCTGCCTCGAGCTTTCTCACCTGCATCGCGATGTTCTCCGGAAGCTCCGCCGCCGCTACTGCCGTGATAATCACCTCGTCGTTTTCAAAGGTGAAGCTCTGCGCCGCTGCAGCCTCGGTTTCAACTGCCTCCGTGTCCTCGGCCGGCTCCGTCTCAGCCGCTGCGTTGTCTGCAGTCTCAGCCGTCTCTGCCGCCTGCGCTGCTTCCTCAGGAACCTCTGCCACTGCGACCGTCTCAAGTCCAAGAACTTCAATCTCAACCGCCGCCGTCTCCCCGGCTGCCGCTGTCTCATCCACCGCCTCGAAGGACTCCTCAATGATGAGGTCTTCTTCTGCCGCCATTGCCGGCGCATATGCCATGAATGCTGCCATCGCTGCTGTAAGGATCATTTTCTTTACGGTCGCCTTCATCATTTTGTTGCCCTCCCTGATTTTCTATCTCTATTTTTCGAAATCGTTTTCGTTTTTGTTGAGACCAGTATAACATGGGAACTCTTTCGCGAATTGTTTCGCAAATAGCTTTTTCTGCGCTTTTTTCAAAAATACGAAACAAAAAACAGACCTTTTTCTAAGGAAAAAGAGACAACAATTGCCCGGCGCATTCGTTTTGCCTTCAGAAAGAAATACGGATACTCCGGGCATATTTTAAAAAATCGTGTTTGCTCTTGGCTTATCACCGAATCTGCCAAATCTACCGTTCACACAGGCATCGCCAGCATCTTTGCCTTTTTCGTTCTCTTGTCCTGGTACATCTGAACGTCGCAGCGGTGAATTGTCGCGTGGAAATCCGCATCCTTCTCCGGATTGAAAATCGCATAACCAAACGCCACGCTGAACGGGAAATCGAGCTGTGCGGCTTCTCTGCTGACCGCCTCGTCAAAACGCGCTGCCAGCTCCGGAAGCCTTCCGTTCTTCTTCCCGAGAAGCACAAACTCATCCCCGCCGATGCGGTAGCAGAAGCCCTGCTCTCCAAACACTTCCCTGATGCACTTGTAACAGCTTTTGATCGCCTGGTCGCCTTTTTCGTGACCATAGTTGTCATTGATGCCCTTCATGTTGTTAAGGTCAAAGACGATCGCACACCGCTCGCTCAGATCCCCGCCTTTCGCAAGAGTCTTCAGCGCTTCCTCATAGGCGTTGCGGTTAAACGCGCCCGTCAGCAGATCCGTCCGGGCAAGCTTCTCGAAATAAGCCAGCTTCTCCTCCTCCAGCTCGATGTCATAATATTCGTGAACGCGCTGCCACATCAGCATCACGATAAAGATCATCGTTCCGAGCGCCATGAAGACAGAGACTTCCTTGAGAAGGCTGATATAATAGGAAACCATCTCCATAACGCCAGACGCCACCAGGATGCACAGCGGCACTTTCATCTGAGGCAGATGGCCTTTCTCTTCTTTTTGACTGTCGTCTGCCCTACGGTCAAGGCGTTTCACAAAGTCCAGACTATCCTTCCCTCCATTTGCTTCAGCAGTCTTATAGCTGCTGTCCGACTGCAGCGCTTCCCGTTCCTCCTGCCAGATCGCCAGGAACAGATAAAGCACATTCACCGCGATCAGTCCGTGCGTGAGAAAGAGCAGCTCGAACATATCCGCCACGCCCAGAAGCTGCAGCACTGTCTCAACCGTCACACACAGCAGATAAGCTCCGGCAAACGCCGCGAATCCCCGCTTGTGCCTGTCCCCGCAGATCGTGTAAAGAAACAGGTCGATCGACGCGGGAAACAAAAGCAGCACCTGCAGGTCGATGAAGTACAGCACGCCCCCGTTCGGGATGAGCAGCTGCAAAAATCCGCACTGGCGCAGCGACCAGACTGCCACAAGAACCGCGAAAAGCCCCAAACACAGCAGACTGCCCAGCTCCGTCCGTTTCCGCTTCGGCGTGCGCTCGATATGCAGAAAGATGCAGATCAGTCCGCAGAAAACGATGATGCAGTTGAGCACCAGCACCGGAAGCATACCCAGAATCTTCGTCTCCACACATCCGCCATGACTTCCGTAATAGATGGTGGGAACATTCTCCCGAATCGAATTGTATGCAATGAAATGCCGGATTGTCAGCGTTTTCCCCGCGCTCCCCGCCGGTATATCCACCACGTGCCAGTAGCTCCCCGGGGACTTGCCCCAGCTTCTCTCCTCCATCCCATAAGTATAGATCGTCTCGTTGTCCAGCAGTACCTCCACGTCGGATTGCGACGACTCAAACAGCAGGCTCAGCCCTCTGTCGAACACATCCGAAAGCGAAGTCGTCCATGTAAGCGTATTCTTCTCCTGAACCGGTTCGGTTTGCAGCTGAACCGTGGTTTCCAGATCTTCGTCAAAGTCTTTTCCTGTCACCCAGAACAGACGTCCGAGGATTACGACTAGAAAAAGTACCACTGCGTAAAAACAGAGCATCAGCTTTTTCCCTGCTGACATGACCAGTGCCCCCTCATACCAGATAATAGCTGTCAAAATCACCGCACCATTATAAAGGTTCTGTCATTTTTTATCAAGTGTTGTACCCAATAAAATCCAAGATAAACTGTCTTTCCGTGTAACATGAAATATTGTTGCGCTTCACGGTCTGCGCGAAAGTGCAACCCAAATTTTTTAGTGAATTTTACAGTTTACCTTTTTCTATTATATGTGTTAAACTGTTCAGGAACATAAAGAGTTGTGAAGGGGGATCCGACTTGATTCGCACAATTTTAAAGGAAGTCAAAGAGTACAAGTGGGCGTCCATCGTAACGCCCATCTTTATGCTGCTCGAGGTACTCATGGAGACGATGATTCCGTTCCTGATGGCGTCGATCATCGACAACGGGGTCAACACCGGCGACATCAACCATATCTACCGCATTGGCGGCCTGATGATCGTCGTGGCGGCGGTCGGCCTGTTCGCCGGCCTGGGCGGCGGCCGTTTCGGCGCGAAGGCGTCCACGGGACTGGCGCGTAACCTGCGCTCCTCGATGTTCAACCACATCCAGACGTTTTCGTTTTCCAACATCGACAAGTTCAGCACGGCCGGTCTGGTGACGCGTCTGACCACGGACGTCACGAACGTCCAGAACGCCTACCAGATGATCCTGCGCATGGCAATGCGCGCCCCGGCCAGCATGGTCTGCGCGCTCGCGATGGCGTTCGCGATCAACGCGCGTCTGGCGTCAATCTATCTCGTGGCGGTGCTGATCCTGGGCGTGATTCTTTTCTTTATCATAAGCCATGCGACAAAATATTTCCGGCAGGCGTTCCCGAAATACGACGAGCTGAACGCTTCCATCCAGGAAAACGTATCCGCGATCCGCGTGGTGAAGGCTTACGTGCGCGAGGATCACGAAACCGGAAAGTTAAAGAAAGCAAGCGAAAACATCTACAAGATCTTCGTGAAGGCCGAGTGCAACATCATTTTCAACGCCCCGATCATGCAGTTCACGGTCTACAGCTGCATCCTGCTGATCAGCTGGATCGGCGCGAAGATGATCGTTGCGGACTCACTCACAACGGGTGAGCTCATGAGCCTGCTCGCCTACTGCATGAATATCCTGATGAACCTGATGATGCTCTCGATGGTCTTCGTCACGATCTCCATGAGCACGGCCAGCATGGAGCGTATCTCCGAGGTGCTGAACGAGACAAGCGACCTGCGCAATCCGGAGCACCCGCTCATGGAGGTGCCGGACGGCAGCATTACCTTCCGCGATGTGGAATTCTCGTACCATAAAGATAGCCAGGAGCCGGTGCTCAAGGATATCGACCTTGAGATTCACTCCGGCGAGACGATCGGGATCATCGGCGGGACGGGCAGCGCCAAGACCAGCCTGGTGAACCTGATCAGCCGCCTCTACGACGTCAGCTCCGGCGAGATCCTCGTCGGCGGCCACAACGTCAGGGAATACGACATGGAGGTCCTGCGCAATCAGGTGGCGGTCGTGCTTCAAAGCAACGTCCTGTTCTCCGGCACGATCTACGAGAACCTGCGCTGGGGCGACAAGAACGCGAGCGACAAAGAATGCCAGGCGGCCTGCAGGCTTGCCTGCGCCGACGATTTCATCCAGGCCTTCCCGGACGGCTACAATACCTATATCGAGCAGGGCGGCACGAATGTCTCCGGCGGACAGAAGCAGCGTCTTTGTATCGCGCGGGCGCTTCTGAAGAAGCCGAAAATCCTGATTCTCGACGACAGCACAAGCGCCGTGGACACCGCGACCGACGCGCGGATCCGCAGGGCGTTCCGCGAGGAGATTCCGAACACGACGAAGCTGATCATCTCCCAGCGCATTTCGAGCGTACAGGACGCCGACCGCATCATCGTCATGGAAGAGGGCCGCATTCACGGCTTCGGCACACACGATGAGCTGCTCGCGTCCGACAGCATTTACAAGGAAGTCTACGAGTCGCAGACGAGCGGCGGCGGAGACTTCGACGAGAAGGGAGGGGATTGATATGCCAGGACCAATGAACCGCGTCCCGCGCGGACAGAAACCGACGGTAGCCCATCCGGGCCAGCTTCTGAAGCGGCTGATGGCATACATCTTCCGCGATTATAAGATTCACTGCGTTTTTGTGTTCCTCCTGATCTTCGCGGGCGTCATCGCCAACGTACAGGGAACCATGTTTACCAAGAGCCTGATCGACAACTACATCGCCCCGTTCCTCGGCAGCGAGCATCCGGACTTCTCGCCGCTCGCGCACGCGATCGCGAGGGTGGCCTGCTTTTACCTGATCGGCGTCGTCTCCACCTTTGCGTACAACCGCATCATGGTGACGGTGACGCAGGGCGTGCTGCGTAACCTGCGCGACGAGCTGTTCGCACACATGGAAAAGCTGCCGATCCGCTACTTTGACACGCACCAGCACGGTGATATCATGTCCGTCTACACGAACGACATCGACACACTGCGCCAGATGGTCAGCCAGAGTATCCCGCAGATCATCAACAGTGCGTTCACGATCGTCAGCGTCCTTATCAGTATGCTGATCCTGAGCATTCCACTCACACTCGTGACGCTTGTGATGGTCGGACTGATGCTCATCTGCACGCGCTACGCGACGAGCCGCAGCGGAAAATATTTCCGCGAACAGCAGAAGAATCTGGGCGCTGTAAACGCCTACATCGAGGAATCCATCAGCGGGCAAAAGGTCGTCAAGGTCTTCTGCCATGAGGAAGAAAACATCCGGAAATTTACCGAGCTGAACGACAAGCTCTTCTACAGCGCGGACCAGGCCAACACCTTCGTCAACTTCTTAGGCCCGATCAACGCGCAGATCGGCAATATCAACTACGTAGTCTGCGCGATCGTCGGCGGAATCCTCGCGCTGAACGGCTTCGGCGGCTTCACGCTCGGCGGCCTCGCGAGCTTCCTGACCTTCAACAAAAGCTTTAACGGGCCGATCAACCAGGTCAGCCAGCAGTTCAACGCCATCGTCATGGCGCTCGCCGGCGCGGATCGTATCTTCCGCCTGCTCGACGAGAAACCGGAGGTGGACAACGGCTACGTGACGCTCGTCCATGCGAAAGAGGAGAACGGGAAGCTCACGGAGAGCGCGACGCGCACTGGGCGCTGGGCATGGAAGCACACGCACCAGGCGGACGGCAGCGTCGACTACGTGGAACTGCGCGGAGACGTGGTCTTCGACGGCGTCGACTTCGGTTACACTGACGACAAGATGGTGCTCCACGACATCAAGATGTACGCGACGCCGGGCCAGAAAATCGCTTTCGTCGGCTCTACCGGCGCGGGAAAGACAACGATCACGAACCTGATCAACCGTTTCTACGACATTCAGGACGGCAAGATCCGCTACGACGGGATCAACATCAACAAGATAAAAAAGGCGGACCTGCGCCGCTCCCTCGGGATCGTGCTGCAGGATACCCACCTTTTCACCGGTACGGTCAAAGAAAACATCCGCTTCGGCAAACTGGACGCCACCGACGAGGAAGTCGTCGCAGCCGCGAAGCTCGCGAACGCGGACGGCTTTATCCGCAGGCTGCCGCAGGGCTATGACACAATGCTCACCGGCGACGGCGCGAACCTGAGCCAGGGCCAGCGCCAGCTCCTCGCGATCGCGCGGGCGGCCATCGCGGATCCGCCGGTGCTGATCCTCGACGAGGCGACCAGCTCCATCGACACCCGCACCGAGCGCATCGTGCAGAGCGGTATGGATCATCTGATGAACGGCCGCACGACCTTCGTCATCGCCCACCGTCTCTCCACCGTGCGCAACTCCGACTGCATCATGGTGCTCGAGCAGGGCCGCATCATCGAGCGCGGCACGCACGACCAGCTGATCGAAGAAAAAGGCAAATACTATCAGCTGTACACCGGGAATAACGTGGTAGCGTAACAGACGAGGGCGGAAAAACAGCCCGGACGTCCGGTGTCTAATACACGCTGATAAGGAATTAATATTTTCAAACAGACAAGGGGGGATCACTCATAATGACTGTCAGATCGCGAAACAAAGTCTTCCTGTTTCTGGTGGTACTGATTTTGGTTTTCGTATTGGTAATCTTCTGCCGTGCCCTCGGAAGCAAATCTGAATCATCCGCAGGGTTGCAGGCCGGAACAGAAGCGGAGTCAGAGAGAAAAACCGGATTAACCGAACCGGCTACAGAGGCTGACAGCGAATGCGAATCGGAGACGGAGTTTGAATCAGAAAGCGAGTTCGAACCAGCGCTGACCCCCGCTGAACTCCAGACAGACGCAGAATCCTCGGAGCCAGACAACGATCTGATTGATGTGGAATCTCAGACGTCCTCCACGCTTCCGGAATCGGACGACGATCCAATCGATATGGAATCCCAGACAGCCTCCGAACTTCCGGAATCGGACGGCGGCCTGATAGAAGTGGAGTCTGCGGAAGTCATCACGGACGGGGAGCTGGAAGCCCTGCTTTCTCAAATCCGAAACTCCCTGCCCATTGGGAACGGAAGCTGGTCGGTTTACGTAAGCGACCTGGTCAAGGGATCCGAGTCCTCCATCGACAATCATCGTATGCAGGCGGCCAGCCTGATTAAGCTCTATATTATGGGTGCGGTCTATGAGAATTATGATGCTCTGGCCACCCAGTATGGGCAGGACACGTTGGATTACTACCTGCAGGCCATGATCACCGTGAGCGACAACGATTCCGCGAACGCGCTCGTAAACTATCTGGGGAGCGGAGATACTTCCATTGGAATGGGAATCGTCAACGATTACTGTCTGGAGCATGGCTACTATGAGACACATATGGGGCGGCTGCTTCTGCACAGCAATGAGTTTGACGACAATTATACTTCCGTGTCTGACTGCGGGCATTTCCTGCAGCAGGTCTACGACGGAAATACGCCGGAGAATCCCTATGCGGATTCCATGTACTCCCTGCTCAAGGCTCAGCAGCGGCGTAACAAAATTCCATCTCAGATGCCGGAGGGCGTCAGCATTGCCAACAAAACCGGCGAGCTGGACGATGTGGAAAACGATGCCGGGATTCTTTACGACACGGCAAACGATCTGATTCTGGTCTTCATGTCGGAGAACCTTTCAGACGTCGGAAGCGCTCAGTATACGATCGCTTCCCTCAGCAGGCAGATTTATGATTACTATTGTGGGTAGAAGGAGGTAAAACCTATGGAGAAGAAAAAAATTTGTTTCTTGAAACCAACAATACCGAAGCGGCTTCTGCTGACTGTGCTCATCCTTATGGCCATGTTTCCGCTTACAGGAAAAATATGTCTCGCCGACAGCGCAACATACTCCGTCATTGCCGGAAACGGCTACCTGGCACTGCGTTCTTCCAATGTCTACGACAGCAGCAATGAGATCGGCAGGCTCTACCCCGGGGATCTTGTAGAGGTGCTGAACACCGGCGATCCAATTTACTGGTATGTCTACGCTACAAAGCTTGGTCAATACGGCTATGTGAACAAAAATTACCTGACGGCTTCATCGTCGTCCTCTTCTGCCACCGAGACCTCCGGCTCCAGCGACTCTTCCCAAAACTCCTGGACGGTCAAAGTAGATTCTGGCTATCTCGCCCTGCGCACGGCAAAGGCCTTTGACAAAAACAATGAAATCGGCAAGCTTTATACCGGAGATACAGTGGAGGTGCAGGATTCCTCCGACTCCACTTACTGGTATGTCTATTCCGCCAAGCTCGGAAAATATGGCTATGTGAACAGGAATTATCTGATTTCTCCAAGCAGCGACTGGACAGTCAAAGTGGATTCCGGCTACCTGGCTCTGCGTTCTGCAAAGGCCTTCGACAGGAGCAACGAAATCGGTAAGCTTTACACCGGGGATATCGTCCAGGTACAGGATTCTTCCGATTCCACCTACTGGTACGTCTACGCGCCGACGCTCAAGCAATCCGGTTACGTGAACAAGGATTATCTGATCGCCCCGGCTGCCGCTCCGGCCTCCGGTTCCACATGGTCCGTCAAGGTGGATTCCGGCTATCTGGCCCTGCGAAACGCAAAAGCTTATGACCGCAGCAATGAGATCGGCGAACTCTACACCGGCGACACCGTCCAGGTGCAGGATGCCTCCGATTCCACTTACTGGTATGTCTACTCTCCGAAACACGGAAAATACGGCTACGTGGACAAAGACTATCTGGTTGCGGCAGCATCTGCCCCAGCATCCGGTACATCCGGCGTCACCCGGACGGTCCGCGTGGATTCCGGCTATCTGGCCCTGCGAAACGCGAAAGCTTTTGACCGCAGCAATGAGATTGGCAAGCTCTACACCGGCGACACCGTCCAGGTGCAGGATTCCTCCGGTTCCGATTACTGGTATGTCTACGCGCCGACGCTCGGAAAATACGGATATGTGAACTGCGATTACCTATATTAATAATTTTTAATCTGTACATCGAAAAACAGGCAGACGCCCTGGCGTAGTTTTTTGTGATACGCTATTGACTACGCCGAAGCATTTTGCCCGGCACACTTAAGAAAGTTAGATATCTATGATGAACGAACAGATTCTGCAGCAATTAAAAGAAAATATCGCAAATGTGATGATCGGCAACGAGCGCACGATCGAGCTCGTCCTCACCTGTATTCTGGCGAAGGGGCACGTTCTTCTGGAGGACGTCCCGGGCACCGGCAAGACCGTGCTGGCAAAGTCGCTGGCGCGCTCTGTGCAGGCGGAGTTCGGGCGGGTGCAGTTCACGCCGGATCTTCTGCCCTCCGACGTCACCGGGCTGAACTATTTCAACGCAAGGCAGGGAGAATTCGTCTTCTCGGAGGGTCCGGTCTTCTGCAACATCCTGCTGGCGGACGAGATCAACCGCGCGACGCCGAAGACCCAGAGCAGCCTGCTTGAATGCATGGCAGAGCGACAGGTCACGGTGGACAAAGTCACACGGCCATTGTCCGAGCCGTTCCTGGTGATCGCCACGCAGAATCCTCTGGAGACGCTGGGGACGTTCCCGCTGCCTGAGGCGCAGATGGACCGCTTCCTGATGCAGATTTCGATGGAAAATCTCTCCCCGGGCCAGGAATGCGCCATGGTAGAGCGTTTTCTCACGGACGAACCGCTCGGGCAGCTGGACGCCGTCTGTTCAAAAGAAGACCTTGTCCGGCTCCAGGATGAGTGCCGGGAGGTTTACCTGCACCCGGAGCTGCTGAAATACCTTGTGGATGTGATCCACGCCACGCGGAGCCATGCAAAGGTGCTGCATGGCGTCAGCCCCAGAGGTACGCTCGCCTTCGTGCGCGCATCGCAGGGATACGCCCTGGTACAGGGGCGCCACTACGTTGTTCCCGAAGACATCAAAACCGTCGCGGTTCCCGTGCTCGCGCACCGGCTGAACCTCGCGGCCGGCGAAGATGAGAAACGGCTCTCCGCGCAGATCATCCAGGAAATCCTTTCCGGGATACCGCTTCCCACCGAGGATTGGGGGAAACGCTAAATGCTCTTTCTTCTGCTGCTCGGCGTACTGTTCGCCTATCTTCTCCAGAAAAAAATATACCAGAAATACTGGGATAAGGATCTGCAGCTGCGTGTCGCCTTTTCCGACGCCTATGTGTTCGAGGGGGACAGCTCCTCCCTGCGCGAGGAGATTGCCAACGACAAGAAGCTTCCGCTCCCCGCGCTCGAAGTGCGCCTTGCCCTCAGCCGGAATCTCGAATTCTCCGGTGAGGCGAAAGCAAATACAAACGTGACCGACCAAAGCTACAAGCGTGATGTCTTCTCCTTCCTGTTCCATCAGAAGGTGATCCACACGCTTCCTTTTGTCTGCCGAAAGCGCGGCTTTTATCAAATCTCCGGCGCCGAGGTGGTCGGGTACGACCTGTTCTTCCGCACGCCGCATTATCTCACCGTGCCCCAGCAGACACAGTTCTTCGTCTACCCGGCGCAGATCGACACCGCGCGGATCCGCCTGCTCTGCCAGACAATCTCCGGCATGGTGCTCGTGCAGAACCGCCTGTACCCTGATCCGTTCGAATTCTCCGGCATCCGCGAGTACCGCCGCGATCCCATGCATCATATCAACTGGAAAGCATCCGCGCGCAGCAGCTCGCTGATGGTCAACCAGTTCGATTCCACGACCAGCATCCGCACGACGATCCTCCTGGATGTCGAGGATTCCCATATTCTGCGCAGCGAGGCACTGACCGAGGAAGGCATCCGCATCGCTTCCTCCCTCGCCGCACGTCTGGTGAAGCAAAATATGGAGCTGCAGCTTGTAAGCAACGCTGGGATTGAAAGCTCTCTGAACACACCGAATTCGCAGGCGACCACATCTGTCAGTGATTTCGGTACGCACAACGATCAGCAGCATCCGTCGGATCCAGACAGCCATCACAGGGCTGCATCAAAACAGGAAAAGCCAAGAACCCTGGTGTGGCAGGGAAAGCCCGGCGCCGCGAAGATCCACGAACTGAACCGTATGCTTGCCTGCATCAATCTTCAGCAAAAAACGACGTCGGTCAATGACCTCCTGCAGGAGGAATCCACGGCCAGACAATCCGGACAGATCTACGTCCTCATCTCAAAGAACCAGGACAGCGTCGCCCTGCCCCTGCTGCGCGCCCTGGCCGCCGGGAACGAAATCCTGTGGATAATCCCCGTAACCCCGGGCGAAGCTCTGCTCCACGCGGACGCACCCGGGATTCATCTGATGCGCTGGGAGGTGGGTATCTCATGAGCAAAGAAAAGCGCTCACTCAAAATCGCAAAATCCGAGGACAGCCTTTGCCTCGCCGTCCTTTCCTGGCTCCATATTCTTCTGATCAGCGCCGGAGTGTATCTGCTGACTACTCTCGCCTACGATATGGAACTGCCCGAAGGATTGCCGTCTCAGGCGGCAAAGAGCCCGGCCGGACTGCTGGCGGAATCGCTCTGGCTTCTTATTCCGCTCGCGCTCGGCTGGATCTTCATCCGCGTCACCCGCTCGCTGCTCCTTTACCTGCTTTGCTCCTGCGCCGTGTGCGCGCTGCTCGCGGGTCTGTCCCACTCTGCCCTGACGACAGCGCTTTCCGTCTTCTTTTTCGCGGCGCGCTGTTATGTGCGCATCAAAAAGGGACGGCTGAACCGCATCCTGTCCGAGACTCCGGGCGAGGCGGGCGCGCAGCTTTCTCCCGAGCTCTGGGAGATCCCGACCTTTCTCGACCGTCCGCTCCCGGCGCATTGGGCCGTTTTCGTCTTTTATTATGTCATATTCCTGGTCGCAAAGAAAACCGAGTTCCTGCGCTATGTCTTTTATCTGCTGCTCGCCGACGTCTTCGTCTGCTTCCTCTTCAGCTATCTGGACAATATGCGGCGCTTCATCCGCGAGAGCAAACGGATCGCCAATCTCCCAGTGCATTCGATTCAGAAGGTCGGGCGGATCCTGCTGCTTGTCAGCACGATCCTGCTCGGGGTCATTGTGCTGCCGTCCGCGCTCTATGGACGTGAGCCGCTGACCAATCTGCATTTTCACAGGAAAGCGGTCGAGCTCACTCCGTCCACCGAGTTCCCGGAGCTGATGCCAGGGATTCCCTCCGGCGCGGATTTCGGTATGCCCGGAGAGGCTCCGTCCGAACCGCCCGCCTGGCTGGTCGCGCTGGGCAACGTACTCTTCTATCTGGGCGTTGTCGCCATTGCCGCCGCAGTGCTCGCGGCGGTCTACCGGATCTGCCGGAATGCCCTTGCCTATTTCGCGCAGGGCGAAGAGGACGAGATCATCTTTCTGGGGACGGAAGAGCGCGCCGGAACCGGCTCCGGCAAGCCGTCCCTCCGCGCAAAAAAAGAACGGCGGAATTCGCCGAACCAGAAGATACGCAGACTGTACAAAAAAACAATTCGCCGCGCCATGAAGGAGTACGCGGATGGAAAGATCCAGGCAAGCCTGACTCGTCCAGAGGAAGCAAAAACCCTGGCAGGGCTGGCACGCGCAAAAGAAGGGAGAGCTCCGGTGAACCAGGCTTTTCTGGCAGGATCAGGAGCTGCTGCCACCCCCGCCGGGTGGGAGACCCCGTCCGAGCTGGAGGCAAAAGCAAAGCTTGCCCGGAACGAATCCACGGACAAGCTCCACAGCTTATATGAGAAAGCTCGCTACAGCCGGGAAGGCTGCACCGAAGAAGAGGCGGAGGCGCTGCGGTAACTGCGGCGCCTCCTGTCAGACACACATCAGCCGCCCCATCTGTCACAGGCTTTCACAAACCATGTCTTCAGACTTTTGCCGCGAATTCTTCAGGCTGTCCTGGACTTAACTATCTTCCTGTTTTCCCTGCTTTCCCAGATATTTCTTTCGGTTATACTCCGTATTCTCCACAAATTTCATCTCCTGCCGCTTCGTATTCCGGGTGAGATCCGCAAGAATCTTCCTGAATTCTTCCTTGGTGGAATCCCTGCCCACGACCCAGTTCCCAAGCAGCTCATCATACTGCGATTCCGGGACAGAGGCGTCGCTGAAATAATAGTAGCCGTAATCCTCCGCGCCGCTGGAAACCTCCTTCGATTTCGTCAGAACCTCCATCAACGCATACTTATAACCCTTCTGATGACAGGGGGCAAATGTGCAATAGTCCTCCCAGCAGTAGACCTCCGGAATAGCCTCTTTATACCGATACATCACGAGATTGCGCTTCGGGTAATAGTAATACGTCAGCTTCACGCCAGGATCCCCCGCGGCCATCATGCCCATCGTCTGATCCGCCGCTTTCCTGCCATTGATATAGTACACATAATTGCTGCTGTTTTTCTTTGAGATCGCCATCAGATCCGGGATATTGTCTTCGTTGATATAGCAGACGCTGAAATATTGATACTTCTTGCTCTTCTGCAGCATCGCTCTGTATTTCGCGAGCACCTGTTTCTTCTGCTCCTTCACGCTCTGCGCCTGGCTCCCGCCCTTTTTGGAGACTGTCACCTGGCAGACGGCCTTTTTTCCGTTCCCGGTTGTGACGGTAATCGTCGCTTTTCCTTTCTTTTTCGCGGTCACCTTCCCGTCCTTCACCGTCGCCACTTTCTTGTCGCTGCTCTTCCAGCTCAGCTTTTTCACCGCGCCATCCGGAGAGACCGTCGCTTTCAGAGTCGCAGCCGCTCCCACGCTCAGAGACAGCTTTTTCTTGTTCAAGGTCACTTTTGTCGGCTGTTTCTTCCTGGGGGCTTTTTCAGTGACGGTCACCTTACAGGTCGCTTTTTTTCCGTCGTCGGTTGTGACGGTAATGGTCGCCTTCCCCGCCTTTTTCGCGGTCACTTTTCCCTTCTTCACTGCCGCCACCCTTTTGTTGCTGCTCTTCCAGTTCAGCTTCTTCGAAGTTCCCTCCGGAGTAACGGTCGCTTTCAGCGTCGTACTCTTGCCAACCACCAAAGACAATGCAGTCTTATTCAGGCTGACCTTCGCAGGCTCCACTGCCTTATACGCCTGCACCAGGCCATAACCGGAGGACCGATCCCAGCCCGCAGCCCCCAGATCCTTCGCGTTATTCTTGATCAGCGCCTCAATCTGCGCGGGAGTCCTTGCCGGATCCTGAAGCTTGTACATCGCCGCAATTGCCGCCACGTGTGGAGTTGCCATGGATGTCCCGCTCAGCGTGTCAAAGCTGTTGTTCAGTACCGGGCCGTAAATGCCCACACCCGGAGCCACAATGTCCAGTGAACTCCCTTTGTTCGAAAAAAAAGCCACGTCTAAGCTGGAATCGACCGCACCGACAATAATCGCCTCATTGATATGCGCCGGACAGAACTGGGCAGTATCGCCCGCCTCGTTTCCGGCGGCGGCGACGACCGTCACTCCGTTCGCAATCGCATACGAAATATTCTCATCCAGGAAATTGCTGTGCCGTCCGCACAGGCTGAGATTGATGACATTCGCCCCATGATCCACCGCGTAGCGCACACCCAGAGCCACGGTCAGCGTCAGGCCTCTTCCTCGCTCGTCCAGAGTTCTCACCGGCATAATCTTCACATTCAGACCTGGCGTACAGTCCACGATCGTTCCCGCCACATGGGTTCCATGCCGGTTCAGATCTTCCGGAGTATCATCATTGTCCACAAAGTCGTAGCCGGCTGTCATCCTCGCGTTAAGCATTGGATGTGAAGCGACCCCGCTGTCCACTACGGCCACCCTAAGCTCCTGCTGTCTGGTTGGAGCGAGTGCCGCGGCAAGCTTGTCCGCCCCGATTCTGGAAACGCCCCAGGAATAATGCTTCTCGGTTCCCGTATCCGCAGCTGCCCCTTTCATATTGGAATCCGGCTCCACATACTCCACCGCTCCTGACGCCTGCAGCTGCTTCATCGCCATCTCTGCACCCTCGCAGGTAGAAAACTGGAGAACGCATAAAGATCCTGCCTCCACCACACTGGTCGGGCCATACTTCTGGAAATCCATCCCGGCGGACTTCGCCTTGACGATCAGCCTTTTGTTGCAGAAAATGTCTTCCGATCCCGCCGCGCTCTGTTCCGCCGAAGGGCTGTTCTTGTCGATCATATCGATCACCGCGTCGGTAAACTCGTTAAAGCTGTTTACCTGGACGACGCTGGCTTCCGACGCCAGTGCGCCGAGCGGCCACGTAAGCAAAAAACAGCACACAAGCAGCAGCTTCCATCCATATCTGTATTTCTTTCTCTTCATGTCGTTCCTCCCTCGTCTACCCGGAAATTCCTCCCCGAATTTCACATATTCCTCCAAATTGCATATCCCTTATTTTAAAAACCCATATCCCCTCAACTCATCGCGAAATGCCCATCTGCGGCTATATTTTTCTCTATAGTACGTCATTAGGCTTTGCTTCCTGCCCGCCGCTCCGCCTCGGGATTCTTCCACCTCCCCCAATGCTGCGATAAAAGCGGCGCATTCTCCATAATAATTTCTCTTACCGGCATCCATGATCCCCGTCACACGCAATTCAACCATTTTTTTCATGCGGCGCAGCGCCTTATCGACAATGGCTCCGTCCATGGGCGTCAGTGCTCTCCATTTCAAAAAGCAAGAATAAAAATCTTCATTATCATTTGGCTCATTCTTCCCCAAACCTTTGGCGTATCCTTCCGCTGTAAATCCCAAAGCACTGGAAGCAATCTCTTTCATCCTCTGCATGCCCAACGGCAGTTTTGTCCCTTCATAGAGATACAGGGAGAACAAAGCAAAGCCCTGTTTCATAAAACTTTCGCTCCAGCCCAATGCCTTCTGCATCCCCATCCCTCTTTTCGCAGTCAAAACTTTCACAAAGTTTCCGGTCAGGAACTCGATTTCATACAGATCGGAACTGCCCCATGTAGTCTCTGGCGTTTCTTCCCATATCTGATCGAGCTCCCCTTTGATCTCCCCGGCATTCCTGCTGTTTAGAAGCGCCCGCAGGTAATGGATGGGCTCCGGGGAAGAGCGGAAGCTTTCCACATAACACATTTCCGCGATATCTGGTTTTCCGGATCTTACCGCATAATCCGCCGTCATCAAAGCAACCTCGCTGCGGACAGAACTGGCGCGGTCAATCAGACCGAGTGCTTCCACTCCCAGATCCAGCATTGTTTCCTCTGAAGCACCTGAATTTTGTCCCAGGAGCTTCAGGTATAATTGCGGATGAGTCCCCGCACATGATCTGGCTGCCTCTACAGAAAACGCAAAGTCATCCTTGAGAGATACCGCCTCCTGAAACAGTCTGTTTGATATAGCGTCTGTCTTGTCGCTGAGGAAGCGGATCCATGCGTCCAGAAAAGTATCAAACTCCGGCAGTTCTTCATCGCCATGCTGCATCAGGCTCTCGATTCCCAGATCCTTCAAACCAGCGTTGTACATCAGATCATAAATCTCCTCCGGACGCTTTTCTATCTGGCAGCTTTGATAAATACAGTAAAGAGCGTCGAGCGCAACGGAGCTAAGATCTGCATCCAGAAGATGATGATATCTCAGATCCCCCAGAGTAAAAACCCCCATATCGTATTCACTGTCGAGCTGAATTTTCAGAGCAAATAGGCGTTCCCCTATATCGGCTCCGTCCGCAAACATACACCGATCCACACATTTATGGACAAAGCTGCATGCAGCTTCCA
>CANQWV010000041.1 GCA_947627645.1 uncultured Lachnospiraceae bacterium | reverse complement strand
TGATGTTGATCGCGCAGGGCATACCCGCGATATGCGTCGGCATCGTCTCAATGTTGAGCCCGAGCGCCGTCGTTCTCCCGCCGAAGCCCTGCGGGCCGATGCCAAGCTGGTTGATCTTCTCCAGCATCTCCTCCTCCAGATCCGCGTAAAACGGATCCGGGTTCCGGGAATCGAGCGGCCGCAGCAGCGCTTTCTTCGCCAGCAGCGCCGCCTTGTCGAACGTCCCGCCGATACCGACGCCGACCACCATCGGCGGGCAGGGATTCGGCCCGGCGTTCTCAACCGTCTCCAGGATAAAGTCCTTGATCCCCTGCAGCCCGGCCGACGGCTTGAACATACGGATCGCGCTCATATTCTCGCTGCCGAAGCCCTTCGGGGCGACCGTCACCTTGATCTGCTTGCCCGGCACGATCTCCGTGTAGAGCATTGCCGGCGTGTTGTCCCCTGTATTTCCGCGGCGCACCGGATCCTTTACAACCGACTTTCGCAGATAGCCTCTGCCGTAACCGCGGCGCACGCCCTCGTCCACCGCCTCGCGCAGATCGCCTCCCGCGATGTGCACATCCTGCCCGATCTCCAGAAACACACAGGCCATGCCCGTATCCTGGCAGATCGGCACCGCCTGCTGTCCGGCAATCTCATAGTTCTCGATGATCTTATCCAGAACCTCCCGTGCAATCGCCCAGTCCTCGCATACACGGCAGTTTTGGATCGCGCCTTTCACATCCTCCGGGAGCTGCTCGTTCGCCTCAATGCACAGCCGCTCCACAACGTCCGTGATCGTCCCCGCCTGAATCTCTCTCACCGCCATTCCTCCTCTTTCGCAAAATTCCAGATTCCGCCTTCTGTCCATTCTCCCTATAACGGCTCAGACAAAATTGTGAGCACAGCAGCCCGGCAATTCAGGACGTCGAACACTCCGAACAAATACAGACCGAAGCCCGGCAATCCAGGACGCCGCGCTTTCCTCCGTACCGGACAGATACAGACAGATTTGCAGTGCATTCTATCATACCAAGCCATCCGCATTCCCGCAAGTATAAATTATGTTTAATTTCCAACTCGCAAAGCCCAAGCCACAATCATGACAGTATCAAGCTTCCGCCTGCGGCGCCTACTCCGCACAATATCCCCGCAGCTTCTTCAGGATCCTCTTCTCGGCGCGCGAGACCTGCACCTGCGTCATCCCAAGCTGCTCGGCTACCTGCACCTGCGTCCGATCCTCGAAGTACCGCAGACGGATGATCTCCTGCTCATCCTGCGACAAAAGCTTCAGAAGCTCCAGAAGCATCATACGGTTCAAAAGCTCCTCACCCCGATCCCTGCGGTCCGGCAGGCGGTCGCTCAAGAGCACCGGCGTCCCGTCCCCGCTGTAGATCGTCTGGCTCAGGGATTCCACGTCGGACACCGCGTCCATCGCGAGCACCAGATCCTCCGCGCTGATCCCGGTCTCCTGCGCGATCTCCTCCATCGTCGGCTCCTTCCCGCTGCGCTTCTCCAGGACGTCTCTCGCCCGGTACGCCTTCGCCGCCGCTTCTTTCAAAATCCGGCTCACCTTGATCATCCCGTCGTCGCGCAAGAAGCGCTTAATCTCTCCGGTAATCATCGGAACCGCGTACGTCGAAAAGCGCACCTCAAACGAGCTGTCAAAGTGATCGATCGCCTTCAGCAGGCCGATACAGCCAATCTGCACAAGATCCTCCTGGTCGCAGCCGCGCCCCTGGAAGCGATGCACCACAGTGAACACAAGCCCCATGTTCTCCTCCACCAACTGTTCTCTGGCGTCTTTATCCCCCTCGTGAACCCGTTTAATCAACGCAAGGGTATGCTCCATCCGCCAGATCACGACCTTTCCTGTATATTCTCAGCCACTTGTCCGGCCTGCGGCGAACTCTGATCTTCTGCCATCAGACAGCCGGGCGGCGGCAGGTTCTCCGCCTCGTTCTGCTGCGCCGTGTTTCCTTTCTCCGATGCCCTCGCCAGGGCTGCCTGCCCTTCTTTGAATGGGTCAGAGCGATCCCGTTTTTCCCGCGAGATTCTTTTGCGCATTTTCACACACGTCCCCCGCCCCAGCTCAGACTCCACCTCAAGCGAGTCCATGAACGCCTCCATAAAGGAAAAACCCATGCCGGCACGGTCGCACTCCTCCTTTGTCGTGAACAGCGGCTCCATCGCAAGCGCCACATCCGCGATCCCTTTGCCCTCGTCGCGAACCTCCACGTACAGCTCCTGTCCCTCGAGCCTGCACAGGATCACGACCTTCTCCACCCTCCCCTCATAGCCGTGTATGATCGCGTTCGTGACCGCCTCGGACACAGCGGTCTTGACGTCCGCCACCTCCTCAAGCGTCGGATTGAGCTGCGTCATGAACGCGGCCACCGTCACGCGGGCAAAGCTCTCGTTGCACGAGCGGCTGTCGAATTCCAGTTTCATCTCATTCTGCTGCATGGTATGCTCCCCCTTTTGTCAAACGAGCCCCGACTGCTGCGGCAGCCCCTCATAGATATCGATCACCTTGTAGATCCCGGACATCGTCAGAAGCCTGCGCATCTGTTCGCCCACATGGATCGCCAGAACGTTTCCGCCCATGAAGCGCATCATCTTGTAACGCCCGATGATCATCCCAATCCCCGAGCTGTCCATAAAGCTTGTCCCTCCGAAATCAAACAGCAGGCTGCGGATGTTGCGCGAGCGTATCAGCCGGTCCGCCTCCATTCTGATCTGCTCTGAGCTGTGGTGATCCAGCTCGGCCGGCAGATGGACGGTCATCACTGTTCCCGCAATTGTAAAAATCTGATTCATCTTGTCCCCTCCTTGCAAAATTCTTTCCATACTCCGATTTTTCTCTTGCAGTACATTTCCCCAACGGCAGGCTTTTCTTCATGCAGCATCAGACAGAGATGAGCCCCGCGGCTCGCCTCTTAACCCACGTACTGCACACTGGCGGCAAAATACCTTACGCGGGTCTGCACATAAAAATGACTGTTGCAGAAGCCTTCCTCTGTATCCGGCGTCAGGCAGTCTGGACATACGAATTCACAAAGCCCAGACTGCCTTCTGCCTCATGTCCCTCCAGCCCCTGCAGCAAATGCTTCGGCCTGAGCAGACAATCACAGCTTTCTCTTCTGTAACAGTCTCTTATTTTTTTCTATTATGTTTTTGAGCTACAATCCCTGCCCTGGCAGCGGATTGCCGTAGACGTCGTACTGTATACCGGTATTCGGATCCGTCCACGCGGGATAGATGCCGCTCTCATAGTCGTACTCCTGGCCCGTTGTACCCGGATCGGTATAGCCCGGATCCGTATAGCCGGAATCCTCATAGCCCGTCGTATCGCCCGCGCCCTCATTCCACACCGTGATGCTGCCGTCCCCGGCCGTCCACGCATTCTGGCCCGTCGTCGCATCGCCGAGGCCGCTTAAATCCTGCGCCCCCGTGTCCTGCCCGGCCGTGTAGCCGCCTCCGCCCGTGGACATATAGCCGGACAGCCCGTACTGCTGCGCGATATTGGGATAATATTGCTGGATCTGGCCGAACACACTGTCCGCCTTCGCGGAATCCCCAAGATAATAGTAGGACATCCCGAGATACAAAAGCGCATCCCCATGGTTCGCCTGCTTGCGGTCCGGATCGCAGTCCACCGCCTTCTGAAGCTGCTCCGACGCAGTCCGGTAGTCCGGCACAACGTAGGCCGAGGTACCCGCATTGTAATATTGTGTAAACAGGCTCCCCTGGGCCGCCCCCGCAAGCGTATCAAACAGGGATTTCGCGTTGCCCTCGAAGCTCGAAGCGTCCATACTGGCGATCATGTTCGCCGCCGAGGACGCGTCCCCGCCCACGTATACCTGCGCCACGCCGAGCAGGTCGTCGTAGCTGTCCGCTTTGGCAAGCGCCTCATCGCGCTCCTTCTGCGCATCCTCTACCTGAGCCACATAGCCGTCAATCTCGTCCTGCAGCTCCTGCACCTTGACTGACTCCGTGGCAAGCTTCGTGTTGGCGTCCGTCACCTGGCGGTTCGCCTCATCGTTGACGGACTGACGGTTCGCCGGGACGATCAGAAACCACACGATCGCGCCGCCCAGCAGGATCCCGAGCGCGATGTTGATAAAGGTCGCGATCCCGGAGCTGTCGCGGAAGGTCGTCGGCTGGATGATCGTCTCGGTGCCGCTCACATAGCGCAGCGTCCCGGAAACGTTCTCCTCCGAATCTTTTTCCTGCTTTTTGTACTTCCGCCCCAGGCTGGTGCTCCTGCCCGTAACGTCCTCGATCTCCTGCAGATAACGCAGCGTCGTCGTGTTCGTCGTATCGATGTTCGCCGCCTTGCGCAGCAGCCTCCGCGCGCGCTCATACTCCTGCCGCTTCATATAGAGAAGGGCGAGCAGCTGATACGCCTTGACCAGCTTCGGATTCTGGCTGAGCACCTTCTTGAGCTGGATGATCGCGACGTCCTCATTGTCCTCATGACAGTACGTGAGGCATTGGTTGTATTTGCGGATCGTCTGGTTGATCGTGTCGAGGCGGTTCTTGTTCGTCTGCAGCTCATTGATATAGTAATCCGCGAGATTGTCCGACGGTTGCAGGTTCTTGCTCACGACCCACTCACAGAGGGCCGAGACCGCCTCCCCCGTCTCATAGTAGCAAAGACCCAGAAGGTTCCTGGCGTCCGTATTTTCTTTGTTGAATTTCAGGCTGCGCTTCAGACAGGAAATCGCTCCCTCCATATCCCGGATCAGCGCCTTCTCTAACCCCTCATTGTACAGAAGATTGGAAAACCGGACAATGCGCTTCTGGATCGTGATGTCCGCGCCGCAGCCCGTGCAGTAATCGATCGCCGCCAGAGGGGTATTGCAGTAAATACACCTCATCGGTCAGTTCCCCTGCTTTCTGTTCTTCTTCTCGTCCTTGAGCATCTCCTTCAGGATATCCGTGACGTCGGTCAGGTCGCGGCTGTAGATCGCGTCCTCGGCCTCGTTCACATCCATGCTCGGATGAAATTTTTTCAGTTCCTCTTCGTAATTAATCATCTGTTCCTCTCCTCGTAAAACTACATGAACCCCTGCCTGCACGCTGTTTTCAGAAAAACCTTCACAGCAGTATTTTTTTGATTTCCCCGACCAGGTACAGCGAGCCCGCGCAGAACAGCATACTGTCTCCCCTTCGCGCAAGCGCCTCCGCAAAAGCCTCCGCCACGTCTGCCTTCGCGACGACAGGAACCGTCGTGTATCTGCGAAATACCTCCGCGAGCGTCTCCGCCGGCACGACACGCGCGCCGCCCACCTGCGTCACCACGACAAACTCCGGCTGCATATCCTCGCAGATCTCCTGAATCATCTTCTCATACTCTTTCTCAACGACCGCCGAGAACAGCAGCGACACCGGCATCCTCTCCCGGACGTCCGCGGCGGTCCGGATGAACTCGCGGATCCCGTCCGCGTTGTGCGCCCCGTCCAGCACCACGCCCGGCAGCACAGTCTCCATCCTGCCCGGCCAGCGCGCCGTGCGTATCCCCTCCGCGATCGTCCCGTCGCCGATCATGCCGCTCTTCTCCTGCGCCTCGATGACGCGCGCCGTCATGGCGGCAAGCGAACTGTTCACAATCTGATATTCAGCGAGAAACGGTACCGTGATCCGCAGCTTTTTTGCCGTATCATTTTTATCATAACTGCAATCCAGCATAAAATCAATGCTTTTATCCGTTTTTGCCAGTATTTCGCACATGGAATCGTCGTAGCGGTATGTCGGCGCGTGCAGCTTCTGCGCCTGCGCAAGGATCACCTGCTCCGACTCCGGATTTCTCCCGTCGTAAACCACCGGGACGCCCTCCTTGATAATCCCGGCCTTCTCCGCAGCGATCTTCGCAACCGTATCGCCCAGGTATTCCATGTGGTCGAGGCTGATGCTCGCGATTACGCAGGCAGCCGGACGTTCGACAAGATTCGTCGCGTCCAGGCGGCCGCCCAGCCCGGTCTCCAGCACGAGATACTCCACCCCGGCCTCCTCAAACAAAAGCAGACCCACCGCAAACAAAAGCTCAAAGTAAGCCGGATGCGCATAACCGTCCGCGATCATCGCGTCGATCTCACGCTTCACCCGCACAAACGCGTCCGTGAAGCTCTCGTGCGACACAGGAACCTGATTGATCTGAAAACGCTCCGTGATCTCGACGAGATGCGGCGAGGTGAACAGCCCCGTCCGCTTCCCGGCTTTCTGGAGGATCGAAGCGAGAAACGCACAGACCGAGCCCTTCCCGTTCGTCCCCGCCACATGGATCACCTTCATCCGGCGCTCCGGATTCCCAAGCCTTTTGATCAGCTCCGCCGTATTTTCCGGCTTATTCTTTTTCGTAAATTTTGGCGTACTTTCTATGTATTCAACCGCTTCCGTATAATTCATGGCTTCATCCCCTGTTGTTTTATCTGTTGTTCTCTCTTCCGTCTATTACTTTCCGCGCAGTTTTCGTTCTTTTGCCTGTCCCGCGCTTTCCACGCAGCTTTTGTTCTTTTGCCTGTCCCGCGCTTTCCGCGCAGCTTTTGTTCTTTTGCCTGTCCCGCGCTTTCCGCGCAGCTTTGGATCTGCCTCCGGCCGGCAATCGCTTCCTTCTATACATGAGGCATTTTGTCTTGTCCCTTTCAACGCTAACAATATACCACAACCGCCCTGTTATTCAAGAAATTTTTTTCGCACAATTCGATAAAAAGTATATTTTTTCTTAATTTTTTATACTTCCAGACTTTGTTCTATAGACACCAAAATCAATTGGTGCTATAATAGCGCCATCTCATCAAACACTTATTTACATAAGGGAAAGGAAGGATTTTAACTTATGAAGAAACAGTTTCTTATGGGTCTCGCGGTTGTCGCAGCAGCTTCCATGCTCTGCGGTTTCGACAGCGCTGAGACGCTCGATTCACTCAGCGAGAAGATGGCGGCTGCAGAGGTTGACCTGCAGAGTATGTCCATGAACATGGACATCAACCTGGATGCGGCGCTTAATATGTCCGACGGCACAAACACGACCAGTATGCCGATCACCGCTTCCGGGCCCATGCAGATCGACTACACGCTGGATCCGATCGCAATGAAGATGAACGGCTCCTATGAAATAGCCGCGCTCTCGGAAGGGCAGACGACGCCGATCGAGTCCTATATGACGACAGGCGAGGACGGCACCATGACCATGTACATCAAGGATCCGATGAGCGGTTCCTGGACGGCACAGTCCGATCCAAGCGGCATCAACATGAAGGATCTTGTGGATTCCGCTACCGGCCAGTCTATATCGTTCGGCGAGATGGCCGAATGGGGACTGAATTTCGAGCTTGCTCCCGAGGCTGCCGATGTGAACGGCACCGAGTGCTATCTGCTCAGCTGCACGATCGATTCCAACACACTGAACACGATCATGCAGAAGGTTTCCGAGACGACAGGGCAG
This sequence comes from uncultured Lachnospiraceae bacterium, assembly GCA_947627645.1. Taxonomy (GTDB): domain Bacteria; phylum Bacillota; class Clostridia; order Lachnospirales; family Lachnospiraceae; genus Choladousia. The sequence goes on along the minus strand of CANQWV010000041.1, from coordinate 10,346 downwards.
GATCTCACGGCAGATGAGAACGTCAGCCTGGTTCTCAATATGCTCAGCGGCATCGTGATGAACATTGAGTACTATGTGGATGCCTCCACCTATCTTCCGGCCAAGATGCACATGGATCTCAACGGCAGCGACCTGGGCATGATCAGCTCGCTTGTCAGCCAGATGGTGGCCGGCGCCACAGCTGAAGGTGCGGCTTCCACTACCGTGGAGCTCGTCCTGAACGACTGCTCCGTCGACGCGACGATCTCCTACAACAGCGTAGACCAGATCGTCATCCCGGATGAGGTGCTCGCCGCTCCAAACGCAGATGTCGACGTGTCCGCAATCGCAGGCCTCGTCGCAGAAGCTGAGTAAGCTTGCTTCGCTTCCAGAATGAGCAAGACGCCGCAAGAGGTTGTGTTAAGGCCTCTGCGGCGTCTTTTTATAATGTATTATCGAGTAGCGTCTTGAGCGAGATAAGCACTGCCTTAATAAACGATCACTCCTTTCTCGCTCAGCTGCCGTGTATGGATGTTCGGAGAGCGGTCTGTCCGGCGCCTCTTTCGCCATTACATCTACAAGCTTCTTAATCGACTCAGGATCAGATATCTCGATCTTACGTTCAAATGTGCTGGTTGCCATAACCATCTCCTCCTTTCCCCCGACTTGCTATTTACCATTTTTGTTTTATTATACGTAATATTTCTCTAAAAATCAATTGAATTTCTTGTCAAATATATTTCGGGTGTAGTAGAATAGTGGAAAACTTAGAAATTCGGAGACAAACTATGAACGAAAAAGCACTGCGGGTCCTGGAGTACCCGAAAATCATAGAAAAACTGGTACAGTACGCCGGATCGCAGCCCGGCAAGGAGCTCTGCCAACGCCTGGAGCCTTCCGCCGAGCTTGGGCAGATCCGGCGTATGCAGCGCGAAACGAGCGACGCTGTCAGCCGCCTCTACCGCCACGGGAATGTGTCGTTCTCGGGGCTGAGCGACATCCGTGGCTCCCTGAAGCGCCTGGAGATCGGCAGCTCGCTGAACGTCGAAGAGCTCTTAAGAGTATGCCGTCTGCTGGAGACTACCGCGCGGGTAAAAGCCTGGTCACGCAGCGAAAGCCGCGAAGATCTTCCGCAGGACTCGCTCGAGGAGATGTTCTCCGGCCTGCAGCCGCTCAGCCTGCTCAGCGCGGAGATCCGCCGCTGCATCCCCTCCGAGGAAGAGATCAGCGACGACGCAAGTCCAGGGCTGCGGCAGGTGCGACGCTCCATCCGGCTGGCAAACGAAAAGATACGCTCGCAGCTCGCTTCAATGGTGAACGGTTCAGCGCGAACCTACCTGCAGGACGCGGTCATCACACAGCGGAACGGCCGATTCTGTCTCCCGGTCAAGGCGGAATACCGCGGCCAGGTGCCCGGCATGATCCACGACCAGTCGTCGAGCGGCTCCACCCTGTTCGTCGAGCCGATGGCGGTCGTCAAGCTGAACAACGACCTGCGCGAGCTTGAGATCCGCGAGGAGAAAGAGATCGAAATCGTCCTCGCAAACCTGAGCGCGCAGGTCGCGGAACAGAGCGAACCCTTGAATTATAACGTCCTGCTCCTCTCGGAGCTGGATTTCATCTTCGCGCGCGCGCAGCTCTCCCGCTCCTACAACGGGTCGGAGCCGGAATTCAATGAAGAAGGCCGCGTGCGCATCAAAAAAGGCCGTCACCCGCTGCTCGATCCGAAGAAGGTCGTGCCGGTCGACATCCACCTTGGGGACGACTTCACACTGCTCGTGATCTCCGGTCCGAACACCGGCGGCAAGACCGTCTCCCTCAAAACCGTGGGGCTGTTCACGCTGATGGGGCAGGCTGGGCTGCACATCCCGGCATTCGAGCACTCAGAGCTGGCTGTGTTCGAGGAAGTGTACGCGGACATCGGCGACGAGCAAAGCATCGAGCAGAGCCTGAGCACGTTCTCCTCCCACATGACGAACATCGTCTCCTTCTGGGAGCAGGCCGACGAGCGCTCTCTCGTCCTCTTTGACGAGCTCGGGGCCGGCACCGACCCGACCGAGGGCGCGGCGCTCGCGATCGCAATCCTCTCCAGCCTGCACCGCCGCGGTATCCGCACGATCGCGACGACCCACTACAGCGAGCTGAAAATATTCGCCCTGTCGACGCCGGGCGTCGAGAACGGCTGCTGCGAATTCAATGTGGAGACGCTGCGCCCGACCTACCGTCTGCTGATCGGCATTCCGGGAAAAAGCAACGCGTTCGCAATCTCTGAGAAGCTCGGCCTTCCGGATTACGTGATTGAGGAGGCAAAGAGCCACCTGCGCGAGCAGGACGAGGACTTCGAGGACGTGATCGCAGACCTCGAATCAAACCGTGAGAAGCTCGAGCGTGAACAGGAGGAAGTCACCCGCTACCGCCAGGAAATCGAAGACCTGAAGAACCGGCTTGCCCGCAAAGAAGAGAAGCTCGAGTCCAGCCGCGACGCAATCCTGCAGAAAGCGCGCGAGGAGGCGCAGGTTATCCTGCGCGACGCCAAAACCTACGCGGACGAAGCGATCCGCCGCTTCAACAAGATGGGCGGCAGCTCCCGCGAGATGGAGCAGGAGCGCACAAAGCTGCGCGAGCATATGTCCGAGCTTGAAAAAAATATGTCTGCGAAGACAGAGAAGAAGCCAAAGAAAGAGCTGTCCGCCGCCGACCTGCGCATCGGCGACAGCGTCAAGGTGCTCAGCATGAACCTGAAGGGCACGGTCAGCACGAAGCCGGACGCGAAGGGCAACCTTTTCGTCCAGATGGGCATCCTGCGCTCCCAGGTCAACATCCGCGACCTGGAAAAGCTCGCCGACGATTCCGCCGGCAGCTACGCTTCCACGAAGACACACAGCGGCAGCAGCAAGCTCAAGATGTCCAAGTCCTACTCGGTCAGCGCAGAGATCAACCTGATCGGCAAGACCGTGGACGAAGCGCTTACGGAGCTCGACAAGTACCTCGACGACGCCTATCTTGCGCATCTTCCGCAGGTGCGCGTCGTGCACGGCAAGGGCAGCGGCATCCTGCGCAAAGCCGTCCACCAGTACCTGCGCCGCCAGAAGCACGTCGCCTCCTACCGCCTCGGCGAGTACGGGGAAGGCGATTCCGGCGTGACGATTGTGGAATTCAAGTAAAAAGAAACGGATAGCTGCCTCGGCAGGTATGTCTGTGGCCTGGTATGGCTGAATAAATCATAAAATCAAGGAGAACTCACATGGCCGCACAGCAGAAAATCCTGATCGTGGACGACGACCGGACGGCTGCAGAACAGCTCGCCCGGTATCTGTCCGGAGAATTGTACGATAACAAGGTCGTATATGACGGGGAGACCGCGCTCGACGTGCTCTCAGAATTCGGGCCGGATCTTATCCTGCTCGACCTTGTGCTGCCCGGCATCGACGGCTTCCAGGTCTGCCGGGAGGTTCGCCGTTTCTCCGGCGTCCCGATCATCATCACTTCCGCGAAGTCTGACATCCTTGACAAGCTGCTCGGCCTTGAGCTCGGCGCCGACGACTACCTCGTGAAGCCCTTCGACAACCGCGAGCTGGGCGCGAGGATCAAGGCTGTGCTCCGCCGCTACCGGCCGCTCGGCATGGCGCTTCGCCCGCTTCCCGCCGCTGCGGCCACTGCCGGCAAATACGTCGAATATCCGGATCTTGCGATCAGCCTGACGAATTACTCCGTCGCCTACCGGGGAGAAAGCATCGAGATGCCGCCCAAGGAGCTGGAGCTCCTGTATTTCCTGGCCTCCTCGCCCAACCAGGTCTTCACGCGCGAGCAGCTGCTCGATCAGCTCTGGGGCTACGAGTACATGGGCGACACCCGCACCGTGGACGTACATATCAAGCGCATCCGCGAAAAAATCAAAGACCATGAGCGCTGGGCGATCCGAACCGTCTGGGGAATCGGCTACAAGTTCGAGTTGAAAGCCTGAGGACTTCGCCGCCATGACAAGATCTAACTATCGCTTCACCTGTCACTCCTGCGCCGCTTCATGCGCCGCAGCTTCTGCGAACTCGGTTGTCACGAGATCCTCATACGGCACGCGCGTCTCAAGCTCGCCCGCGCTCTCCAGGATATCCTGCAGCAGTTCAAAGCTTTCTTTCTCAAAGATCAAATCTTTTTTCCAGGTATCCTGCTCATAGTAGCGCGTCACGATCGCCGTGATCGTCTCAATATCCGTCTCTGCGAACTGCGGCGCGATCGTCTCCGCAATCTCCTCCGGCGTGTGGCCGTTCACGTAATCCATGCCCTTCTGGAGCGCGTTGGTGAACGCCTGGATCACTTCCGGATGCTCCTCAAGATAGCTGGACTTCGCGCAGTACGCTGTGTACGGCACATAGCCGGAATCCGTGCCGAGGGAGGCCACCACATAGCCGACGCCCTCCTGCTCAAGCGTGGTCGCTCCCGGCTCGAATTCGACGGTAAACTCCCCCTGTCCGCCGGAAAACGCTGCCGCGGTCGAACCGAAATCAATCGACTGATCGATGTTCACATCCTTTTCCGGATCAATGCCGTTCTGTTTCAAAATATACTCGAATACCATCTCCGGCATACCGCCCTTCCGGCCGCCGAGCACCTCTCTGCCCTTCAGATCTTCCCAGGTAAAGTCCGGCAGTTTCTCGCGCGCCACCAGGAAATTCCCGGCACGCTGCGTGAGCTGCGCAAAGTTGACCGGAGCGTCGGCAGCGCCGCCGCCGTACGTGTAGATTGACGCCTCCGAGCCCATGAAACCGATGTCCGCCTCGCCAGAGAGCAGCGCCGTCATCGTCTTATCCGCGCCAAAGCCTGTGACAAGCGTGAGATCAATGCCCTCCTCTTCAAAATAGCCCAGCTCGATCGCCGCATACTGGGGCGCGTAGAAAATCGAGTGCGCGACCTCATTCAGCGTGAGCTTTACCGGTTCCTCCGCGCCTGCGATACAGGGCGTCGCGCCTAGGAGCATCGCCGACGCAAGCATAAATGATACAATTCTTTTCTTCATGATGTCTCTCCTTTTTCTATACTAAGGTAGTATATGTGAAAAGGCGAGACAGGTGAAAGGCAGGATCCGGAAACCCTGCCCTAAGTCAATCCATCGAACAAAACCGCTGAACAAAGACCTGCACGTCTTCAGGCCATTCTCTCTTTCCTTGCTCACCGTCTGACTAAATCTGCCAGGCTTTCTCCTGGCCGTCTTCTCAGAACACCAGCTGTATAAGCACCATATAAAAGACCGTACCGGCCAGGATCGACAGAAGCGTGTTATGCTTCCATTTATGCAGCAGCGCGGTTGCGGCCACCGCCAGGAACTCGGGTATCGCATGCGTGCTGCCCGTGATGGAAATGTCCTTCAGGCAATAGACGACCAGCATACCCATGATCGCGTACGGCAGAACCTTGCCCAGATAGAGTACCGTCTTCGGCGTGCCCTTGTGAAATACAAGAAAAGGCAGGAAGCGGATCAGCGCAGTCACGCCCGCGATCACCGCAATCAACAGCAAAGAATGTACCGGATCAATCATCGTTCGTTCCCTCCTTCCCCCTTCTTATCCTTCCCCTTGATCAGGAACATCGCCGCCAGGATCCCGAGCATCGACGGGATCAGAAAACTCTCCGTGCCGAACAGAAGGCGGCAGGCGACGGTGACCGCAATCCCCAGAATCGCCGGCAAATGCTGCTTCGTCTTCTCCCACTGCTCCACGAAGATCACGACGAAGAGCGCCGTCATCGCGAAATCAATCCCCGCCGAATTGAAGGACAGCGCCGCCCCTGCCACGGCTCCGATGATGCTCCCCGTAATCCAGTAGCACTGGTTCATCAGCGAGAGGAAAAAGTAATAATTTTTCCGGTCGACGTCCTCCGGCAGGTCGGGCGAGCACACAAGCGAGAACGTCTCGTCTGTGAGCGCAAAGATCAGATAGGGCTTTCTCCAGCCGGTATCGCTGTACTTTTCCAGCATGGTGAGGCCATAAAACAAGTGGCGGATGTTCACGAGCACCGTCATCAGCGCCGCAGCGATCAGCGTCGCCCCGCCCGAGAGCAGATCCACCGCCACGTACTGCATCGACCCCGCAAAGATCGTCACGCTCATCAGAGCCGCCCAAAGCCAGTTGTAACCCTTGTCCTGCAGCAGTACGCCGAAGCCTGTGCCGAGCACAAGGTACCCGGCCATGACCGGAAGGCTGGAAAGAAATGCGTACCTTACGGTGCTGCGAAAACTGCCGGAATGCCCGGCTGCCGGGCGCGTTGCCGATGAGAGCTCTGACCTGCCCGGTTTTGTCGTATTGTTTTCTTTCCTCATTCTATGTATCCCCTGTTCTTCTTATTTCCTGACCGGCGTCGCCGACTTTTTCCTGCTTGCCGCGCGGCTTATGCGCAGCAGCTGGTTTCCTCACGCGGGTCTGCGCATAAAAAGAGGCAGTCCCCTGTGGAAATGCCCCTTCTTTTCTGTATTCCTCTGTCAGACTGATTACTGCAGGGTGCTCAGATATTCCTCTATATTGTGAACAGCTTCCGCCTCGTCCGCCCCGTTAGCAGTGACAACAATCTTTTCGCCAGCGGTAAGCCCCAGGGTCATCATGCCCATAATGCTCTTCGCATTGACGGATTTGCCTTCGCTCTCCAGATGGATCTCGCTCTGATACTGGCTCGCCATCTGTACCAGAAGAGCTACCGGCCTGACTTCCAAATCGCTGGGAAGCTGAATCGTGATTTCTCTCTTTGTCATAATTATATTCCTCCTTGTCTTGCCCTCAAATCCTCTGCAAGTCGGCTCAGTTTTCTCAGCCGGTGGTTCACGCCGGATTTCCCGATCGGCGGTGAAACCATCTCCCCCAGCTCCTTCAGCGAAGCGTCTGGATGAGCCAATCGCAGCAATGCGATATCCGCAAGCCCTTCCGGCAGCGACGCCGCGTCCCTGCCTTCCAGAAGGTAACGGATATCTTCCGTCTGCCTTACCGCCGCGCCCACGGTCTTATGGATATTCGCGGCTTCACAGTTCACCTTGCGGTTCACCGTGTTCTTCATGTCCCGGACGATCCGGATATTCTCCAGCTTCATCAGCGAGACGTGCGCTCCCATGATGTTGAGCATATCGACGATCTGAGCCCCCTCTTTAATATACACGATAAAGTATTTTTTACGCTGTACAATTTTGGCATCCGGGCCAAACGGGTGTATCAGCGCGCAAAGCTGCTGTGCACGCTCCTGCGAGGTGCACGCGATTTCAAAATGATAAAACCGCTCCGGATTGCTGATCGAACCGGAGGCGAGAAACGCGCCCCGGATAAAAGCTCTCCTGCAGCATGACTTTTGCACCAGAAGCTGATTCGTCGGCGAGACCTGCTCTGCAACCTCTCCCTCCTCATCGAGAAGCTTCAGCGCGCGGAGAATATTTCTCACTTTCCCATGATCCCCGACCAGCAGCGTGTATATTTGGGTGCTGTTTTTACCGCCTTTATGTAAACGCACGGAAACGTCACTACATATATTAAATGTTTTTCGCAATAATGTAAAGCATTTTCTTGCGACACTGATATTTTCTGTGTGAAATTTCAAACTCCAGCGTCCTGAGGCAGAGATGCAGACCGAGCCGCACATCCCCGTGATCGCCGCTAATTCCGCGAGCTGACAGTGTCTCGCCTCCGGCACCTGAAGCGATAATTCCTCTTTGACTTCCCCGGAAAATGACATCTTTTCCTCCAATCTCCCGCAGCGACCCGGCCATATGCCTTCGCGCCCGGCTCTCTATCCCCGAATATCCCGGTGCTCCAGCTTCAGCCCATACTCGGAATGGCTGCTCAGCCTCTGATACAAATGCTCCGCGATCGTCACCGAACGATGCTGGCCGCCCGTACAGCCGATGCCAATCACCAGCTGATTCTTTCCCTCCTCCACATAAAACGGCAGGGAAAACTCGATCAGATCCACCAGCTTCTCCAGGAACACAGCCGCCGTACCCGTCTGCATCACATAAGCCTGCACCGCCGCGTCCTTTCCGGTCTTCGGTCTCAGCTCCTCCACATAGTAAGGATTCGGCAGGAACCGCACGTCAAACACCAGATCCGAGTCCGTCGGAATCCCATATTTAAATCCGAAGGAAAGAATCGTAATGTAAATATTGCGGTAATTCTCACTGTCCACAAAAATCTTTTCCATCTCTGCGCGCAGCTCCCTGGTCAGCAGCGTGGACGTATCGATGATGTAATCCGCAAGCGGCTTCAGAAACGCGAGCTCCGCGCGTTCCTGCGCAATGCCCTCAGCGATCCGCGCATCCCGCGCCATCGGATGGCTGCGCCTGGTCTCCTTGTAGCGCCGCAGCAACACCGTATCGCTCGCGTCAAGGAAAAGGATCTCGCTGGCAATCCCCTGTCCGGCCAGGCGCTCCAGCATCGTCCGCACCGCCTCTTCCTCAAGGTCCGTGCGGCTGTCGATCCCGAGCGCCACCTTGTCATGCCCGCCCTCCTGCATCACAGAGAGCTCCGCGAATTTCTCCACAAGCGGCAGCGGGATATTGTCCGCGCAGAAATATCCTTTATCCTCCAAAATCTTCAGTGCCGTTCTCTTCCCGGCCCCGGACATCCCGGTCACAATCACAAATCTCATCTTATCTCCTGTTCCTGAAACTCTCAAAGTTCTAAAACTCCCCGAGCAGCTTGACCTCCGGCTCCAGCGTGACGCCGGAATTCTCGCGCACACGGACGGTGACCTCCCGGATCAGCTGGCAGACCTCCTTCGCGGTCGCCGCTCCTTTGTTGACGACGAATCCGCAGTGCTTCTCAGACACCTGCGCGTCCCCGACCGAGAACCCCCGCAAGCCAGCCTCCATGATCAGCTTGCCCGCGAAATTTCCCTCCGGGCGCTTAAACGTGCTGCCCGCGCTCGGCAGATCCAGCGGCTGCTTCTCCACGCGCCGCGCCCGCAGCTCCTCCATACGCGCCCGGATCGTCTCTGGATCGCCCTGCTGCAGCCTCAGCTTCGCGCCGAGCACGATCCAGCCCCTCTCCGGTATCACACTGCGGCGGTAGCCAAGCTCCAGCTCCGATACCGGCACCGTCGCCGTCGTTCCTTCACCCGTCAGTACGGTAACCTCCTCGAGCACATCCTTCATCTCCCCGCCGTAGGCGCCCGCGTTCATCACCACGGCGCCCCCGACCGTGCCCGGGATCCCGGAGGCGAACTCGAAGCCTGTCAGACCATGTTCGAGCGCCCGCTTCGCCATCACGGAAAGCATCGCGCCCGCCTGCACGGTCATAGTTTCCCCGTCGACGGAAATTTCACTCAGATTTTTGTAAATCTGTAAGATCACTCCTCGGTAGCCCTCGTCGGACACCAGCAGATTGCTGCCGTTGCCGATCACATAATACGGCACGCCCTGCTCCCGGCAGATCCGCACGACCGCGGCCGCCTCCCCGACCGTCTGCGGCACCGCAAAGACGTCCGCCGGGCCCCCGATCCGGAACGTCGTGTGGCGGCTCATGAGTTCATTCACCAGGATTCGGTCCTCTCCCACCACATAGATCAGCGATTCAACTATACTACACATCCCTTACTCTCCCACACTATAATAATCATGAAACAGGAGCCGTCCGGATGATCCCGCTCTCACGGATGCTCTCCACAGCCTCCTTAAGCTTCTCCGGCGGCAGCACAAGCGCCAGCCGCACATAGCCCTCGCCGAGGCTGCCGAAGCTTGTGCCCGGCACGCAGATCACGCCGGACTTCTCCATCAGTTCCAGGCAGAACTGCTCAGAGCTCGTATATCCCTTCGGCAGCGGAGCCCAGACGAACATCGTGCCCTCGCTGTCCGGCACGTTCCAGCCGATCTCACGCAGGCCTCCGCACAGTGCCTGGTTGCGCTCTTCGTACTTCGCGCACTGCTCGATCACGCAGTCGAACGGCCCGTTCAGCGCCGCGATTGCGCCGTACTGCACCGGCAGGAAGGTTCCATAGTCAAACTGCGTCCGCATCGCTTTAAACTTCTGAATGATCTCCGCGTTTCCGATCGCGAAGGAGACGCGCGCACCGGTATAATTAAACGTCTTGGAGAGCGAATAGAACTCGATCCCCACATCTTTTGCGCCCTCATGGTTCAGGAAGGAACTGCCGCGCCTTCCGCCGAACACCAGGTCTGCGTACGCGTTGTCGTGCAGCAGGACGATATCGTATTTCTTCGCAAACGCGATCAGTTCGTCGTAGAAGCTGTCCGGCGCCAGCCTGCACACCGGGTTGCCCGGATAGCTGAACACCATCAGCTTCGCGTCGCGCGCGACGTCCTCCGGAATCGCCTTCAGATCCGGCAGATAGCCGTTCTTCTCATACAGCGGATACTCCCAGACCTGCGCATCGCACAGCTG
>CANQWV010000040.1 GCA_947627645.1 uncultured Lachnospiraceae bacterium | reverse complement strand
GCGCAGGGCGAAAGGCCTGAATCCGGCCAACTGCTGCTGGTTCTGGGGCGCGGGCACGAAGCCGCTGCTGGCGTCGTTTGAGAAAGAGTTTGGAAAGAAGGGCGCGATGATTTCGGCGGTCGATCTGTTGAAGGGAATCGCGGTCGGAGCCGGGATGCGCGTCATCCAGGTGCCGGGAGCCACCGGCGGACTGAACACGAACTACGAGGGAAAGGCGCAGGCGGCTGTGGACGCGCTGCTGAAGGAAGGCGCGGATTTCGCCTATGTGCATCTGGAGGGTCCGGATGAGATGGGTCATCAGGGCAGCCTTGAGCGAAAGAAGCAGGCGATTGAGAATCTGGATGGCAGAGTCCTGAAGCTTGTCACAGAGCAGATGGATGCCTCCGGGGAATCGTACCGGCTCCTGGTGCTGCCGGATCACCCGACGCCGATCCGCATCCGTACACATACGGGGGATCCGATCCCGTATCTGCTGTACGACAGTACGAGAAAGCTCGGGGACGGCAGGCCATATGGAGAGGCCTCGGCAGCGCAGAGCGGTATTATGAGGGAGGAAGGTTTCCGAATGATGCGCGTGCTGCTGGAGCTTGACGATTAGACTACTCTGTGTGCGCGGTCTCGACGAGATTCAGGTAGAAGAGCGCCTGCACCGTGTTGAGATACGGGCGGGCAAACAGCAGCCCGATACCGGCGGAGAGTGTACCGAGCAGCATCACTCCGATAAACGAGAGCAGCAGATAGAGCATCCGTCCGCAGTTCCCGCGCATGAGCTGAAAGCTCTCCCGGATGAGCTGCATACCGGACTTCTGCGGATTGTCGCAATACAGGAAAAATACCATGCTCAGGCCTAGCTCGAGCCATACGGTGAGGACGAGAAGCACAAGAAGGATCCCATACATCGGAAGCAAGGCCAAAGGCTCATTTTCACTGAGGATATCCGGCAGGATCCAAAGCCCCAGGTTCACGGAGACCGTCTGGATCACGAACTGTACGCCCGCGAACACCGCGACCGGCTCCGGCCTCCTGGAGAGCGGAATGGTCAGCTGTCCGAGCCGCATATCCTGCCCGCGGCAGAGATTCAGATAGATCGAGGCCTGCCCGGCGCAGAAAAGATAATATACGATATTGATCAGCAGGGAGCCGAGCAGCCCGAGCAGGAGATTCATGGCTCCGCCGGCTGCGGGAAACGCGGAATTCAGAAGAAGAGTCGCCGCGAGGTAGAGCATGGAGACCAGAAAGGTTACAAGCGCCAGAAAACCATGCTTTTCCATCATCAGTTCACGCGCATGGCTTTTCAGCTCACGTGTTTTTAACTGGTTTTTCATATGAAATCCCCCTTTCCGTCCGGAAGCTGTCTGGAGGGCACGGTCGGAGTCGTGCCGCCCGGATACTCGTCCTCGACAGAGTTCTTGTCATTGTCAGGACTCTGATCGGAAGGAAACAGCTGATCGGAGCTGTTGTCCGAGCCGTCTGCCGGGAAGGATTCATTCCCGGCAGAGTCTTCAATTCCGAACACATCCTTTAACGCCGGAAACATTGTCCCCAGTTCTTTGTCCAGATCGAAGGAAGGATCTCCCAGATAATATTGCAGGTATCTCTCCATGTACGCGCGCATCTGTGCGTTTGACAACACCATCCATACGGAGGAGAGGGTGAGTACGATCGACAGCGCCATCCCGATTGTTCCGCAGACAAGTCCGGTTTTACTCTTGCCGGGCATCGGATTTTTCCCACGCGAGAGGATTGCGAGCAGCACCGCCATCGCACCGCAAGGGACAGAGACATAGAAGACCAGGCATGAAAGAACCGAGATCACGCCAAGTACGACCGCCGCGGTCGCCATCGGATTTCTGCTGTATCCATAGGAATAGCCGTATTCAGTGTCCATTGTCATTTCCTTTCCTGGCTGCCATTTCGCGGAAGATTGTGAGAGGACAGCCGTTTTTGCTTTCGATTTTATTTCCTATTATCATAGCACAAGGGAAAGAATCTGACAAGATGCGCGGTGCGGCGGAAAGGTTATTTGTGAGCTGTTTGTTACTATTCACTTTCCACTGTCCCGCGAGGTGATTTCCGTGCAAAATGCACGGAAATCCCGAGGGTTGAAGCGTGAAATGCTGCGAATGCAGCATCTCTGTGCATCGCGAAGCGATGGTACTGTTCACGGAGTGAATAGTAACGGCTGTTTTAAACCTCTTGCAAATTCGCTGAAAATAGATATACTGTATAGAAACGGAAGAAAGAGAGACTACATATGGATATTGTAAAAACACTCGCACAGGAACTGGAGATTAAGCCCTGGCAGGCGCAGGCGGCGGTGGAGCTGATCGACGACGGGAATACGATCCCCTTTATCTCGCGCTACCGCAAGGAGGCGACGGGCTCGCTGAACGACGAAGTACTGCGAAAGCTTTTTGAGCGTTTGAACTATCTGCGCAATCTGGAGGAGAAGAAGCAGCAGGTGCTCTCTACGATTGAGGAGCAGGGCAAGCTGACGGACGAGCTGCGCGCGCAGATCGAGGCGGCGCAGACGCTCGTGGTCGTGGAGGATCTGTACCGCCCGTACCGGCCGAAGCGCAGGACACGTGCGACGGTCGCGAAGGAGAAGGGGCTGGAGCCGCTCGCAAACCTGATCCTGCTGCAGATGACGAAGACCCCAATCGAGAAGGAGGCGGAAGCGTTTCTCTCGGAGGAGAAGGAAGTGCTGACCGTCGAGGACGCGATCGCCGAGGCGAAGGACATCCTGGCGGAGGCAATCTCGGACGAGGCGGATTACCGCATCCGGATCCGGAGCATGACGGAGAAGGAAGGGCTGCTCGTGTCGTCGGCGAAGGAGGAGGGCACGGAGTCGGTCTACGAGATGTACTATAATTACACGGAGCCTGTGCCGAAGGCGGCGGGGCACCGGGTGCTGGCGCTCAACCGCGGCGAGAAAGAGAAAATTTTGACCGTAAAGATCGAGGCGCCCCAGGAGCAGATCCTGCGCTACCTGGAGAAGCAGGTTATCACACGGGACAACGCATACACGACGCCGCTGCTTCAGGAGGTCGTGGAGGACAGCTACAAACGGCTGATCGCGCCGGCGATTGAGCGGGAGATCCGCACTGCGCTGACGGAAAAGGCGGAGGACGGGGCAATCTCGGTGTTCGGCAAGAACCTGGAGCAGCTGTTGATGCAGCCGCCGATCGCGGGACAGGTGGTGCTCGGCTGGGATCCGGCGTTCCGCACCGGCTGCAAGCTCGCCGTGGTCGACGCGACGGGCAAGGTGCTTGACACGACGGTGGTTTACCCGACCGCGCCGACGACGGAGGCAAAGATCCGCGCGGCGAAGGACACCGTGAAAAAGCTGATCGCAAAATACGGCGTGACTCTGATCTCGCTCGGCAACGGCACGGCCTCGCGCGAGTCGGAGCAGGTAATCGTGGAGATCTTGAAGGAAATCCCGCAGAAGGTCGCCTATGTGATCACGAACGAGGCGGGGGCTTCGGTGTACTCGGCGAGCAAGCTCGCGACCGAGGAATTCCCGAATTTTGACGTGGGGCAGCGCAGCGCGGCGTCGATCGCAAGGCGTGTGCAGGATCCGCTGGCAGAGCTGGTGAAGATTGATCCGAAGTCGATCGGCGTCGGGCAGTACCAGCACGACATGAACCAGAAGAAGCTCGGAGAGGCGCTGGACGGCGTCGTCGAGGACAGTGTGAACCGCGTCGGCGTGGATCTGAACACGGCTTCGGTGCCGCTGATGGAGCATATTTCCGGCGTGTCGAAGGTGATCGCGAAGAACATCGTGGCCTATCGCGAGGCGAACGGCCGCTTCCACAGCCGCAGGGAGCTTCTGAAGGTGCCGAAGCTCGGGCCAAAGGCGTTTGAACAGTGCGCGGGTTTCCTGCGGATCACGGGCGGCGACGACCCGCTTGACGCGACGAGCATCCACCCGGAGAGTTATGAGGCGGCCGGGAAGCTGATTGAGGAGCTTGGCATCGCGGAGGATTTCGCGGCCGGCCATGGAGTGAAGAACGTTAAGGTCGGAGATTACGCGAAGATGGCAGAGAAGCTTGGCATCGGGGAGCCGACGCTGCGCGATATCGTGCAGGAGCTGAACAAGCCGGGGCGCGACCCGCGCGAAGGGATGCCGCAGCCGATCCTGCGCACGGACGTCCTCGAGATGAAGGACCTCAAAGAGGGCATGATCCTCAAAGGAACCGTGCGCAACGTCATCGATTTCGGCGCTTTTGTCGACATCGGCGTACACCAGGACGGGCTTGTGCACATCTCGCAGCTCTCAAATAAGAAGTTTGTGAAGCACCCGCTCGAGGTCGTGAGCGTCGGGGATATCGTCGAGGTCAAGGTGCTGGGCGTGGACCTGCAGAAGAAGAGGATCTCGCTGACGATGAAACTTTGAGCATTGCATATTTCGGACTCTCCCGGCAAGGATTGAGTATTGCCATGGGACTGAAAACCTGCTGTGTGGACTGTATGAAGAAAACGGGAGGAATGAGAGAAAATGAAAAAGCCGGTACTGGTCGTGATGGCCGCGGGGATGGGAAGCCGCTACGGGGGACTGAAGCAGATTGACCCGATCGATAAGGAAGGCCACATTATCATGGATTTTTCCATCTATGACGCCGTGAAGGCTGGTTTTGAGAAGGTCGTGTTTATCATAAAGAAGGAGAATGAGGCGGATTTCCGCTCGGCGATCGGGGACAGACTGAGCAGACAGATTGAGGTGGCTTACGTGTTTCAGGATCTGCACAATCTGCCGGAGGGCTACACGGCGCCAAAGGACAGAGTGAAGCCCTGGGGCACAGGCCATGCGGTTTTGAGCTGTATCGGCGAGATCGACGGACCGATGGTGGTCATCAACGCGGACGATTACTATGGGACGCACGCATTTTCGATGGCGTACGATTTCCTGACCGGGACGGAGGACGAGCCGGAGAAATATCACTATATGATGGTTGGATACCAGCTTGAAAATACGCTCACGGAGCACGGCCATGTGGCGCGCGGGGTGTGCGTGACGGATGCCGGCGGGAATCTGCTGCGCGTGGACGAGCGCACACATATCGAGAAACGCGGCGGCGGTGCGGCTTACACGGAGGACGACGGCGTGACGTGGATCCAGATCCCGCCGCACAGCACGGTGTCGATGAATATGTGGGGATTTTCGGCGAGCATTCTGGGCGAGCTGAAGGAGAGATTCACAAAATTCCTTGATGAGAATCTGGAGAAGAATCCATTGAAATGTGAGTACTTTCTGCCGTTCGTGGTCTGCGAGCTGCTTGAGGAGGGCAAGGCGGATGTGAAGGTCATGCAGTCGCCGGATCGCTGGCACGGCGTTACTTACAAGGAGGACAAACCGGTCGTCATGGCGGCGATTCAGAAGCTGAAGGACGACGGATTGTATCCGCAGAAGCTGTGGGAGGATGCCTGAGCCTTGGACGGATTCCTGATTGGAGGATGCCTGGGCGTGGGTTCCGCGTATTTTATAAAAAGAAGAAAAGGCTGAGGGAAAGGAAAACCTTCGGCAGAAAAATCGCGGGAGAAGCTGTGCTTGCGGCAGAAAAATCTGCAGCAGAGGTGGGAGGAACGGATGGACAAAGAGAAGAGGACGGAGCTTCAGGAGATTATCGCGAGATTTGAATTTCCGGGAGAACTCGACGAGTGCATTCCTTTTGGAAGCGGACATATCAACGATACATACCGGCTGACCTTTGCGGAACCCGGGGTGCTTAAACAATATATCCTCCAGAAGATGAACAAAGACGTCTTCAAAAGGCCGGTCGAGCTGATGGAGAATATCTGTGGCGTCACGACCTGGCTGCGCAAAAAGATTCAGGAGAGCGGCGGCGACGTGTGGCGCGAGACGCTGAATATCATTCCGGCAAAAGACGGACGTCCCTATTGCGTTGATTCCCTTGGAGAATACTGGCGCGCGTATTATTTTATCACGGGCGCGACGAGCTACGACCAGGTGAAGAACGACGGCGATTTTTACCAGAGCGCGGTGGCATTTGGACATTTTCAGCGGATGCTGGCGGATTACCCTGCGGAGACTCTCCACGAGACGATCGAGAAGTTCCACGATACGGTGGATCGTTTTGCTAAATTCAAGGAAGCTGTGCGCGCGGATGTCTGCGGAAGGGCGGCTTCTGTCGGGCGGGAAATTCAGTTCGCGCTGGAGAGAGAGCCGCTGGCGCACAGGCTCTGTGATCTGCAGGCTTCGGGGGAGCTGCCGCTTCGCGTCACGCACAACGACACGAAGTTCAACAACATTCTGATCGACGATGCCACCGGGCGCGCAATCTGTGTGATCGATCTGGATACGGTTATGCCCGGGCTGTCGGTCAACGACTTCGGGGATTCGATTCGCTTCGGGGCGAGTACGGCCGCGGAGGATGAGCAGGATCTGGCTAAGGTCTCTATGGATCTGCAGCTGTATGAGGTGTACGTGAAAGGCTATATCGAAGGCTGCGCGGGCGCGCTGACGGACAAGGAGCTTGAAATGTTGCCGATGGGGGCGCTGCTGATGACATATGAGTGTGGACTTCGTTTCCTGACCGACCATCTGGAAGGCGACCATTATTTCCGGATTCATCGGGAGGGACACAATCTGGACCGGGCGCGGACGCAGTTCAAGCTGGTCGCGGATATGGAGCGGAAGCTGCCGCAGATGCAGGAGATTGCTGCGAAGTACTGTTGAGAAATCTCGCTGCGAAATACTGTTGGGAAATGTTGATGAGAAACAGCACTGAGAGACAGCACTGAGAGACAGTACTGGGAGACAGCACTGGGAGACATTACGGAGAAATGTCGTTGAGAAACAGCACTGAGAAATGTCGCTGGGAGAAAGATAAATTGAAATGATACGTTTTGTTGCATTTTGTCGAATTGTCTGGATTTCGGGGAAAAGCTGTGCTATGATGTCTCTGTAAGTTCACTGTAATCGTGATACTTGCAAAGCAAGCAGCTATGGATTTGTTTCATGGGAAAGGAGTGGAAAGGACATGAACGATTCCGAAAAGCTTGATCTGATCCTGAGTCAGATGGGCACAGTGAACGAAAGATTAGGGGGCATCGACCAAAGGCTCGATGGAATGGACAAAAGATTCGATGAGGTGGACAGGCGATTCGAAGCAGTAGACAAGAGATTCGATGAGGTGGACAAGCGATTCGAAGCGGTAGACAAAAGACTCGACGGGATGGACAAAAGACTTGACGGGATGGATCAGAGACTCGACGGAATGGATCAGAGACTCGACGGGATGGACAGAAGATTCGACGAGGTGGACAAGCGGTTCGATGAGATGGACGAGAAATTCAAGACGGTGGATAAGCGGCTTGAACACCTTGAGGAAGACGACAAGGCGCTCGATGTGAGGCTTGACGTCTTTGCAGAAAAGCTTGCCGACTATGGACAGAAGCTTACTGGTACGCAGCTGTATATGGAGAACGTGCTGGAGCGCAATATTCAGTTTATAGCGGAAAACCAGACATCCCTGCTTGGAGAAAGAAAACTGGCAGCCCTGACGGACAACAAGGTGACGATGCAGGGCGTGCAGATTTCCGCACTGAAAGCACGGCTTGACAGACTGGAAACGAATGTGGCAGAGATCAAAAATCAGTTGACGTTATGAGGCTTTGCGTTTCGAAGTCCGCAGAAGATACATAAGATAAGAGATGGCAGACGGTACCATAGGATAAAGGATAAGGGACAAAAATAAGAAAAAAGATAAGAGAAAAAGATAAGGGACAAAATACAAAAGATTAAAGATAAAAGATTAAAGATAAAAGATGAGAGATAAAAGATGAAAGATAAAATGCAGAGGATAAAAGACAGCAGATAAAAGACAAGAGATAAGAAAAAGAGATAAGAAAAAGAGATAAGAAACAAGAGACAGGAGATAAGAAACAAGAGATAAGAGAAGAAGCATCGCCAGGAGGCAATGCTTCTTCTCATTTTATTTTGCCTTATTTAATTTTTGCACTGGAGGGCAGGCCCTTTTTCTTTAACAAAGTCCGATACGCTTTTTTCTTATTTGCCGGGACTTTGACGACAGCCTTGCGGCTGATTTTGGCAAACGCCATGCTTCCGACAGATTTCGTGGTCAGCTTCTTTGCATTGATCGTGATGTTCTTCAGCCGGGAACACTTATAGAACGCCTGCTTGCCGACCGATTTCACAGTGGCTGGTATTGTGATCTTCTTCAAGGTGGTGCAGCCGTAAAATGCGGCGGCATCGATCTTCACAATTTTGCTGTTGAGCTTGACTGTGGCCAACTTCGTACAGCCGCGGAATGCGTTCTTTCCAATCGTGACCACGTTCTTGCCGATCACGACCTTCTTGAGCTTCTTGCTGTTTTTGAAGGCATTTGCCGCGATCGAGGTAACCTTGCAGGGCACCTGGTCGATGACTACCACATCCGGAACCGTGACAGCAGTCTGTTTCTTGTTGACAGGAGCCATATATTCCACGGAGGCTCCGGATGCGCTGCTCTCGGTTACCCGGTAGGCAGCTCCGCTTGCAGCATCCTTCTTCACAGCTCCCTTCTGGAGAAGACCGGTGGTCGGAGCACCTGAGCCCGGGTCAGACGCCCCGGAATCCGATGTACCGGAACCAGGTGTTTCAGGAGTCGAGGTTCCAGGGGTCGAAGTTCCCGGCGTGGGCTCAGGGGCCGCCGGAGCGATGATCGCAAAGTGCAAAGTAAGTGAGCCGCTGAAGTTGCCGGTTCCGGTGAGCGTGACAGTGGCAGTGCCGATCTCGACGTTGTTCTCATAGGAAACGGTGTAATCTTCCTCCTGAACCAGAGCATTTTCACCCAGACGGACTGTGACGGCCGGGGTGATGGCGGAGCCGGTATAGCTCTGGTTTGCGATCGGCTCTACTGTGCAGTTTGCGAGATCCGCAGGAACGATGGCGAAGCTGACGCTTCCAAGCTCGCCGCTGTAGTTGCCGGCCGCGGTGAAAACGGCGGTCGCCTCGCCGACCTTCGTGTTGTTGCTGTAGGCGACGGTATAATCGACGTCTGCCGTCAGCGCTTTCTCGCCCAGCATAACTGTGACAGCCGGTTTGATTGCTGCACCGGTGTAGGTCTGCTCTGGAATCTCGCCGAATGTGCAGTCACCCTCTGTCAGCTGCTTGGGCAGAATCTGGAAAGCAGCAGTCAGTTCGCCGGTATAGTTCCCCACTCCGGTGACGGTCACCGCTGCGGTCCCGACGTCTGTATTATTGCTGTAGGAAACCTCATAGTCCGTCCCCTCCGTGAGTGGAGTGTCTTTTAAGACGACTGTCACTTCCGGCGTGATTGCCTCGCCGCTGTAGGTCTGATCCTCGATGGCTTGAATCGCTGCACCGTCTTTTGCAAGGTTGATCGGAACGATATTGAACGTCAAGCTTCTGAGGCCTTTGAAATTCCCCTGCCCGGACAACATAATCTCGGCTTTGCTGCGTGCAGTGGTGAGCTCTATATTGTTATCATATGAGGCGGTATAATCCTTGCCCTCGATCAGCTTATAGTCCCCGAGAGAAACGGTAAATTCCGGGAAAATCTCTGAGCCGGTGTAGGCCTGGTCGTGAATGGGGCTCACGGAACAGTGGGCCAGGTCGACGCTCAGGATTTGGAAGCTTTCCTCAATCGCGCCGGAGTAGTTCCCTTTTCCGCTGATCGTGAGCTTTACGGTTCCAGCGTCTGTGTGATCGCCTGTGTACGCGACAGAAAAGTCTTCGTCTTCCACAAGCTCTATGTCTCCCCACTGGATGGAGACGGACGGCTCGACCGGTGCACCGGTATACGGCTGATTCGGTATCGTGACTAGAAACTCATCGCTGAGAGCGGCAGGTAAAATCGTAAAATCAGCGCTCAGCGTTCCCGTATAGTTTCCGGTTCCCGTTACAGTGACAGATGCCTTCCCGGCATCCTGGTTATTCTTGTAAGTAACCTTGTAATCTGTATCTGCCTTTAACGTTTGGTCGTTCAGCTCTACAACGACTTCCGGTTCTATGGAAGAACCGGTATAGGTCTGATCTTTGATTGGCCGGACAATGGCTTCGCTTTTCACAAGATCAATCGGGAGAATGTCAAAAGTGACTGTTTTTGTTCCCGTGAAGTTGCCTGTCCCGTTTTCTGGCGCCGACAACGTCACGGTGGCAGTGCCAACTTCGGTGTTGCCCGAGTATTTGGCAACATAGTCTGTTTCGGCAGTCAGAGTGTAATCTCCGAGAGATACTGTCACTTCCGGCGTCAGGGCCTCGCCGCAGTAGGTCTGCCCGGGAATCTCTTCCACAGTACAATCGGACAGCTTTGCCTGCAGGATCTGGAATTCTCCGGTCAACTCGCCGCTAAAGTTTCCGGCGCCTTCGATTGTCACGCTGGCTGTGCCGGCGTTTGTGTTATTGTCGTAGGAGAGAATCTGGTAATCCGTCGTTTCCTTCAGCGTGGTTTTCCCCCACACGACGGTCACTGGCGCTTCAATTTCTTCGCCGGTAAACGTCTGCTCAGGAATAGAAAGCTCGAATGTCTCGTCGAATTCCACTGGTGTGATCTCGAAGCTGGAACTGAGCGTGCCGCTGTAATTATTTTCACCGGATATGCTGACAGTGGCAGTTCCAGCATCGGAGTTGTCCTCGTAAGAAACTGTGTAATCGGTCCCGAGCTCTAATTCCTCGCCGGTGCTGTTTGCATATACTGTGACAGCAGGCTCGATTGCTTCTCCGGTATAGGTTTGATCTGGGATTGGATCAATTGTAAATTCTTCATCGGTCAGGGGCATGGGCTCGATTGTAAATTCAGTATTTAAGGTCCCGGTATAATTTCCCGTTCCCTCAACAGTGACAGCGCACTGGCCGGCATTCACGTTGTCGCTGTAGGAAAGCGTATAGTCCGTACCCTGTACAAGAACCGTTTCATTCAGGACGACAGCCGGGTCTACGATGATTTCTTCGCCTGTGTAAACCTGAGGCTCGATCTCAGCAATCGCAGCATTGGACAGGTCGGCAGGAACGATTTCGAACGGGATCTGCAGATCGCCGGTGAAGTTCCCGATGCCGCTGATATCGACAGACGCAGGCCCTCCAACATTCGTGTTCTCACCGTAGGAGGCCGTGTAATCCTTCTCCTGAACAAGCGTGTAATCGTTCCACTGAAGGCTTACCTCCGGCGTAATCTGTTTTCCGGTGAAATCCTGATCCGGAATGTCGTCGTAGGTACATTCGGACAAATCGGCGGGAGCGATCTGGAAAAACGCAGAGACACTGCCAGTGTAATTTCCGATGCCGGAAACAGTGACAGAGGCCTCGCCCGCGTCGATATTATTTTCATAGGAAACTTCGTAATCGCCGTCGGACAGCTGAACGCCGCTGCGCGTCACAGTCACCGCGGGTTCGATTTCGGAACCGGTATACTTCTGCTCCTCAATGGCTGAGATCGCACTGTTGTCTTCCGTCAATTCTGCAGGAATAATCTCAAATGTGGCAGTCGCCGATCCGTCATAATTGCCGATGCCGGTAATTGTGACCGTGGCCGTGCCCACTTCCGTGTTCTCGCTGTACGAGACGCTGTAATCGACGTCTTCCTCCAGAAGCGTATCGGCGAGAAGAACTTCGCTTACCTCCGGCGTGATCTCGCTTCCGGTATAAGAGAGATCCGCAGCGGGATCCAAGGTGATTTCGGCGTCGTCGATCGGCTTCGGGGTGACATTGATATCGACTGCGACTTCCTGCCCCCATATGGTAGTGCTGATCTGTGCCTCGCCGCATTTCGTCCCGGTGATCTTGCCGGAAGCAGAATCGATGGACACACAGCTGCTGCCACTCTCGACGGTCCATACCACCGAGGAAGAATCGAGGGTGACAGGGCATAAGTCGCCGAAAGCTGCACCGTTTAACGTGATCTTACAACTAATACCAGGCAGTTCAACCGAATCCCCATAGGGAACCTCAAGGGATGCCTCAGCTGCGGTTACTTCTTTTTGAATGATATTGGACTCGAGAATTTCTACGTCCACAGTTTGTTCCTCATCAATGGCAACCGTCTCTTCTGTGCTTCCCGTCGGAGCACGGAATACCTGAACCCAATAATTTATGCCGTTGTAGTAGACGTGTCCGATGCCAACTGCCGTAACTTTTGAATTCAGCATATTTCTTCTATGGCCTTGCCCGTCATATTTGTCATTTGTTTCCTGCCAGGATTCAAATGCAGCGGAAGCATTGGCCTGCCCGGCGGCTATGTTTTCACTAGCTGTACTATATGGCTTGATTAAAGGATATACTTTATCATCGCTGCTTTTACTGTTTATATCAGCTTTAGGCCGTATATGCTTGAACTGAAGAGCAATTTCCATTGCCCTTTGCATGGCAGCCTTTTCCAGGTCGTAGTCATATTCGAGTTTAGAAAGTCCAGTACAGTATATTTTTTCTGTGTTACTTTCATTCCAATACCATGCATCATCGCCGGTTCGGAAATCGTTAATCATTTTCAGCATACTCCGCGCCTCGGTCTGCCCATAGGTACCGGTCACTTTTACGGTGACGGTATCCCCGGAGGCCGCAGAGGCTATAATGCTTCCGAGCATCAGTGCTGACAACATCGCAAATACCGCGAGCCATCGTTTACAGTTACGTCTTTTGTTCATAAGTCGTACCTCCTATCTGCTTGCCGCAAATTGTTCCTTTCTAATTTTAGTCCTTCATTTTGTTTATTGCAAGTATTTATATAGCATTTTAAGCTTCAAGATATAGGTCATGGCTTTGCCACTTGCTGAAACAATAAATCTCACATCATTCCTCAAGACCCTGATCCAGCTTTGAATATATGCGGGTGAGTTCCTGAAGGAAAAATTATGTACCCGTGGATTGCTGTTGAATTAGTGCCACGTTTGAGGTATACTATGATTGAAATAAATCATAGAGAAATGGAGAAGAGATGTTGGCACTAAGAACAGGTAACTGTAATCAGGAAAGTAGAACTTAGACTGGAACGGGTATACGAGAATAGATTTAACAATGGAGATTGATATTCTCATTACAAGGAGGTGCATTTCTGTGACAGCAACCAGAAAAGAGGCAATGGTAATGCTGGAACGAATGCCGGAAGATAAATTAAGCTTTGTTATTCAGATTTTGCAAGGTGTAAACGGACTTTTAGGAGCATCCAGTATAATGACTGAACGGAAGATTGACTTAGATCAGTTTGTAATGTCAGAGACAGATCGGGGAAGAAATGCAGATGCTTATATAAGGGAGTTGAGGGACAATGATAAATTTTAAGGGGTGATGTGTAATGAGAAAATTAAAGGTATATCTTGATACTTCTGTGATTAGTTACTTGGATCAGCAGGACGCTCCAGACCGTATGATGGAAACTCATAATCTCTGGAATGACTTTGCAAATGGGAAGTATGAGGTTTGTTTGTCTCAGCTGACATTAGACGAAGTAGGAAAATGCGAAGAGCCGAAAAGAAGTGTTTTGTATGACTATATTAGTGACATAGATTATATAAAGCTGGAAATAACAGCAGAGGTTTTGGAACTTGCACAAAAGATAATTGATATTGGTATATTGAAGCCAAAAAGCTTTGATGATTGCCAACATATTGCAACGGCAGTTGTTCATGAATGCGATTGTATTATTTCATGGAATTTCAAGCACATTGTTAATATCAAAACGATTCGTGGGGTAAGGGCAATCACTAATCTGGAGGGATATAAAGGAATAGAAATTTTTAATCCGTCTGTTTTGTTAGAAGGCGAGGGATGATTGTGGAAAGACTGATTATTAGTCCTGATTTCACTATTGAAGACATTCACAAGATTCGTGAATACAACTACGAGTTTACAAAGGACATGACTTTAGAGGAAAAGCTTGGATATTACAATTCTGCCGGAGCAGAAGCAGAGCATGAGATTCAAAGACGAAAAGCATTGAAACAAAAGATTCCTGACGTGTCGCAGTGATGCTCTTTTTTGTAAGATAACGAAGAAACCTAGCGTTTACTGGACTTACCAATCATATTTTTGACACCAATTTGACACCATTCGAAAGATTATCTGCAAAAACTTGCGAAGATTTATGGACATATTCCACAAAATTTCTTGAAAAAAGTACTTGCATAAAGGCTTATAATTAGTTATAATGTCCACAATTTAAGATTTGTTCTTCGGGGCGGGGTGAGAGTCCCCACCGGCGGTATAGTCCGCGACCCGCGCAAGCGGCTGATCCGGTGACATTGTTTCTGGAATCCGCATCATGGATTCCTGGCATGAATTCCGGAACCGACAGTTACAGTCTGGATGAGAGAAGAATGCGCAGTATTGGCGAGAGCGAGATACGAGGCGGCCGCGGAGTTTTTCACGAGAAGATTCCGGGGCCGTTTTTTCGTGGAAGCAACAGATTTTGGGAGGGTACCGGAGCAGGAAAAATGAGAAGCTTCTGTCCCTCCGAGCCCGGCGTCTGCAATGTATGTTGTGCAGGGACAAGGAAAGGAATCCCTGCCGCCTGAGCCCTGGTACGGCGCGACTGAGAAGAGCTTTTCTTAAATAAGTTGGGGAGATCCCCCGAAATATTTCAAGAAAAGGAGAAATGGAAAATGGGAAATGGTGTTTTGAAGGCGGTTGGAGAGAACCTGAAGTTTGTGCTGGTGTGCGCGCTGGTGATCCTGGCGATCGTCGTGGTGGCGAAGCTGATTGAGGACAAGGTACTCAAGGACAGTGTGGCGAAGGTGAGTAAGACACGCTATCTCACGATCTGCGCGATGCTTGGCGCGCTGGCGATGATCCTGCACATTTTTGATTTCCCGGTGGCTTTTCTGGCGCCTGGCTTCTACAAGCTGGACTTCAGCGAGATTCCGGTCATGATCGGGGCGTTTTGTCTGGGGCCGGTCGGCGGCGTGATCATTGAACTTGTGAAGATCCTGCTGAAGCTGGTGGTGAAGGGGACGACGACGGCATTTGTCGGCGATCTGGCGAATTTTGTGGTCGGCTGCTCTTTTGTCGTGCCGGCAGCGATCATTTATCATCTGAAGAAAACGCGTGCGATGGCGGTGGTCTCTCTGGCGGCCGGAACCGTGGTGATGACGGTGTTCGGCAGCCTGTTTAACGCAGTCTACCTGCTCCCGGCATTTTCAAGACTTTACGGAATGCCGCTGGATGCGATCGTGGGGATGGGGACCGCGATCAACAAGGGGATCACAAGCGTGTCCACGCTGGTTTTGCTCGCGGTCGCACCGCTGAATCTGCTAAAAGGTGTATTGATTTCTGTGCCGACTATGATATTATATAAGCGAATCAGCAGAGTTTTGCACAGCACCGCACAGGACGCGGGCGCCATGAGCAGGCACAGCCAGCCGCAGGGCTGATACGCCGCGCGGCGCGGGCGTGGAGATACCCGGGCGTATATCATGTGTACTGCGCATCCGCTTGCGCGGTATTTCAGATGAGCTGGAATCCCCGGGATTTGCAGGAGATTCCGGGAAGCTTCAGCGTATGTGACCAGAGGGGATGCTGCATAACGGTTCTGCCGGATCTGCGGCGTCTCCTTTTTCCGTGAAAGTCCTGCATTTTGGCAGAGTCGGTACAAATCCTTTCGCCGGTTCCGGATTTGAAGGAGGATTGGACGCCGAAGCGTTAAGCAGCGGCGGTGCAAACACAGAGACAATAGAAATTGACAATGGACAATAGAAATTGACAATGGACAATAGAGAAAGGTCTATTTAGGACAGCGACAGGGGGAGCAGAAGAACTATGGGCAGGATCAAGAAAATACAACAGCTTACGCACAATCCATTTCTCAATCTGTATGATCTGACGATTGAGAACCGCGTCGGGAATCCGGGAAAATATTATGTGGCTTCCCGCTCGAAGACCGAGGCAGAGCTGGAGCTTGTGACGAAGCAGCAGGAGCCGGACGGCGTCATTATCTATAGCCTTTATGGGGAGAAACGTGACCGTGTGGTGCTGATCCGACAGTACCGATATACGATCGATGATTATATTTATGAGTTTCCGGCAGGACTCGTCGAGCCCGGCGAGGATTACCACGCATCCGCGGTGCGTGAACTGCGCGAGGAGACCGGCCTGACGCTGCACCCGCTCCAGGTAGATACAATTTTCGAGAGACCGTATTATACGACGATCGGCATGACCGACGAGTGCTGCGCTACCGTGTACGGCTATGCGGAGGGAGAAGTCAGCGGCGATTTGATGGAGGACAGCGAGGAGATCGAGGTAGTATTTGCAGACCGCGGGGAGGTGCGCCGGATCCTGAGAGAAGAGCGCGTGGCGGAGGTCTGCGCTCATATGCTGCTGCATTTTCTGCACGACGAGGATCCGTTCGCGTTTTTGGAGACCGGAGAGACGGCGGGGAAAGCGTAAGCTCATGTTTCCAAAGGGGTATTATGTTTCTGAGGCAATGCAGGGAGGTGCCGGATGAAGACGGAGTTTGAGATAAAGATGACGGTGGCTGGTATGTACCGCTTTCTGCTGTACCATGCGTATCACAGCTTTGCCGGGATTTTCAGCATTGTGGCCGGGCTGGCGCTGATCGGTTTTTATATCTGGAACGGCGGCGGATTTGAGAGGAATAATCTGTGGAATCTGGTGTTCGGCGTCCTTTTTCTGCTGTATGAGCCCCTGACTTTGCACAGCCAGGCGGTGAAACACGTAAAGCTGAATTTTGTCTACAAGCACCCGCTGCACTACACGCTCTCCGAGGAAGGGATCGCGGTTCGGCAGGCGAAGCTGCAGGGCGGCATGGATGCGGAGCAGTATGTAGAGAGCTTGATGGGACCAAAGCCGACGGTGGCGGCATGGGACAGCGTGCTTCTGGTACGGGAGAACGCGAAGAGCATTCTCGTGTACACGGGAAAGAAAAACGCCTGTATCTGGTTCAAGGATCAGCTCGGCGCGCGGGAGACGGAGGTTCGGGAGATTCTGAAGAACTATGTTCCGGCGGAGAAGCTGAAGCTGCGTGCATGAAGAGGCAGCCGCGGGAAAAATAGCCATGGCAGGCTGATTGAGGCAGGACGGCTGTGGCAGAGCAGGCGGAAAAGCAGTCGTGACGAGGCGAACAGAAAAACGGCCATGGCGGGCTGATTAAAGCAGGACGGCTGTGGCAGGGCAGGCGGAAAAGCAGTCGTGATGAGGCGAACAGAAAAACAGCCATGGTGGGCTGATTAAAGCAGAATGGTTGTGGCAGGGCAGGCGTGACAGGCATGACGATGCGGACTGAATAAGGCAGGCCGCTGACGTGCGATGGAGGACATATGATCATAGAGACAAATTCAGAACAGGAGACCTACGCGTACGGCGGGTTTCTGGCGCGGCAGGCTGTCCCGGGACAGGTGTTTGCGCTGGTCGGGGATCTCGGCGTCGGCAAGACGGTGCTGACGAAAGGACTGGCTGCCGGGCTTGGCGTCACAGAGCCGGTGAACAGCCCGACGTTCACGATCCTGCAGGAATATGAGGAGGGCAGGCTTCCGTTTTATCATTTCGACGTATACCGGATCGCGGATCCGGAGGAGATGGACGAGATCGGATACGAGGATTATTTCTATGGCTCCGGCGTCTGCCTGGTGGAGTGGGCGAACCTGATCCGGGAGCTGATGCCGGAGCACACGGTCTGGATTACAATCGAGAAGGATCTGGGACGCGGATTTGACTACCGCCGGATCACAGTGGAAGGAATTGTGGACAACGGAGTGAGCAGCAGCAGATGACCATGCGGACAACGAAGCGGGCAGTAGCAGGTGACCATGCGGACAACGGAGTAAGCAGCAGCTGCAGATGACAATGCGGACAGCGGAGCGGGCAGCAGTTGCAGATGACAATGCGGACAACGGAGTGAGCAGCTGCAGATGATCATGTGGACAACGAAGCGGGCAGCTGCTGCGAGTGATAAATTCGAAAAACG
Source organism: uncultured Lachnospiraceae bacterium (assembly GCA_947627645.1). GTDB lineage: Bacteria > Bacillota > Clostridia > Lachnospirales > Lachnospiraceae > Choladousia. The sequence continues at coordinate 512 of CANQWV010000040.1, read as the reverse complement.
GAGTGGGCAGACAATGAAAATATTGGCGCTGGACAGCTCGGGACTGGTGGCTTCCGTGGCAATCGCGGAGGACGACGTCCTGCTGGCAGAATATACGGTGGATTACAAAAAGACACATTCACAGACGCTGCTGCCGATGCTTTCGGAGGCAGCGGGGATGATCGAACTGGATTTGAATTCGGTGGACGCGATCGCGGTGGCCGGCGGGCCAGGTTCATTTACCGGGCTGCGCATTGGTTCGGCGACGGCGAAGGGACTTGGGCTGGCGCTGGACAAGCCGCTCGTGCATGTGCCGACGGTGGATGCTCTGGCTTACAATCTCTATGGGTGCGCGGACAATATCTGCCCGATGATGGATGCGCGCAGGGGCCAGGTTTATGCGGGAATCTATCGCTTTGAGGCTGGAAGGTTCTGTATTGTCGAGGAGCAGAAGCCGGTCGCGGTGGCGGAGATTGCGGAAAAGCTGAATGCGCTCGGCGGCCCGTATATGAGGGGACGTTTACCGGGCTCCT